>NZ_JAYSDA010000009.1:0-174144 GCF_041914625.1 Aquitalea pelogenes | reverse complement strand
TCCATCGCCAAGAAGTACACCAACCGTGGCTTGCAGTTCCTCGACCTGATCCAGGAAGGCAATATCGGCCTGATGAAGGCGGTGGACAAGTTCGAATACCGTCGTGGTTACAAGTTCTCGACTTATGCCACCTGGTGGATTCGTCAGGCCATCACCCGCTCGATCGCGGACCAGGCCCGCACCATCCGTATTCCGGTGCACATGATCGAAACCATCAACAAGATGAACCGCATTTCGCGTCAGATCCTGCAGGAAACCGGCCGTGAGCCGGACCCGGCCGAACTGGCGGAAAAAATGGAAATGCCGGAAGAGAAGATTCGCAAGATCATGAAGATTTCCAAGGAGCCCATCTCCATGGAAACCCCGATCGGCGATGACGACGATTCCCATCTGGGTGATTTCATCGAGGACCAGAACAACCTGGCACCGTCCGATGCTGCGATGTACTCCAGCCTGAAGGACGCCACCAAGGAAGTGCTGGATACCCTGACTCCGCGTGAGGCCAAGGTATTGCGCATGCGTTTTGGTATCGACATGAATACCGACCACACGCTGGAAGAAGTGGGCAAGCAGTTTGACGTGACGCGTGAGCGTATCCGTCAGATTGAAGCCAAGGCCTTGCGCAAGCTGCGTCACCCGACCCGTTCGGAACGCCTGCGCAGCTTCCTGGACAACGAGCCGGGCGGTCAGTAATACAGCCTGTCTTTCAAGACGGCATCCCCAAGCTGCTTGCATCAGGGCTTGGGGATTTTTATTTCATTCTGTTATACTGCGCAGCTTCGGGCCTCTAGCTCATGCTTGGTTAGAGCAGCGGACTTAACAAGTGGACTCCTACGACTCGCAAGAGTACGGAGCGCACTGATTGGGTTGCCTTGGAGCAAGTTGACTCTGCTCCCTGGTAGAACTGCTCAAATTCGGGGAAACCTCTGCTGCCGTGGCGGCGTGGCAATCCCGAGCGAAGCTCTCGCAAGAGAGAACGTGTAGAGACTGTACGGGCAGGTCGTAAAGACAAGAGACAGTCCAGACCACAAACCCGAAAGGGGCGGCGAAAGCCGTAGCGGGTAAGCATAATCCGTTGGTGCCGGGTTCGACTCCCGGGGGGCCCACCAAATCAAAAGCCGCTGTGATTCATTCACAGCGGCTTTTTCATGCCTGCAAGAAATGTGGCGACTGCTTGGGCATGTCCGGCACGACCGCTTGACCACCCTGACAGGGCCGGCAGGTAACAGCGGCGATGAACGGACAATAGCGCAGTCGGATGATGCTGCAGTGCGGAAACTTTTCTCCGGATAGCAGGTCACAAGAACCCCTTCGCGGCATCCACTGCCACCATTCCGGTCGGTTTTCCAAACGCAGTTTTCAGCTTCCATTCGGATTTCCGAATCAATGCTATTGTATTTTTATTTTTATTCATAAAAATCAGATATTTACGTGATAAAAATGTGAATTTTTCTTGGCACGCTTTCTGCTGTATAGAGCGTACTCAACACCGGCCATAAAGCCGGGTTACTCTGGAGAAACGCTCGTGAAAACCAACAAGATTACCCTGTGGGTCTTGATCGCCCTGGTGCTGGGCATCGCAGTCGGCTACGGCTGTCACACCTCGATTACCGATCCGAAACAACTGAAAGATGTTGCCGGTTACTTCTCCATCCTGACCGACGTGTTCATGCGTCTGATCAAGATGATCATTGCGCCGCTGGTGATGTCCACCCTGGTGCATGGCATTGGCAGCAGTGATTCCCGCTCTGTGGGTCGTGTTGGTCTGAAGGCCATGTGCTGGTTCATGGGTGCCTCGCTGGTTTCCCTGTTCCTGGGCCTGATTTTCGCCAACAGCCTGCAACCTGGCGTGGGTTACACCCTGCCGGTGGCTGATGCTGCTGCACCGGCCCTGAAGACCAGTGCGCTGAACCTGAAGGACTTCATCACCCACATGTTCCCCACCAGCTTCTTTGACGCCATGGCGAAAAACGAAGTGCTGCAAGTGGTGGTGTTCTCGGTGTTCTTCGGTTTTGCCATTGCTTCTTACAAGGGCCCGAAACCGGACATCCTGATGAAAGGTCTGGAACAACTCGCCAACATCATGCTGCGCGTCACCAATATCGTGATGATGTTTGCCCCGGTTGGTGTATTCGGTGCCGTTGCTGCCACCATTACCGCCGATGGCCTGGGCGTGCTGTCCATGTACGCCAAGTTCATGGGTAGCTTCTACCTGGCCCTGGCTTGCCTGTGGATGCTGATGATTGCCGCCGCTTACGGCTTTGTCGGCAAGAAGATCTTCGCCCTGCTCAAGACCATCCGCATGCCGCTGATGCTGGGTTTTGCCACCGCCAGTAGCGAAGCTGCTTACCCGACCCTGCTGGAGCAGCTGGAACGCTTTGGCATCAAGGAACGTGTTTCCGGTTTTGTCCTGCCGCTGGGTTATTCGTTTAACCTGGACGGTTCCATCATGTACACCTCGTTTGCCGCCCTGTTCATCTCCCAGGTTGCCAACATCAACCTGACCCTGGGCCAGCAAATCACCATGCTGCTGATCCTGCTGATCACCAGCAAGGGTATTGCCGGTGTACCGCGTGCTTCGCTGGTGGTGGTGGCTGCCGTACTGCCGATGTTCAACCTGCCTGAAGCCGGCATTCTGCTGATTCTGGGTATCGACCACTTCCTGGACATGGGCCGTACCGCCACCAACGTGCTGGGTAATGCCATTGCCACTACCGTGGTGGCTGCTTCGGAAGGCGATATCGATGCCGAAGCTGCACATGCCAACCCGGCCCTGGCCGAAGATCAGGCCTGAGCCCCGGCGTCCCTGCCACGCATGAACAAATAAGAAATCAGGCGAGACTCCCCGCCCAGCCAAAGCTGCCGATACAGGCGGACAAGCTGGTGACGGGGGGATCGCTGCAGTGAGTTGCTCCCCGGCAACGTCATCTCCCACTTGTCTTTCTACAAAGGAAGAGACATGAAAAAAACCTTCAAAATGTTGTTGTCCAGCGCAGCTGTCATGGCTGCATTGTGTGGTCAGTCCGCCCAGGCGGCTGATGCGGCCAAGCCGCACGTGGTGATTCTGGCAACCGGTGGCACCATCGCCGGTACTGGCGCTACCAGCACCACCACCATTGGTTACACCGCAGCCAAGTTGGGCGTGGACAAGATGATTGCCGCCGTGCCCGAGCTGTCCAAGGTGGCTGATGTACGTGGCGAACAGGTTGCCCAGATCGCCAGCGAAAGCATGACCAATGAAGTGTGGTTGAAGCTGGCCAAGCGTGTGAACGAACTGCTGGCCCAGAAGGATGTGGACGGCGTGGTGATTACCCACGGTACCGATACCATCGAAGAAACCGCTTACTTCCTGGACCTGGTGGTGAAGAGCAAGAAGCCGGTGGTTGTGGTTGGCTCCATGCGTCCGTCCACCGCCATCAGTGCAGATGGTCCGATCAACCTGTATAACGCCGTGATTCTGGCTGGCAGCAAGGATGCGGTTGGCAAGGGTGTGCTGGTTGCGCTGAACGACCAGATCAACGCCGCCCGCGAAGTCACCAAGACCAACACTTCCACTACCGACACCTTCAAGACGCCAGAACTGGGTTATCTGGGTTACATGCAGGACAACAAGCCGCACTTCTACCGCATGTCCACCCGCAAGAACACTGCGGATACCGAATTTGACATCTCCAAGCTGAACAGCCTGCCGCGTGTCGACATCGTTTACGGTTACGCCAACATGGACCGCGTGGCCATGGATGCCGACATTGCTGCCGGTGCCCAGGGCATCGTGCAAGCCGGTGTGGGCGATGGCAGTATTGCCGCCCAGATGATGCCTGCCATCCGTGACGCCCGTAAGAAGGGTGTGATCGTGGTACGCAGCTCGCGCGTGGGTAGCGGTATCGTGGCGCGTAATGGTGAAGCCAATGACGACCAGGAAGACCTGGTGGTGAGCGACACGCTGAATGCGCAAAAAGCCCGCATCCTGCTGATGCTGGGTCTGACCAAGACCCACGACACCAAAGAACTGCAACGCATGTTCTACACCTATTGAGCTGGCTGACAGGCGCTGCACCGGCCTGTCTGTCGACTGCGACACCCCTGGTGTGATCCCCCCGCAGCGACAGCATGGTGTGGCGACTGATCAAGCAGCCTTTGGCAAGCGGCCCCGGTGGCCGCTTTTTTTATGCCTGCAGCCCGGTGCCGGCCGGGACTGCGGGCATGTCATCAGCCCGGCCATCAGCCGGGCATCAACCCGATTGATTCAGGCCGTATTTTTTCAGTTTGTCGAACAGGGTGGTCTTGGCCACTTTCAGCGCTTCGCTGGTACGGCTCAGGCTGTAACCGTGGCGACGGAATTCCTCGGCAATCAGTGCCCGTTCGAACGCTTCCACGGTTTCGGCCAGCGGCAGGCTCTGGCTTGGCTCGCCGGATTCCGACAATGGCGTGCGAATGCCCAGCACATAGCGTTCGGCCACATTGCGCAATTCGCGCACATTGCCCGGCCAGTCGTAGGCCAGCAGTTCGGCCTGTTCATGGGCTTCCAGTTGCGGGGTGGGGCGGTCGAAACGGCTGGCCGATTGCAGCAGGAAATACTCGAACAGTAGCGGAATATCCTCGCGGCGTTCGCGCAGCGGCGGCAGTTGCAGCGTGACCACGTTCAGCCGGTAGTAAAGGTCGCTACGGAAGCTGCCGTTATTGCCCATGGCTTTCAGGTCAGCCTTGGTGGCCGATATCACGCGACAGTCCACCGGAATGGGGGTGTTGGAACCCAGCCTCTCCAGCGTGCGTTCCTGCAGCACGCGCAGCATCTTGATTTGCAGCGGTAGCGGCATGCTTTCGATTTCATCGAGGAACAGCGTGCCGTTATTGGCATATTCGATACGGCCGATGCGGCGTTTGGCGGCCCCGGTGAAGGCATGGGCCTCGTGGCCGAAAATCTCGCTCTCGAACAGGTTTTCCGCCAGACCGCCACAATTGACGGCGACAAAGTTGTGCTTCTGGCGACGGCTGATTTCATGCAGGCAACGCGCCACCAGCTCCTTGCCGGTGCCGGTTTCGCCCAGGATCAACACATTGGCCGAGGTATCGGCCAGGTCGGCAATCATGCGGCGCACTTTTTCCATGGCCGGCGAGCGGCCGATCAGGCGCGATTCCAGGCTTTGCTTGTCTTGCAGCTGACGGCGCAGGCTTTCCACTTCCAGGCTCAGGCGGCGCTGCTCCATGGCACGGCACACCACATCGTGCAGGCGCTCCGGGGAGAAGGGCTTTTCGATGAAGTCGTAAGCGCCATCTTTCATGGCCTGTACCGCCAGGCTGACATCGCCATGACCGGTGATCAGG
Source organism: Aquitalea pelogenes (assembly GCF_041914625.1). Taxonomy (NCBI): domain Bacteria; kingdom Pseudomonadati; phylum Pseudomonadota; class Betaproteobacteria; order Neisseriales; family Chromobacteriaceae; genus Aquitalea; species Aquitalea pelogenes. The sequence continues at coordinate 168,819 of NZ_JAYSDA010000009.1, read as the reverse complement.
ATCACCGGCAGGCTGGCATCACGGGCCAGCAAGTTGCGCATCAGCGCCATGCCATCCTGTCCTTGCAGGTGGATGTCGCTGACCACGACGCCGGGAAAGCCGGGGGTGAGCAGCGCCAGTGCCTGCTCGGCGCTGGCCACGCCGCGGGCATCCAGGCCTTCCAGCATCAGCGCTTGCTCGCAGCCCAGCCGCACGTCCGGATCATCTTCGACGATCAACACTTTCATCCCATCAAACATGACGGTTTTCCTTTGTGGCAAGCGGCAGGGTGATGGTGAACACGGCACCGCCCTGCGGGTGATTGTCGGCACTCAGGCTGCCACCGGCTTCGGCAATGATGCCGGCGCTCAGGGTCAGCCCCAGGCCCAGGCCGATACCGGCGGGCTTGGTGGTGACAAAGGGTTCGAACAGCTGGGCGCGCACCGACTCGTGCAGGCCGGGGCCGTTATCGCGGATTTGCAGCACCAGCTGGGTGGGCGTGCGATGACCGCTGATTTCAATCTGCCCTTCCGGGCGTTGTTGCAGCTCGTCCAGTGCATTGGCCAGCAGATTCACCAGCACCTGTTCAAAGCGGTTGGGGTCGCAACGCGCTTGCCAGGGTTCCGGGGCATTGGGGCGCAGAATCTGGATGCTGCTTCCCTCCAGCCGGTTGCGCAGCAGTAACAGGGCGCTGTCGATGGCCATGCTGATGTCTACCGTACCCAGGCTGTTGGTGGACTTGCGCGAGTAGCTTTTCAGCGCACTGGTGATTTCGCCCATCTTGTCCACCAGCTGGCAGATGGTTTGCAAATTGGTTCGCACCGTGTCGGTTTGCGCGCGCTCCAGAAACTTGATGGCATTGCCGGACAAGGTGCGCAGTGCCGCCAGCGGCTGGTTCAGTTCGTGCGCCACACCGGTAGCCAGCTGGCCCAGTACTGCCAGCTTGCCTGCCTGCACCAGATTGTCCTGCGTCTGGCGCAAATGCTGTTCGGTCCGGATACGTTCGCTGACTTCTTCTTGCAGTCGCTGATTGGTCAGCGACAGGTCGGCGGTACGTTCTTCCACCTTGCGTTCCAGCTCCCGGTAGGCTTGCTGCAGCGCTTCGCGCGCGGCCAGCTTGTCGCGCAGGCGGCGACGGCGCTCGTTCAGCCACAGAATGCCGGTCAGGCTCAGTAGTGTCAGCACTGCGGCCAGCGCGGCCCGGTTGTAGGCCAGCTGGTAGACCGGGTCCAGGCTGGACAGCACGGTGAGCCGCCAGTTGGACAGCGGCAGCTGCAAGGACTGGCCCAGCATGTCCCGCGGGTAGGCCAGGCGGCTGAGCGGCTTGCGTCCTCCCTGTTCCAGCCGGTAGATGTGGCTGCCATTGCCCAGGCTGCGCCGCTCTTCCAGCCCCAGTGGCGGAAGTCGTTTGCGGTTGTACTGCAAATTGCGGTCAAACGCGTCCTGCAAGGCCTTGCTGAAGGGTTTGAGCGTATTGAATTTCCAGCCCGGTTCGGTGGCCAGAATCACCACGCCGTTCTGGTCCGATACCATCACCGTGGTCTTGTTTTCCCGCCACAGCTTTTCCAGGTATTCCATATTCACCTTCACCACCGCCACCCCGATGATGCGGCCGTGGCTGCTCAACGGTTCCGACAGATAGTAACCGGCTTCGCTACGGGTGGTGCCTACGCCAAAAAAGCGGCCGGGCTGGCCGTTCATGGCATCGGTGAAGTAGGCGCGGAATGCGTCGTTCTCGCCCAGATAACTGTCCGGCTGACGCCAGTTGCTGGTGGCCTTGACCACGCCCTTGTCATCCATGATGTAAATGGCGCTGGCACCGGTGCGTTGGCTCAGGCGTTCCAGATAATCATTGGCGGCCTGCTGGCGCTGGACATCGTCCGGGGCATGCAGCAAACGGTCTACATAGGGGGACAGGCCCAGCAGGCTGGGCAGGCGGGCGTAATGCCCGATTTCACTTTCCAGGCTATTGGCATACAGCTCCAGCCGCTGGGTATTGGCCGCACGCAGTTCTTCCAGCGAGCCGTCCACGCTGGCGCGAAAGGCACTGACGGCAGCAATGTCCATCAACACCAATAGCAGCGCAATTCGTAGCACGGTACGCAGTTTCAAGCGAAATCCAATCCTGAGGTCGAAAGTTGCCCGGCTGGCGGTCTGCTGGCCGTAAAACACAGCAAGGCGGCCCAGGGCCGCCTTGTTCAGATCAGTGATGCCCCAGTTGACAGGGCCGGAGCTATTGTAGCAAAAGCATGGCGCTTCGCGTGGATGCTGACTGGCTCACAGATGACGCTCGAAGTGGCTGACCAGTCGCTTCAGATCATGCGCGGTGGTGTGCAATTGCTGGGCCACTTCACGCGTGGTGGCAATGCTGTGGCTGTTCTGCTCGGTCAGCACGCTCATGGTTTCCATGTTCTGCGCCACTTCGGTGGAGGCCGAGGACTGCTGTTGCAGCATCTCGGCCACATTGGCGGCAGAAGCCGACACGCCCTGATTGGCTTCGCGGATGGCTTCCAGGCTTTCACTGGCGGTGCTGATGGCGCTTTCCACGCCTTCCACCTTGTTCAGTGCCTGCTGGACGTTTTGCAGTACCTGGCGGGTACGTTCGTGCAGCACATTGATGGACTGTTCGATTTCCAGGGTATTGCCGGCAGTGCGCTCCGCCAGTTTGCGTACCTCATCGGCCACCACGGCAAAGCCGCGCCCTTGTTCTCCGGCCCGGGCAGCTTCGATGGCGGCATTCAGCGCCAACAGGTTGGTCTGGTTGGCAATCTCCTTGATTACCGAGGTGACCGAGCCGATTTCTTCCGCCGACTTTTCCAGAACCAGAATGGCATCGCGGGTATGTTCGAACTCGCCCATCACCTGGCGGGTGGCCTGGCTGGTTTCGCGCATTTTGTCCTCGCCCTGATCTGCCAGCCGGGTGGCCGCACTGGCATGGCCTGCGCCAGCCTGTGTGGTGAGGGAAATCTCATTCACCGATACCGATAGCTGTTCCAGCGCGGCGGCAACGCGGGTGATGCCTTCCAGCGCGTGTTCACCGCGCTTTTCCAGATGGGAGGCTTCGGTATGGGTGGCGGTTGCCGCCTGGCTGATGTCATGCGCGCCGGTCACCACATCGGCCAGCACAGCACGGGTATTGATGCGCATGGTTTCCAGCATTTCCATCATCTGGCGCATGTCCTGGCAGCCGGACTGCGCTATCGGCTCCTTGAAATTGCCCTCCGCCAGCCTGCCCAGTCCTTGTTTGGCCTGTGCCAATGGTGCGGCGATGCCCTGGTAAATGAAGAAGGCTGCGCCAATCAGCCAGAGGATGCTGCCTACATTGAGAATGCCGTGGACGATGCTGTCCGGCAGGATGAATTGGGCCAGCAAGGCCAGAATCGGCGGCAGCATGGCTAGCAACAGCAGGCGCTGCATGGAGAGCCCCTTGTGCTGGCGGGTGACCGGGAAGGGGCTGCGCTTGGCACGGATTTCGGCATACAACTGCTCGGCTTGCTGGCATTGCTGCTTGTCCGGTGCGCTGCGTACCGACATGTAACCCACCGTATTGCCGTTCTCCCGGATCGGCGTCACATAGGCATCCACCCAGTAATAGTCACCCTGCTTGCTGCGGTTCTTCACCAGGCCGCGCCAGGGGTGGCCGGCTTCCACCGTGCGCCACAAGTCCTCGAATGCCTCGGCAGGCATATCCGGATGCCGGACGATATTGTGTGGCTGACCAATCAGCTCATCCTCGGTAAAGCCGCTGATTTCGATGAAGGCACGATTGGCGTAAGTAATCAGCCCCTTGAGGTCGGTCTTGGTGACGATGGGCCGTTTGGGATGCAAAAACAGCTCATGCTGGGTGACAGGCTGATTATTACGCATGATTGATCTCTGAAAAATGACGGAGCATCCGGTGCCCGGCTGGCTATTACACAAGCTTGCTCAGCAGCCGGTCTCACTCCCAAAAAACGGAGCACTGATTGCGGTATAGCTGAAAAAGTTAATGCCATAATCATTATTTTGCAAAGACTATTTGATATCTGTATTTGAAATTATTTGTAAATCAATAAATTTGTGGGTGATGACTGGCCAGGACGGCACACAACTCGTCAGCAAAATGCTCAACCAGTGCCGACGCAGGACGGTGCAGCGGGCGAATCAGATTGACCCGGAACGGCAGCGAAACGGCCAGCGGGCGAATGCAGACACCTTGCCCGGCATATTCCTGCGCGGTGAGCGGATTGACCACTGCCATGCCAATGCCCTGGCGCACCATGCAGCACACTGATGCCGCGCTGTGGGTCTCCAGCACCAGTTGCCGTGTGACCCCGGCATTGGCAAACAGCATGTCCAGTTGCTGACGATAGATATCGCTGGCGGACAGGCTGATGAACGGCTGCCCGGCAAAATCGCTGAGCTCCAGTACCGACTTGCTGCATAGCGGATGGGTGTCGGGCAGTACTGCCACTTCGTCAGCGCAAAACAGCTGTTGCTGGCTGGTGCCCGGTGGCTGGATATGGCTTTCGCTCAGGCCCAGATCATGGCGTTGAGCGGCCAGCCATTCTTCCAGCAGGGGAGATTCCTGCGGCGTGATATTCAGCTTTACCTTGGGATAACGGGCCAGAAAGCGTTGGCATGCCGCAGGCAGCACCGCCTGGGAAAACATGGGCAGGCAGGCAATGGATAGCTGACCGGTGTCGAAGTGGCGCAAGGCCTGGGCGGTGCTGACAATCCGCTCCAGGCCCAGATAGGAACGCTGCACTTCTTCAAACAACTGCAAGGCTTGCAAGGTAGGGCGCAAGCGTCCGCGCACCCGTTCGAACAGCACCAGACCGCTGAGCTGTTCCAGCCGGGCCAGTTCCCGGCTGATGGTGGGCTGGGAGGTATGCAGCAAGGTGGCCGCTTCGGTCACACTGCCGCTGGTCATGATGGCGTGGAAAATTTCCACATGGCGCAGGTTGAAGGACATGGCAGCTTGTTCAGGCAGGGAATAGTCATATCATAAATGAAAGACATGGCGATGAATTGATATTTTATTTTTGTCCATACAGGCCTCACACTGCTGGAAAACCATGAATGGATTGACATGAAAACCTTTGCCCCCTCCCGCTTGGCCGCACTGGCCGAACAGTTTTCCGCTCCGCTGTGGGTGTATGACGCACAAGTCATCCGTGAACGCATTGCGCAGCTCAAGCAGTTTGATGTCATCCGTTATGCGCAAAAGGCCAACTCCAATACCCATATCCTGCGCCTGATGCGCGAGCAGGGTGTGATGGTGGATGCCGTGTCGCTGGGGGAAATCGAAAGGGCGCGCCTGGCCGGTTACGACCTGAGCTCGGCGGAACCTTCCGAGGTGGTGTTCACCGCCGACGTGCTGGATCGTGCCACGCTGGACAAGGTGGTGGCCGAGCGCATCGTGGTGAATGCAGGCAGCATCGACATGCTGCGCCAACTGGGCGAACGCTCGCCCGGCCATCGGGTATGGCTGCGCATCAACCCCGGTTTTGGCCATGGCCACAGCCACAAGACCAATACCGGCGGTGAAAACAGCAAGCATGGCATCTGGCATGCCGACCTGCCGCAGGCACTGCAGGTGATTGCTGCCAGTGGTCTCAAGCTGGTGGGCATCCACATGCATATCGGTTCCGGGGTGGATTATGGCCATCTGCAACAGGTGTGCGGTGCCATGGTGGAGCTGGTGCGCAGCCTGGGACAGGATATCGAAGCCATTTCCGCCGGTGGTGGCCTGTCCATTCCCTATCGCGACGGTGACAGCCGCATTGATACCGAACACTATTTCCAGCTGTGGGACAGCGCGCGAAAGGAAGTGGAACAGCTGCTGGGTCACGCGGTGCGTCTGGAGATCGAACCGGGCCGCTTCCTGGTGGCCGAGTCCGGCGCGCTGGTGGCCGAGGTACGTGCGGTCAAGGATATGGGCAGCCGCCACTTTGTGCTGGTGGATGCCGGCTTCAACGACCTGATGCGTCCGTCCCTGTACGGCAGCTACCACGCCATTTCGGTACTGGAGCGCAATGGCACCGAAAAGTCCGGTGCCGTGCCGACGGTAGTGGCCGGCCCGCTGTGCGAGTCCGGGGATGTGTTCACCCAGCAGGAAGGCGGCGTGGTGGAAAGCCGCCAGCTGCCTGCAGCCGGGGTAGGCGACTGGCTGGTGTTCCATGATGCCGGTGCCTACGGTGCCACCATGTCCTCCAATTACAATAGCCGCCCGCTGTTGCCGGAGGTGCTGCTGGATGGCGATGAGGCCAGGCTGATCCGTCGCCGTCAAACCATGGCCGAGCTGCTGGCGCTGGAGACGGTGTAAATCCGGCTTTGCGGTGGGGGTGATTTGCGTATTCCACCCAATGCACAAAGGGCAGGTATCTGCTCACGCGGATGATGGTTTGCATGCCGCTTCCGCGTGGCGGACGGGAGAAGGATCCTTGGCCTGGCCAAAGATCTCTCTCATCCCTTGCACAATGCTACTGCGCGGGTTTGCTTAGAAATCGGTCCGCATCATCATCCAGGCGGTGCTGGCGCTGGATTTGCTCCAGGCCAGCGCGCTTTGTCCCCCGGCATTCTGCCGTACCGCGCCGTAACCCGCTTGCAGCAGGCTGCGCTTGCTCAGGGTGTATTCCACGCCGGCAGCCCACTGATTGGCCGACCAGTTCAGATGCTGGCCATCCATGTAAACCCGGCCTCGGTGTGAGTACTGCAGCATGGGTTTGAACGCCCCCAGCTGATAACCGGCAGTCAGCGCCACCACCTGGCTGCTCAGCTTGTTATTCCCGGTCTTGGCAATATTGCTTTGCTGCAGGATGCCGGGAATCTCGAAATCATTACTGCCATCCTTGTTTTGATGAGCATTGCCATACAGGCGGATTTTCTGCACGGTGGCCGCCAGTTGCAGCGCTGCACCGCGATAACCCATCTCCACACGGTGAATGGCGCTGTTATTGGTATCAACCGTGTTCAGCCGGGTCATCCAGGCATAGTTGATGAAATAGCCGGCATCGGCATATCCCAGCCGCAAGCCCCAGGTTTCGCTGGCCTTGCGGCTGGCACGCTGACTTTCGCCTGCGCCATATTGCAGTGATGCCTCCATGCCCTTCCAGCGCGGGCTGTCGTAACGCAGGCTGTTTTTGGCGCGGCTGTCGCCGTAATTGTTGCTGCCGAAAATATCGCGGGCTTCATACAGCGGGTAGGCAATGCCGCTGCTGGCCTCGCGGCGCGGGCTGGCAAAGATGTCGGTCGCCTGGGTGCTGGTCAGCACATCATCCAGATAGCCGGCACGCAGCCTGCCCCAGCTGTCCTGCACGCCGATAAAGCTCATGCGGTTGGCCAGGGTGCCGCTGCCAGTGCCGCCGGTAGGCATGCCGTCCATGGCCAGTCCGGTTTCCACCTGCCAGATGGCTTGCAGCTGACCATCCAGCTGTTCATTGCCCTTGAAACCGATGCGACTGCTGAAGTCGTCTATGCCGGTGGTGCGCTTGAAGCGGGTATCTACACTTTGCATGCTGTCGATACCAACGCGCAGGCTGCCGTACAAAGTGGTCTCAGCCATGGCCATGGCTGGAAGCAAGCTGAGCAGGGTGCAGGAGAGGATGCGGCTGGACATGATGTTTCCTGAGAGGTGACGGGACAAAAAAACCTTCCGCTGAACAAGGGGAAGGTCGGTGCGGGGCAGAGTGTGCAAATCCGGCATGTCTGGCGTCAATGGCTCAGGGATTGGTGGGCCGTTAGCGTGTTTTTACGATAATTTGCCTGTTTTCAGCGGTATTTTCGTTTAATTACCGTTCAATTTCGGCGACACTGCTGGCCACGGTGCTGCTGTGGGCCGGCAAGGACTGTACAGAGTGCCTGGAAAGTGGGTAGTCGCCAGGAAAATTCAGCATGTTGATTGGCAAGTGGATGGCCGTAATGCTGCCAATCAGACTACTGCTGCAGAAATTTCATGCACAGCCGGCCACAATGCAAACGCCCCCGGCAGGCGGGGGCGTGCGGCAAGCGGGTGCAGCCAGACGCTTACATATTCATGTTGTTGATGACAAATTTGACGCCGGGTACTTTTTCGGCAATCACGCCGGCTTTGTACATTTGCTGGTCGTCGGTCATCTTGCCGTCGATGGTGACTTCCTGCTTCTTGCTGACTACATGCAGATTCAGGGCCTTCAGTTCCGGGTCGCTGTCCAGCGCGTTCTTGACGTTGCTTGCCAGTTGTTCATCGCTGACCGGGGCGTCTTCGGCGTGGGCGATGACAGCGTGCGAACCCATGAACAGGGCCAGGCTAGCCAACAGGGCGGAACGGGCGAAAAGGCGTTTCATCGGATATCTCCTTGCTTCAAGCTGAGTGATGGCCTGGCCAAGCTTGTAGTAGCGCGCCAGTGAATGATGTTGTGCACGCCATGTTAGCCAGCTTTGTTTGCATTTTTGTTGCAGCTCAATGAAATGCGCGTCCAGCAGAACCGGCAAGCACGCTGATGGTCCCAAGGCCTTGTCCGTGCAGCTTGTTCCGCTGCGCGGTAACATGGGCGACCGGTGCTGGCTGCCGGTTTTTCTTACCTATCTTCTCGATGTTGCAAATCATGTTCAGACGCTTGCTGTTACTGCTGCCGCTTATCTGGCTGGCCGCCTGCTCCACCACGTCAACCCCACCGTCGTCTGTCGGCAGTGGCCCGCTCAGCCCGTCAGCCTTGCCCTACTGGCAACAGCAGCGCACCGGCGATACCCTGCAAGCCTTGTTGCAAAGCTGCAAGGTATTGGCGCGCAAGTCCGCCTGGCAGCCAGTGTGTAGCGATGCCTCCCGTGTTGTCGAACAAGACGAGGGACAGGTCCGCCAGTTTTTCGAACAGCGCTTCAATGCCTGGGCGGTACAGGATGCGGGCAATGGCAATGGTTTGATAACCGGGTATTACGAACCCTTGCTCAATGGCAGCCGCACGCGCAGCGCGCGCACGCCATGGCCGGTATATGGTGTGCCCGCCGACTTGCTGGTGCTGGATTTCCCGCCGGCAGCGCGTGGCAACAGTGTGCTGGTGGCACGCAAGGTGGCGCATAACCGATTGCAATGGCTGCCGGGCAAGACCCAGGCCGGTAGCGGAGAAATCGAAATCCACCCGGCAGATTTCCCGGCTGATAACCGCAGCGGCAAGCTCAAGGGCCGTCTGGCAGGTAACCGCTTGCTGCCGTATTACACCCGCGCAGAAATCGCCCAGGGCAAGGGGGTGGCCAGCGCCCCGGTACTGGCCTGGGTGGAAGACCCGGTGGAACTGTTCTTCCTGCAGGTACAGGGGTCGGGCCGCATTCAGCTGGAAGATGGCAGTTTCCTGCACCTGGGTTATGCCGAACAAAATGGCTACAACTACCAGTCCATCGGCAAATGGCTGGTGGATAAAGGGGAAATGACGCTGGCCAATGCCTCGATGCAGGGCATCCAGGCCTGGATCAAGGCCAACCCGGGACGTCAGCAGGCGCTGTTCGACGTCAATCCCAGCTATGTGTTTTTCAAGACCCTGCCCGGTGGCGACAGCGGCCCGGCTGGTGCGCTGGGGGTTCCGCTGACCGGTGGTTACAGCATTGCGGTGGATCCGCGTTATATCCCGCTGGGAACTCCCGTTTTCCTGTCCACCAGCTGGCCGGGTAGTGCACAGCCGCTGGCGCGGCTGGTACATGCCCAGGACACCGGCAACGCCATTCGCGGTGCGGCGCGGGCCGATTTGTTCTGGGGCTTTGGCAGTGAGGCCGGCATGTATGCCGGCAGGATGAAACAGAACGGCAAGCTGTGGATGTTGCTGCCCAAAGGCATGACGCCTTCCATGGCGGCACTGCAGTGAGCAATGCCGGTACAACAATAAAAAGTGGAAGCTTGAAACAATGAAGTCAGCCAGCTTGGGGTGGTGCGTTTTGCTGATGATGTTGACCGCTTGCCATGGTGCGCAGGACGGGGGCGCGGCGGACAAGCCAGCCTCTGCCTCTGCTGCACAGACCATGGCGCGGACATTGTCGCGGGCCGATGTGGTGGTGGCACGGCCCGGTGTGCTGCGTGACACCTTGCCGTTCACCGGGACACTGACGGCGCTGAAAAGCAGCAGCATCGCTGCCGAAGTGGAAGCCCGGGTGGAGCAGGTGCTGGTACGGGAAGGGGAGATGGTAAAACCCGGCCAGGTGCTGGCCCGGCTGGATTCCGAATCGCTGGATCAGTCGGTGACCGAGCAACAGGCCCAGCTGGCGGCCAATCAGTCGCGACTGAAACTGGCGCGTATCAAGCTGGATAAACAGCACGAACTGCTGCAAAAGGGCTTTATCTCCCAGCTGGCTTATGACGAGGCGGAAAGCGAATACACCGTGCGCCAGGGCGAATTGCAGGCGCAATCCAGCCAGTTGGCGCGTGCCCGCCGCCAGCAGGCGGACAGTGTGGTCCGTGCGCCGATTGCGGGCGTGGTGTACGAACGCAAGATCAATCCCGGTGAAATAGCGGCCCGCAATGCCCGGCTGTTTTCCATTGCCGATTTGTCAGTGCTGGAGCTTAGCGCCAGCGTGCCATCGCAGTGGATAGGTCAAATCAAGGCGGGGCAGCAGGCACGTTTCAGTGTGGAAGGCCTGCCGGATGAAGTGCTGGGGGACGTGGTGCGGGTTAATCCGGTGGCGCAAAGCGGCACCCGCAGCTTCCTGATTTACATCCGGGTGAATAATGCGGATGGCCGCCTCAAGGCCGGCCAGTTTGCCAAGGGCGGCCTGGTATTGCATGAAGAGCGCGGGCAGGTGGTGCTGCCGCAGGATGCGGTACAGGATTTGTCCGGCCATCCCTGGGTGATGCTGGTGGAGAAGGGGCGCTTGCAGCGCCAGCCGGTGCGTGTGTTGTTATGGTCGCAGACCGAACACAAGGTTGCCGTGGCCGGCCTGGCTGCTGGCAAAGTGCTGTTGGCAGCGCCCTTGCTGGGCGTGAGCAGCGGCGATGCCGTGATCCTGCCGACCGATCTCAAATAAGGGGAATGGCATGTGGTTGACCCGCGTCAGCGTGCGCAATCCCTATTTCGCTACCGTCCTGATGCTGTCCCTGCTGGTGCTGGGACTGTTTGCCTGGACGCGACTGCCGGTGGAAGAGCTGCCGGACATCCGTTTCCCGGTGGCCGTGGTCAGCACCGCTTATGGCGGTGCCTCGCCCGAAGTGGTGGAAAGCGAAGTCACCCGCCCGCTGGAAGAGGCCATCAATACCATCAATGGCATCAAGCACATCCGTTCCTATTCGTTTGAAGGCAATTCCACCATCGTGGTGGAGTTTGCGCTGACGGTGGACCCGGCCGTGGCGGTACAGGATGTGCGCGACCGGGTGGGCGGCGTGCAGGGCCGCTTCCGTCGTGAAATCGGCACGCCGTCGGTGTCGCAGTTCAATCCTAACGATCAGCCCTTGCTGTCCATCACCTTCAGTTCGGACCAGGTGTCGCAACGCAGCTTGACCACCTGGCTGGAAAACACGCTGAAAAAACGCCTGCAGATGGTGTCCGGCGTGGGCGAAGCCAAGGTGGTGGGCGGGCTGAGGCGGCAAATCCGCATTGATGTCGACCCTTACCGGCTGGAGTCCAGCGGCCTGTCTTTGCAGGAAGTGGCCGATGCCATCCGCGCCGGTAACCGCGACTTCCCGGCCGGGGCGGTCAGCAGTGCCAGCAACGAGCTGAATGTGCGGGTCAGTGGCAAGCTCAAGTCGCCGGAAGACTTTGCCAACCTGGTCACCGGTTACCGCAATGGCAGCCCCATCCGGCTGTCGGATGTCGCCAGTGTCAGCGATGCCGAAGCCGAAGCCAGCAGCACGGCCTTGATTGATGGCAAACCCGGGGTGGGTATCGATATCCGGGCGGCGCGTGGGGCCAATGTGGTGGAAGTGGCCAATGGCGTGAAGCAGGTGATCGATGCCATGCAAGGCCGCATGCCGGCCGGCACCCAGGTGCACTTCACCTACGACAAGTCCGCCGAGGTGAAAAAGTCGCTGGCCGATGTGGAGGCCACCTTGCTGGAAGGCGCGGCGCTGACAGTGCTGATCGTATTCTTGTTTCTGGGCAGCTGGCGCAGTACGGTGATTACCGGCCTCACCTTGCCGGTGGCGCTGGTGGGCACCCTGTTTGCCCTGCAGGCGCTGGGCTTCACCCTCAACCTGATGACGCTGATGGCACTGTCCCTGTCTATCGGCCTGTTGATTGACGACGCCATCGTGGTGCGGGAAAACATCGTGCGTCATCGCCAGCTGGGCAAGAACCATGTGCAGGCGGCGCTGGATGGCACCAATGAAATCGGCCTGGCGGTACTGGCCACCACCCTTACCGTGGTGGCGGTGTTTCTGCCGGTAGGCTTCATGAGCGGCATCATCGGCAAGTTCTTTCACCAGTTCGGCCTCACCGTAACGGTAGCCGTGCTGATTTCCATGCTGGTCAGCTTCACGCTGGACCCGATGTTGTCTTCCATCTGGCCGGACCCGCACCAGCATGGCGACCGGCACCGTGGCCCGCTAGGGCGCATGCTGGACTGGTTCGAGGCTTCGCTCGACCGGCTGGCACAGCGCTATGTGGGCGTCATCGGCTGGTCGCTGGCGCATCGCAAGACCGTGTTGTCCTTGGCTGTCCTGCTATTGCTGGGCAGCTTCATGCTGTTGCCGCATATCGGCGGCGAATTCATGCCGCGTCAGGACAAGGGCAAATTCTCGCTGTCCTTCAAGACGGCTCCCGGCTCCTCGCTGGATTACACCGTGGCCAAGGGCCGCGAGCTGGAAGCCCTGCTGCGTCAGCTGCCTGATGTGCGTTCCATCCAGCTGACGGCCGGTAGCAGCAGCTTTGGCGCCAGCAAGAGTGACGGCCAACTGGTGGTGGACCTGGGGGACAAGAACAGCCGCCGGCACAGCCTGTTTTCGTTGATGCAGCAGGCCCGCGCCAAGGCGGGCCGTGTGGCTGGCGTGGAGGTGGAGTCCATCGAGGAAATGGGCAAGGAAGGCCCTGGTGGCAAGCCCATCAGCATCGGCTTGCGCGGCAGTAGTCTTGCCGAGCTGGATGCCGCTGCCAGCCAGCTGATGAGCCGCCTGGCACGGGTAAGAGGGGTGGGCGATCTGCAAAGCAGCCTGTCCGATGCCGACCCGGCCATCAAGCTGGAAGTACGCCGCGATGCCGCCGCCAGCCTGGGGGTGGACCTCAACAAGGTGGGCAGCACGCTGTCGCAGCTGCTGGCCGGGGATGTGGTCAGCACCTGGGAAGCGCCGGACGGGGAAAACTACGATGTGCTGCTGCAAGTGCCGCGTGCCGAGCGCAGCAATGCCTTGCTGGACATCATTACCGTGGCAGGACGGGCCGATGCCAATGGCGCCGCCAGCATGGTGCCGCTGTCCACGGTGACCCGGCTCAGTCCGGGGCTCAGCCCGCGCCAGATCGACCGGGTCGACCTGCTGCGCCAGGTGACGGTCACCGGCAATATCGCCGGGCGCGATGCCGGTTCGGCTTTTGCCGATATCAGCACGATCACCGCCAGTCTCAAGCTGCCCGCCGGGGTCAGCCTGGCCGAAGAAGGCGAGCGGCGCGACATGGAAGAGTCGCTGGGCTATGCCTTGCAGGCGCTGGCCATGGGGGTGATCTTCATCTACATGATCCTCGCTGCCCAGTTCCGCAGCTTCACCATGCCGCTGGCCATCATGGTGGCGCTGCCGCTGGCCTTTGTCGGCGTGTTCGTGGCGCTGTGGCTGTCCGGTTCCACGCTCAATATGTTCTCCGTCATCGGCATCATCATGCTGATGGGCCTGTGCGCCAAGAACGGCATCCTGCTGGTGGATTTCATCAACCAGTCGCGCCGCGAGGGCATGGCCCGTACCGAGGCCATCATTGCTGCCGGCCGGGTGAGGCTGCGGCCCATCATGATGACCAGCCTGGCCATGATCTTCGGCATGCTTCCCATGGCCGTCGGCAGCGGGGAAGGGGTGGAAACACGCGCCCCGATGGCCTTTGCCATCATCGGCGGCATGGTGAGTTCCACCGTGCTGACCTTGCTGGTGTTGCCGGTGGTGTACAGCTATCTGGATGGTGTGCGCCAGTTCTTGCGGCGCAGGCTGGCAGCCGGCAGTCAGCAGCCGGCCGGGGAAGATGGTGCAAGGAAGGACTGACCCAAAGGTCAGCTAGACAACAGCTTCGTTTTCTATAATCGGATTCTTGATTCTGTCTGAAGCATCCGGTTTTCCGACCCGCAGCCGAACGGTTGCGGAAGGCCTGGGGAGAACGTCATGTACCGCTGCTTTGCCAGCTGTTTGCTAGCTGTGCTGTTGTCACTGTCCGCACTGGCTGCGGTGCCGCCAGTCCCGCTGCGTTATGCGCTGGTGTCCGGGCTGGAAGACCCGCACCTGCCCTACATGCTTTCCCTGTTGCAACTGGCCTGTGACGAGGCGGAGCTGCGCTGCCAGCTGCAAGCCGCCGCCGCCATGAACCAGTCGCGTGCCATGGTACAGATGGGCAAGCGGGACGGTGGCATTGACCTGTTCTGGGGCATGACCAGCCGCGAGCGTGAGCAACAGGCCATTCCCATCCGCATTCCGCTGGACAAAGGCTTGCTGGGCTGGCGGGTGGCGCTGGTCAATGCCAGCCAGCCAGACGTGCTGGCCGGTGTCCGTGATGTGACGCAGCTGTCCCGGCTGGTGGCCGGGCAGGTGGCGGACTGGCCGGATACTGCCATCCTGCGCAATGCCGGCTTGCAGGTGCTGACCAGCCAGGATTACGGCAATCTGTTTCCCATGCTGCAACGCAAGCGCTTTGACTACTTCCCGCGCAGTGTGATGGAAGTCCAGCGCGAAGCCGCCTTGCCAGTGGCCAAGGGCTTGCTGATCGACCGCAACCTGGTGCTGCACTATCCCACGGCCATGTATTTTTTTGTCAGCCCGCTCAAACCGGAACTGGCCGCGCAACTGGAGCAGGGCCTGCGCAAGGCATTGAAGGATGGCCGTTTCAACCAGCTGTTCCAGCGCTATAACGGCCAGTTGCTGTCGCAGCTGGCACTGGGCAAACGGCAGGAAATTGCATTGCCCAATCCGCAGTTGCCAGCGGCCACGCCCTTGCAGGACCGCGCCCTGTGGTACCGGCCTTGATGCCGGTACTGGCATATCAGTGTTGTTGCCCTTCTTCTTCCAGCCACTGGCAAAAGGCGGTGACCAGTTCATCGCCCACCAGTGATTGCGGTACGGCCCAGGAATAACCCCGTACCGCAATTTCCGGCCCCGCCAGTGGTGCCACCAGTTTGCCGCTGGCCAGTTCGCTTTCTATCACCGGCAGCGCGCCCAGCGTCACGCCCAGCCCGTCCACCGCAGCCTGCAAGGCCAGGTAGTAATGATCGAAATGCTGGTCGGCGGCCGACTGCAAGCCGGGCACCCCGGCAGCAGCCAGCCAGCGTGCCCAGGCAACAGGCCTGGTTTCCGAATGCAGCAAGGTGTGCCGGGCCAGGTCGGCAGGCTGCCGGATGGGCAGGCGCGCCAGCAAGGCCGGGCTGCATACCGGGATTTCCCGCTCGGTAAGAAAGGCATGAGAGACAAAGCCATGCCAGTGGTCCTTGCCGCGACGGATGGCAATGTCGAAGTCGGCATTCTGGTTGTTGATGCTGGCATCCGATGTCGCCAGGCGCAATTCCACCCCAGGGTAACGCAGTTGGAAGCGGGTGAGCCTGGGCAGCAGCCAGTGCATGGCCAGCGTGGGGGTGACATTGATGTTCAGCCGTTTCCCCTGCTGGCGCGCCTGCAGTTTTTCGGTGGCGCTGGCAATGCCGTCCAGCGCGGTCTGGATGGCGGGCAGATAAGCCTGACCGGCGGCCGATAGCCGCACCCGGCGGCCATGGCGCTCGAACAGGCTGACACCCAGCCAGTCCTCCAGCTGTTGGATCTGGCGGCTGATGGCACCGTGGGTCACATACAGGGCTTCGGCTGCAGCGGTGAAACTGCCTTGTCGTGCAGCAGATTCAAAGGCCTTGAGTGCATTGAGTGGAGGTAGACGGCGATTCATGCTGGTGAGTTTAGCTCACAAAGAATGCCATAAAAACTCGTTTGTTCTGGCGGCGTTGGCGGGCTAGCCTTGCACTATGAATCCATCACTTGTCATTCCTACGCGCCGCCAGTTGTTTCTGGGTTTCTTCAGCATCGGTTTGAGCGGCTTTGGCGGCGTGCTGCCTCTGGCGCACCGCATGCTGGTGCAGCAACGCCGCTGGCTGAACGAGGAAGAGTTTACCGAACTGTTGGGGTTGGGGCAGATTCTGCCCGGGCCCAATATCGTCAATATGTCCATCGCCATCGGCTCGCGCTTTCATGGTGTGGTCGGTGCCTGGCTGGCTGTGGCCGGGCTGATGCTGGCGCCGCTCATCATCGTGCTGGCCATGGCCATGTTGTACGACCATTACCAGAGCCTGCCGGACGTGCAAGGCACCTTGCACGGGCTGGCCTCGGCGGCGGCAGGCCTGTTGCTGGCCATGGTGTTGCGCATGGGCCAGAAACTGGAAGTGCACTGGCAGGCGGTGCTGCTGGCCATGCTCACCTTTGTGGCGGTCGGCGTGTTGCGCTGGCCCTTGCTGCCGGTGTTGCTGGCACTGGGGCCGCTGTCGGTATGGCTGGCCCGGCGTCGCCAGCGCTCTGGAGATGAGCCATGTTGATCCTGCTGTCCTTGCTGGCCAGTTTTTCCCTGTTTTCGCTGATGGCGGTGGGCGGCGCAGTGACGCTGATTCCGGCCATGCACAGCTATGTGGTGGAAAGCCATCACTGGATGAGCGGCCAGGAGTTTGCCGCCCTGTTTGCCATCGCCCAGGCAGCACCGGGACCAAATGTGCTGGTGGTCAGCCTGATTGGCTGGAAAGTGGCTGGCCTGGCCGGTGCGCTGGTGGCCACCGTGGGCATGTGCGGCCCGTCCTCGCTGCTGTGTTACTACGTCACCCGCTTGTGGCAACGCTTTCATGGTTCGCCGTGGCGAAGGGCCATCGAGCGCGGGCTGGCCCCGCTGACCATCGGCCTGGTGGCGGGCAGTGCCATGCTGATGAGCGAGGCGGCCAATGCCCGCTGGACCGGCTGGCTGCTGTGCGGCGTAGTCGCTGTCATTGCCTGGCGCAGCCGCATCAATCCGCTGTGGCTGCTCGCTGGCGGGGCTTTGCTTGGCTGGCTGGGGTGGATCTGAAGCTTTGCCCGGTGCGTCATCAGTGTTTCACGCAGTGTGGGCAGACTGAATGGCTTGCACGCTGACGGAGAAACCATGCGCCTGTGGTCGTTGACACCTGCCCGGCAAAACCTGTTGCTGACCCTGCTGGCCTTGCGCCTGTGCCTGGTGGAGCTGGTGGCTGTTCCGGTGGCGGTGCTGTGCCTGCATCCGGCCTGCGGCCTGATGCTGTTGCTGACCTTGCTGCTGATTCCGCTGCGCTGGCAATTGCTGCATGAGGCGGCACATGGCCACCTGTTGCCATCCGCCCGCCATAACCGGCTGACAGGCCGGCTGATGGGTATCACGCTGGGCCTGCCATTCGATGTGTGGCGGCAGGCGCATCAACTGCACCACCGTTACAGCCGCAGCCGCTGGCATCAGGTTGAAGTGTACGACCCCACCCGTGAACGCTACTGGATGCGCCAGTTGCTGCTGATCCTGCGCATGTGCGGCGGTGCCTACCTGCTGGCATGGTGTGGCAGCCTGTTGCTGTTGTTCGTGCCCGGCTCTGCGCGCTGGCCGTTTTTGTGTCGCCACTTTGCCTTGTGGCCGCGCCTGCATGTGCGCATGCAGCGTTGTGGCCGTCTGTCCACTGCGCGCACCGATGCCGCGCTGGCACTGCTGTTGCCGCTATTGTCCTTGCTGGTGTACGGCCAGCATGACTGGATGCTGTGGCTGGCACTGCTGTTGCGCGCGCTCTTGATTTCCCTGACCGACCATGTCTGCTTTGCCGCCCAGGCGCTGGGTTGCCCGCGTCGGGCGGCCAATCTGTTCTTGCCGCGCTGGCTGGGCTACGGCTTGCTCAACAGCCATCTGCGCGGCGTGCACCAGCGCTGGCCGCATTTGCCCTGGCAAGCGCTGCCGCAGCAGTTTGCCAGCACCAGTGAGGGCTGGGACGGGGATTATCTTGAGCGGCTATGGGGCGAGCAATGGCAGCTTCAGGCCAGAGACCATCTGCCGGTAATACCCCTGTAGAAGTCAGGGATGGGTATAATGCCGCTGAATTCATTACGCCAGGCTAGTAAGCCCACACCGACATGACCCAGCTCAAGAATGACACTTTCCTGTGTGCGCTCCTGAAGGAGCCGGTTGAATATACCCCCATCTGGATGATGCGCCAGGCTGGCCGTTACCTGCCGGAATACCGCGCCACCCGCGCGCGCGCGGGCAGCTTCATGGGCTTGTGCACCAGCCCGGACTACGCCACCGAAGTGACCCTGCAACCGCTGGACCGCTTCCCGCTGGATGCCGCCATTCTGTTCTCCGACATTCTCACCGTGCCGGATGCCATGGGCCTGGGCCTGTACTTTGCCGAGGGCGAAGGCCCCAAGTTCGAACGCCCGCTGCGCGACGAGCAAGCCATCCGCGCACTGCACGTGCCGGTACTGGACAAGCTGCAATACGTGTTCGACGCCGTGTCCAGCATCCGCAAGGCGCTAGATGGTCGCGTGCCGCTGATCGGCTTCTCCGGCAGCCCCTTCACCCTGGCCTGCTACATGATTGAAGGCGGTGGTTCGGATGACTTCCGCCACGTGAAAGCCATGCTGTACAGCCGTCCCGAACTGCTGCACCACATTCTGGCGGTCAATGCCCAGACCGTGACCGACTACCTGAATGCCCAGATCGACGCCGGTGCCCAGGCGGTGCAGATCTTCGATACCTGGGGCGGTGCGCTCAGTCATGCAGCCTACAAGGAATTCTCGCTGGCCTACATGCAGCGCATCGTGTCCGGCCTGAAGCGCGAAGCCGACGGCCGTCGCGTGCCGGTGATCGTATTCACCAAGAATGGCGGTCAATGGCTGGAAGACATCGCCGCCATCGGTGCGGACTGTGTCGGCCTGGACTGGACCACCGACATTGGCCTGGCCCGTGCGCGTGTGGGTGACAAGGTGGCACTGCAAGGCAATTTCGACCCGAACGCCCTGTTTGGTTCGCCTGCTGCCATCGAGGCGGAAGCCGGCCGCATTCTGGCGGCGTATGGTCAGGGCTCCGGCCATGTGTTCAACCTGGGGCATGGCATTTCCCAGCATGCCGACCCGGCTCATGCCGCGGCACTGGTTGAAGCGGTACATCGTCTGTCGCGTCCTTACCATCAGTAAGTCTTGCCGGCAGGTTGGGGCATGCTGCCCCGGCCTGCCCATTTGCAAGAATCCAAGCTTTATTTCCTGCCTGATTTCCAATTGTTTTTCGATTTTCCGCGCTTGCTGTATCTTTTCTCCTGCATTTTGGGGTGGGGGTATACCCCGTTTTCCCTTGTGGTTTTGGCTGCATCCTGCTGTAAATGGATGGCATGCTTGAAAGGGGTGTTGACAGTTGCACCGACTGTTGTTCTCGGAGTTATGCACACTGCAATAGCCCTTGGAGACAAATTGTCAAGTCCGATGGGCAAAATTAGTGCAATGTATGTAAGTTGTTGAAATTAAAAGAAATATTTTTCTGATTAATTTTTGTGCAATCTAATGGAAATGCTGATTTAATGGCCTTTCCATGCCAGGATGCAGAGTTGTTCACAAAGATATCCACAGCTTCTGTGCATAGATGGCGCAAAGCCTTGTCGGCCTTGGCTTTGCAGTAAAGGGAAAATTTACCGTGGGTTCTCAGAGAGTTCAGGTGGTGGTTGATCTGCCCCTGTTTGGCGCATTTACCTACCTGTCTCATTTTGATGTCATACCTGGTCAACGGGTGGCGGTTCCCTTTGGCAAAAGACAGCTGTGTGGCGTAGCCGTCACTGGCATACCCCCAGAGGGTTTGTCCGACAGCCAGCTCAAAGTGATTGATCAGGTATTTGACGGCTTGCCGCCACTACCGGCGGATTTCCTGGCCCTTACCGAATTTGCCGCTGCCTATTACCACTATCCCCTTGGGCCGACGCTGTTCACCGCCTTGCCCACCGGCCTGCGTGAAGCGCGCGATATCACCCCGGTCGATGAACGTCCGTTTGGCCTGAGCGATCAGGGGCAGGCAAGCCAGCCTCCTGCACGGCAGCGGGCACGCCTGGCCTTGTGGCAGGCCTTGTGCGATGGCCCGCTTACGCAGGCACAAGCCCGGCTGGTCACACCGCAGGCAGGCAAGATTCTGGCGGACTGGCTGGCCGAAGGGCTGGTGCAGCGTGTGACGGCAGAGAAGCCTGCCTTGCAGCTGGGCAGTGCGCCACAACTGAATGCAGACCAACAGGCCGCACTGGATGCCTTGCTGGCGCAGCCCGGCGGTTTCCAGCCCTGGCTGTTGCATGGCATCACCGGCAGTGGCAAGACCGAAGTCTATTTGCAGCGCATTGCCCACAGCCTGGCTGCCGGGCAGCAAGTGCTGGTACTGGTGCCGGAAATCAACCTTACCCCCCAGTTGGTGGAGCGCTTCATCCAGCGTTTTCCCGCCACCCGCATTGCGGTACAGCACAGCCAGCTGGCGGAAGGCGAGCGCCTGCGCAACTGGCTGGATGCCTGGCAAGGACGTGCCGATATCGTGATCGGCACCCGCTTGTCGGTATTCACCCCCATGCCGCGCCTGGGGCTGATCGTGGTGGATGAAGAGCATGATGGCTCGTTCAAGCAGCAGGACGGCTTACGCTACCATGCACGTGATCTGGCTATCTGGCGCGCGCACCGGGCCGGCTTGCCCATCATTCTGGGCAGCGCCACGCCCAGTCTGGAAACCGTGGCCAATGTCGAAGCCGGCCGCTACCGCCGGCTCAAGCTCAGCCAGCGGGCCCATGGTGCCGCCAGGCTGCCGCAGGTACGGCTGGTGGATACCCGGCGTGCCAAGTTGACCGAAGGACTGTCCGATCCGGTGATCAAGGCCCTGGCAGCCCGGCTGGAGCGGCGCGAGATGAGCCTGGTGTTCATCAACCGGCGTGGTTTTGCCCCGGTGCTGGCCTGTAGTGACTGCGGCTGGACCAGCGGCTGCCCGCGCTGCTCCACCCGGCTGGTGCTGCATTTGCTGGAGCGCAAGCTGCGCTGCCACCATTGCGGCTGGGAAGAGGCAGTACCCCATGCCTGCCCGGAGTGCGGTGCGCCGGACATCAAGCCGCTGGGCGAGGGCACGCAGCGGCTGGAATCCGCACTGGGGCGTCTGTTTCCCACTGCGCGCATCCTGCGCATAGACCGCGACACCACCCAGCGCAAACAAGCCTGGGAAGAGATTTACCGCCAGGTGCATGCCGGTGAGGTGGACATGCTGGTCGGTACCCAGATGCTGGCCAAGGGCCACGACTTTGGCACCCTGTCGCTGGTGACCGTGCTGAATGCCGATGGCGGTTTGTATTCGGCTGACTATCGCGCTTCCGAACGCCTGTTCGCCCAGCTCACCCAGGTGGCTGGCCGCGCTGGCCGGGCCGATGCCCCCGGTGAAGTGCTGGTGCAGACGCAATGGCCGGATCACCCGCTGTATCAGGCACTGGTGGCGCACGATTTTGATGGCTTTGCCGCCAGCCTGCTGCAAGAACGCCGTCAGGCAGCTTTTCCGCCGTCGGTACATCAGGCCCTGCTGCGCGCCGATGCCACCGAACTGGCACAGGCCACAGCCTTTCTTACCCAGATACGCAGCCAGGTACAAAACCTCGCTGCTGGCGTGTTGATTTCCGGCCCGGCCCCGGCGCTGATGGTGCGGCTGGCCAACCGCGAGCGGGCCCAGTTGGTGCTGGAATGTGCCAACCGTCAGCAACTGCACCAGTTTCTCGATCAATTACCCCCGCTGCTGGATCAACTGGCACGCCAGTATGGCCGGGGTTTGCGCTGGTCGCTGGATGTCGACCCGCAGGAGATGTAAATGAAGGTGTTTTTCCCCGTTGTGGCACTGGCGCTGTCCTGCCACATTGCCACTGCCGCCGCGCTTGACCTGCACGGACTCAAACCCGATGAAGTGGCTGTCTGGGCCGCTCCGGTAGAAGGCGGCCCGGAGCTGGCCAGCCTGCGTGCAGATGTGCCGGTCAACCCGGCTTCCACCATGAAATTGCTCACCAGCTGGACTGCGCTCAACCGGCTGGGCCCCGGCTACCGCTGGACCACCCGGCTGGTCTCCGCCGCACCGGTACAGGACGGTGTGCTCAAAGGGGACCTGGTGTGGGTAGGGGCGGGCGATCCACGCTTTGGCATGGCCAATCTGCGCAGCCTGCTGCACGACCTGCGCCTGCGTGGCATCCGCCAGATTGATGGCCGGCTGCTGCTGGACAAAAGCGCCTTCAGCAGCATAGGTACGGCCGAAAATTTTGGCGGGGACGAAGGCAAATCCTTCACCGTCGAGCCAGACGCCCACCTCGTCGCATTGAAAGTGGCCTGGTTGCGTTTTTTCAACGACAGCAACGGCACACGCGTAGTGCTGGACCCGCCACTGGCCGGAGTCAGCCTGCAGACGAGGCTGAGCAATGGCGGTGACACCGCAGCCACTTGCCCGGATGTGCGCCAGTGGGTGCACATCAGAGAGCAGGGCAGCCAGCTTGAAGTCAGTGGCAAGCTGCCCGCTGCCTGTGATGGCAGCCAGGCCTATGTCAACGTGCTGGATCACAACGACTTTGCCGCACAGAGTTTCACCGCCTTGTGGCAAGAGCTGGGCGGCAGTGGCCCGCAGGGCATGGCACTGGGCCGCGCACCGGCCAATGCCCGCACGCTGGCGCAATTCCAGTCCGAGCCACTCACCACGGCGCTTAACGACATCAACAAGTACAGCAACAACACCATGGCGCGCACGGTTTTCCTGACGCTGGGGCGCGAGGCGGCAACAAGCGGCGATACCCCGGCCGATGCCCAGGCTGTGGTGCGCAGCCTGCTGGCCGAGCAACATATCGCGGCAGATGCGCTGGTGCTGGAGAACGGTTGCGGCTTGTCGCGCCGTGAACGGGTATCGGCCCGCCTGCTAGGCCAGGTATTGCTCAATGCCGCCCGCGGCCCTTATGGCAACGAATTGATGGCCTCCTTGCCGCTGGCAAGTGAAGACGGCACGCTCAAGCGCCGCTTTGCCAGCATCGGCCCGCGTCTGCGCATGAAAACCGGCACGCTGAAAGACGTGAAGGCCCTGGCCGGCTACTGGCAGGCGGCAGATGGCCGACGACTTGCCATGGTGGCCATCGTCAACAGCCCGCGTGCGCCAGCCATGGCCGGCGCACTGGATGCCGTGGTGGCCGACCTGATTCACCGCTTCGACCGCAGCGCGCCTGCCCCGGCTGACGCTATAATGCAACCCTGAACCCACCACGCATCAACAGGTTTTTCATGAAACACGTCACCATGTACACCACGGCGGTTTGCCCGTTCTGCATTCGTGCCAAGCAATTGCTGGCCAGCAAGGGCGTGACCGGCATTGAAGAAATCCGCATCGACCTGGACCCGGAAGCCCGCGACCGCATGATGAGCAGTACCGGCCGCCGCACCGTGCCGCAGATTTATATCGGCGACACCCATGTGGGTGGCTGCGACGATCTGGTGGCCCTGAACCAGGCCGGCAAGCTGGACATCCTGCTGGCGGATTGACCGCCATCAAGCCCACATCAGGCAGCGGGCAAGTACAGCAGGGATAGCACGGGCACCCTCTGGTGGCCTGACGTGCTTTCATGCGATGATGCGAGCTTGATTTTCTGACCAACCGGCCGCTGCGTGCGGCCCTGAGCGAGACAAGACATGAGCGAACAACAAGAGCTGCAACCGGTTTTCTCCATCGAAAAGATCTACGTCAAGGACCTGTCCCTGGAAGTGCCGAATGCACCGCAGGTATACCTGGAAGCCGCCCAGCCGGAAATCGACATGCAACTGGCCAGCGAAGGCAAGCAGATTGACGATGGCTTCTTCGAAGTTGCCCTCACCGTGACCGTAACGGCCAAACTGCCGGAAAAAACCATGTTCCTGTGCGAAGTGACCGAAGCCGGCATCTTCCGCATCGAAAACGTACCGGCCGAAGACATCGAACCGATTCTCGGCGTGGCCTGCCCGAACATCCTGTTCCCGTATGCGCGTGAAACCGTGTCCAACCTGGTAAACCGTGCCGGCTTCCCGCCGGTGCTGCTGTCGCCGATCAACTTCGAAGCGCTGTACATGCAACAGCGTGCCCAGCAAGCCGAAGCCGGCAACGCCTGATGCTGCGCCGCCTCGTCACTGTCACCGCCATGCTGGCCGGGTTCATTGCCCTGCCAGCCCAGGCACTGGAGTTCCGTTCGGTCAAGGAAACCGGCGTGGCGCTGTACGAGGCGCCTGCGCTGAGTGCCAAAAAGCTGTTTGTGGTCAGCCGCTACTACCCGGTGGAGGTCCTGTCCAGCCAGAAGGAATGGTCACGCGTGCGTGATGCCACCGGCGGCATCGCCTGGATACCGCTGGCGGCATTGTCCTCGCAACGCTGGTTGCTGGTGACCGCCGACCAGGCCGTGGTGCGTGATGCACCGGCTGCCGATGCAAAACCCTTGTTTTCTGTCGCGCGCGATGGCGTATTGCAATGGCAGGAAGCCCCCAAGGACGGCTGGGTGCGTATCAAGCACCGTGACGGCAGTGGCGGTTATGCCCGCATCAGCGATCTGTGGGGTTTGTAAATCATGAAACTGGCCATTCTGGGAAGCGGAGCCTGGGGCAGTGCCCTGGCCATGGCGTTTGCCCGTCATCATGATGTCAGCCTGTGGGGACGCGATGCCGCCCTGATGGCCGAACTGGCAGCCGAGCGCGTGAACCGTCGCTATCTGCCGGATTGCCGGTTTCCCGACTCCATTACCCTGACTGCCGAATTGCCGCGTGCCATCCAGCATGCCGAGCTGATCCTGATCGTCACCCCGATTGCCGGTTTGCGCCCCACGCTGCGGGCGCTGACTGCGCTGTCATCCGGTTTGCCGCCCATCCTGTGGGCCTGCAAGGGCTTTGAAGCGGGTTCCAGCCTGCTGCCGCATCAGGTGGTGGCCGAAGAGTTGCCGCCGGATCACCCCTGCGGTGTGTTGTCCGGCCCCAGCTTTGCCCGTGAAGTGGCCGAAGGCCTGCCCGCTGCCGTCACCATTGCGTCGGACGATGCCGAGTTTGCCCGTCGTATCGCCCGCGAATTGCACAGCCCGCTGCTGCGCCTGTATGCCAATGATGATCTGGTAGGGGTGGAAGTGGGTGGTGCGGTAAAGAATGTGATGGCCATTGCCACCGGTGTGGCGGATGGACTGGGTTTTGGCATGAATGCGCGCGCCGCGCTGATTACCCGCGGGCTGGCGGAAATCACCCGTCTGGCCAGTGCTCTGGGTGCCAGCCAGCAAACCATGATGGGCCTTGCCGGCATGGGCGATCTGATCCTGACTTGCACCGGCGCGCTGTCGCGTAACCGGCAGGTGGGCCTGAAGCTGGCAGAGGGCAAGTCGCTGGACAGCATTCTGGCCGAGCTGGGCCATGTGGCCGAAGGCGTGAGCACCGCGCGTGAGGTGCTGACCATGGCCGAACGGCTGGAAGTGGAAATGCCGATTACCGCTGCGGTATGCGGCTTGCTGTATCAGGGCAATGACCCGCACCGGGTGGTGGAGGGATTGCTCAGCCGCGCACCCAAGTCTGAAGGTGGCGGTGCATTGCAATGATGCCCGCCTTCAAGCATGAAAAAAGCCTCCGTCGTGGAGGCTTTTTTCATGCTGGCAAGTGCCAGCCGCACGGCCTGATCGGGCTCAGTGAGTGCGCTGGTTTTCACGCATGCTTTGCGCGTCCCAGTAGGCATTCATTTTCTGGATGCGCTGCTGCTCGGCAGCCGGCAGCTTGTCAAATTGCGCCTTGATGGCTTGCTGTTCGGCTTGCCAGGCAGCCACGCTGTCCGGGGCCGGCGGGTTGTTGTTGGTGTCGTGGGCAAATGCTGCGCTGCTGGCAATCAGGGTAATCAGGGCGATGGCGGCGGTTTTCATACTGTGCTCCTTGCTAAGTGCGTTATCTGCTGTGTCTGACAGCTTGAGTACAGTATATTGACCATTTATTTTTCAATAAATACCATTTAATTTAATCATTTGTTTACTATTGGTGTTTAATTTGAGGAAACTTACGGGCCGGCAGTTTGTCACTGCGGCCCGTAGTAGCAGCGTGTTGCAGTCTGCTTTACCGGGGTGTGGTAGAGCCCGGCTCCGGTTCAGCTGCCAGCAGGGCGGCAATGGCATGCTGGTTGAAACGGTCGGTGGTGTGGTGCAGGCGTTCGGCGTAGTGGATCAGGTTATCACCATCGGCAATCAGGATGGCTGGTGCCGTATAGCCGCTCAAGGGATAGCCCATTGCCAGTACGCCGTACTGCTTGTGGAAGTCGCGCCCGCGCAGGGTGGATAGCAGGCTCACGCCGGGCAGGCCATGCGCCTGACGGCAGCGCAGCAGCGAGGAGGGCGAATCCACCGTGATGACGATAATGGCCAGTTCCGGCCAGCTTTCCAGAAAGCGCCGGGTGTCCTGCAATAGCGCCAGTCCGGCGTGCTCGTCTTCATCCACCGATAGCAGGGTGATGATGACCTTGGGCTGACCGGCAAAGTTCTCCAGCGCCAGGTCGCGTTTCTGGTCATCCACCAGCATGAAGCTGGGCAGAAACTGTCCTGCCTGCGGGAAGTCTCCGGCGACAGGGATGTCTTCGTCACCGTATTGCAGAATGAAATCGCTCATGCTTGTCTCCTTGTCCGTATCCTCATGGTGGACAGCATGGCGCCAAAAACAAGGTCGATTACTGGTTTTGTTGACCAATGACGTAAAAAAAGCGGCCAGGGCCGCTTTTTTGCTGGGCGCAGAATCAGGGATAGAACCAGTACAGGCTGTAACCCATGGCGCGTACCTTGCCGATGTCCAGCCGCATGGTGATCTTCACCTCACTGTTGGCATTGAAGCGTTGCAGCTTGAGGTCGTCCGCCTTCAGGTATTCCTTGGGTGCAAACACCTTGCGGATCAGCACCTGGTCGTCCGCATCCTTCAGCGACACTTCCAGCATCGGGTAATTCTGGGCAAACGCCGCGTGGTTCTTCAGTGTGGCGGACAGCTGGACCAGATTGGGATGTTCCGGCACGAAAGCCAGTTCCGACCATTCGGTACGGATCTGCGCAATGTCGCTGGGCCAGGGCACCTTGCAACCGGCCAGCGAGCAGAATGCTTCCAGCGCCGGGCGGGCTTCCGGAACTTCAGCTGCAATCCGGGTGCGGTTGAAATACACCAGTTGGCCTGCCAGCAGCAGGGTGGCGACGGTCGCCAGCAAGACCATCAACACGGTCAGCAGCGGATTGCGGGCCTTGCCGACTGCGGCTTCATCAGCATGTTCGCTGTCGTGGGCTGCATTGGCGTCCTGATGCGGCAGTTCCATGCCGGCGCTGGCCGGTACTTCGGGCTCGGTGCTGTCCGGTGTGGTGGCAGGGGGGATGTTTTCCTCGTTGCCACGGCGTGATTTGCCAAAGACATCGGGCAAGCCCTTGTCCTCTTCGGCATCGACCGGGCTTGCAGCGTAGGCAGCAGTAGCTGCGGGAGCGCGTCGGGTGTTGAGGGCTTCGGCCAGTGCGCGCTGGAATTCTTCCGCTTCGCTGCGCTGTTGCTCGGTGTCAGCCGCAGCCATGTCGCCTTCTGGCGCGATGTCCAGATTGAAGTCATCGCTGACCGGTGTTTCGGCGGCAGTCTGTGGGTCGAAGTCGGGCAATTCCAGCTCGAAATCGTCCATCGGGTCGTGCGCCTGCGGCGATGACGGCGGTGGCACCAGTGGGCTGGGTGCTGCAGGAGACGGGGCAGGTGCCGGGCCTGGCACCTCTGGCTGGGTCAGAACCGGCGGGGTCGCCGGTTCGGTACTGACAAAATGCTCGGTAGCGTTGAATACATGCGCACAGCGCCCGCAGCGAACCAGGCCTTTGGCGGCGGCTAGCTGCGTATCGTTAACCTTGAAACGGGTCTGGCAACTCGGGCACTGTGTGGTGTAGCTCATACGCTTGGGCGTCGGGTTCCTGTCAGTCGGGTCCAGCCTTCATCGAACACCGGAGTGTCCATGGTAAACCACTGCGCATAAATCGCAGACAGTTCGTCGGCTTGCTCGGCAAGAATGCCGGAAAGCACGATTTTACCACCGGTTTTCACATGACTGGCCAGCAGCTGACCCAGCATGCGCAGCGGATTGGCCAGAATGTTGGCCAGCACCACATCGTACTGGGCAGCCGGATTGGCATCCGGCAGGCAGAAGGTGGCAGTCACATTGTTCTGGTCCGCATTGTCGCGGCTGGAGCGCACGGCCTGGGCGTCGATGTCCACACCCACGGCACTGCCTGCACCCAGCTTGAGCGCGGCAATGGCCAGGATGCCGGAGCCGCAGCCGTAGTCCAGTACGCTTTCACCGCCGGCAACATGTGCATCCAGCCACTGCAGGCACAGTCGCGTGGTGGGATGGCTGCCAGTACCGAAGGCGAGGCCCGGGTCCAGTTGCAGGTTCACCGCATCCGGTGCCGGGGCGTCGTGCCAGGTGGGGGTGATCCACAAGCGGTCCGAGATGCGGATAGGCTCGAACTGGGACTGGGTCAGGCGTACCCAGTCCTGCTCTTCCACGCGCTCGGTCTTGTAAACCGGCATGCCCAGCTTGCAGGCGTTGCAGGCAGCGGCAATCAGCAGGGCCACGTCGGCATCTTCGGCAAACAGGGTGATGATGCGGCTGTGGTTCCACAGCTTGTCCACCGGCATGCCGGGTTCGCCAAAGATGGGCTGCTCCTGGTCGGTACCGGCGAGGGCGTCTTCAATGGCGGTCGACAGCGCACCCGCATCCATCAGCGCATCGGCCAGGCGTTCGGCCACCGCCGAATCGGTATCGATGGTGGCTTGCAGCCAGGCCATTATGCGTCTCCCTTTTTCATTTGCGACAGGCGCTCTTCCAGATAGTGGATGCTGGTGCTGCCACGCTGGAAGGCGGCATCCATGAACAATTCCTGGTGCAGCGGGATATTGGTCTTGATGCCGGAGATGGAGATTTCCGACAGGGCAACGCGCATGCGGGCCATGGCCTGATCGCGGGTGTCACCGTAGGAAATCAGCTTGCCCACCATGGAGTCGTAATGCGACGGCACGGTGTAGCCCTGATAGATGTGCGAGTCGATACGGATGCCGGGGCCACCAGCCGGGTGATAGCTTTCGATCTTGCCGGGCGACGGTACGAAGGTAAACGGGTCTTCGGCGTTGATACGGCATTCCATGGCATGGCCGCGCAGCACGATGTCGCTTTGCTTGTAGCGCAGCTTTTCGCCGGCAGCAATGCGGATCTGCTCCTGCACGATGTCCACACCGGTGATCATTTCCGTCACCGGGTGTTCTACCTGTACGCGGGTGTTCATCTCGATGAAGTAGAACTCGCCGTTTTCGAACAGGAACTCGAAAGTACCGGCCCCACGGTAGCCAATGCGGCTGCACGCTTCGGCGCAGGCGGTGCCAATACGCTGACGCTGCTCGTCGGTAATGCCCGGAGCCGGTGCTTCTTCGATGATTTTCTGGTGACGACGCTGCATGGAGCAGTCGCGCTCGCCCAGGTAGATGGCATTGCCGTATTCGTCGGCCAGGATCTGGATTTCGATATGGCGCGGCTGCTGCAGGTATTTCTCCATGTAGACAGTCGGGTTGCCGAATGCCGCACCGGCTTCGGTACGGGTCATCTGTACCGAGTTGATCAGTGCGCCTTCGGTATGCACCACGCGCATGCCGCGACCACCACCACCACCGGCGGCCTTGATGATCACCGGGAAGCCGATTTTCTTGGCAATCTTGACGATCTCGGCCGGATCATCCGGCAGGGCACCGTCGGAACCCGGCACGCAAGGTACGCCAGCGGCAATCATGGCGTCCTTGGCGGATACCTTGTCGCCCATCAGGCGGATGGTTTCCGGGCGCGGGCCGATGAAGACGAAGCCGGATTGTTCCACGCGTTCGGCAAAGTCGGCGTTTTCCGACAAAAAGCCATAACCCGGGTGGATGGCCTGGGCGTCGGTCACTTCGGCGGCAGCAATCAGCGCCGGTACGTTCAGGTAGCTTTTGGTCGACGGAGCAGGGCCGATGCAGACCGATTCATCGGCCAGCTTGACGTATTTGGCTTCACGGTCGGCTTCGGAATGCACGACCACGGTCTTGATGCCCATTTCGCGGCAGGCGCGCTGGATGCGCAGGGCGATTTCGCCGCGGTTTGCAATCAGGATTTTTTCAAACATGGTATGGACGTCCGTTGGGTGGCGCGTCAAACAACAGGGGCACTGACGCGGTGTCGTGCCCCTGTCATCTCTGGCGTCTATTAGCGAGGCAGAGAGAATTACTCGATGATGAACAGCGGCTCGCCGTATTCAACCGGCTGGCCGTCTTCGGCCAGTACGGCCTTCACCACGCCGGAACGGTCGGCTTCGATTTCGTTCATCAGCTTCATGGCTTCGATGATGCACAGGGTGTCACCGGCATTCACGCTCTGGCCAACTTCCACGAAGGGCTTGGAGCCCGGGCTGGCGGAGCGGTAGAAGGTGCCTACCATCGGCGACTTCAGTGCATTGGCATTGTTGGCGGCAGCCGGGGCTTCGGCAGCGGCGGCCGGTGCGGCAGCAGCCGGAGCGGCAACCTGCTGTTGCATCGGCATTTGCATCATCGGCTGGGCGTAGGCAATTTGCTGTGCATTGGCCGATACGCGGGTGATGCGGACTTTTTCTTCCCCTTCGGTCACTTCGAGTTCGGCAATGCCGGATTCTTCGACGAGATCGATCAGTTTCTTCAGTTTACGCAGATCCATGGTAATCCTTCGGATGGGATGTACTTTATTATGTTCAGGCTTGCGCAGACAGACGCCGGATGGCGTGCGCAAGTGCCAGTTCATAGCCCTGGGCGCCCAGGCCGCAAATCACGCCGACTGCCAGATCCGAAAAATACGAATGATGGCGGAAGGGTTCGCGGGCATGGACGTTGGACAGGTGAACTTCTATGAATGGCACCTTCACCCCGGAAATGGCGTCACGCAGGGCAACGCTGGTGTGGGTGAAGGCCGCTGGATTGATGATGATGAACGACGTTCCGTCTGTCATGCAGGCATGAACGCGTTCGATCAATAGGTGTTCGGCGTTGCTTTGCAGCGCCTCAAGCTCGAAACCGGCGGCTTCGGCCTGTTCGGTCAGCCGCTGGTTGATGGAGGCAAGCGTGTCCCGGCCATAGTGCTGTGGTTCCCGTGTTCCAAGCAGATTGAGATTGGGGCCGTGCAGCACAAGGATTTTTCCGGTCAAAGCTTTGCTCCTGAGTTCAACATGGGCGCGAGTTTGCCGCAAATGGCGACACGATGTCTAGCTTTTCCAGTATTTCAAACGGTTGTTTGATGTGTGAAACTAACTGCCGGTTTCCCCGGAAAGCCCGCCATTTCGAGCGAAAGCACTACAGTGAACCGCATTTTAAACGGTGGCAAATTTTTTACAGTTTCTTGCCACATACCCTTGATCAAGCTCAAATTCCACCCCGGGCCGAACAAGTCCGTGCCGGGGCAGGCGGTCGCAGGTATAATTTGCCGGTTTTGATTCGAGCTTCACACCATGCTGCTGTCTGATTTTGATTACCACCTGCCTGATCACCTGATTGCCCAGCACCCGCCTGCGGTGCGTGGTGCCAGCCGTTTGCTGCACGTTGCCGGCTCTACCCTCAGCGACGGCCAGTTCGCCGATTTTGCCAGCCTGCTTACGTCGGGCGACGTGATGGTGTTCAACGACACCCGTGTCATCAAGGCGCGGCTGTTCGGCGAAAAAGCCAGTGGCGGCAAGATTGAAGCACTGATTGAACGGGTACTGGACGAGCACACTGCACTGGCGCATGTCCGTTCTTCCAAATCGCCCAAACCCGGCACCCGGCTGATTTTTGCCGAACGCTGGGAAGCCGAAATGCTGGGTCGCGAAGGCGAGCTGTTCAAGCTGCGCTTCCTGGCCGAGGACAATCTGTTCGACATTCTGGACGCCTCCGGCAAGCTGCCGCTGCCTCCCTATATAGAGAGAACGGCGGAGGGTGAGGACGACGAGCGCTACCAGACCGTGTATGCGCGGGAAAAAGGCGCAGTAGCGGCACCGACTGCCGGCCTGCACTTTACCGAGGAAATGCTGGCCGCCCTGCAAGCCAAGGGCGTGGAGCTGGCCTATGTCACCCTGCATGTGGGCGCAGGCACTTTCCAGCCGGTACGGGTGGAAAACATTGCCGACCACAAGATGCACAGCGAAATCTACGATGTGCCGCAACGCACTTACGATCTGATCCAGGCCGCCCATGCCCGTGGCAGCAAGGTGCTGGCTGTTGGCACCACCAGCATGCGCGCGCTGGAATCCGCCGCCCGTAGTGGCGAACTGGTGGCTGGCCGTGGCGAAACCGACATCTTCATCACCCCCGGTTACCGCTTCCGCGTGGTGGACCGGCTGCTCACCAATTTCCACCTGCCCAAATCCACCCTGCTGATGCTGGTGTCGGCCTTTGCCGGTTATGCGGAAATGCGTGCGGCCTACGCCCATGCAGTGCAGCAGGAATACCGCTTCTTCAGCTATGGCGACGCCATGCTGCTGGAGCGCAAGGACGAACAGGGCTGAACCCCTTACCCCACAGATGAGGCAGACATGGCAGGATTGACTCCCGATAGCCCGCAAGTGCAGGAAATCACCTTGCATGCAGTGTCCCGCACGCTGGAAATCAGTTACGAGGATGGTGCCCGTTTCCAGTTGCCAGCCGAATATTTGCGCGTGTACTCGCCTTCGGCCGAAGTGCGCGGACACGGCGCGGGGCAGGAAGTATTGCAAACCGGCAAGCGCCATGTCGGCATCACCGCGCTGGAGCCGGTTGGTCATTACGCGCTGAAGATCACCTTTGATGACGGCCACGATAGCGGCCTCTATAGCTGGTCTTACCTTTACGAGCTGGGCACGCAGCAGACCGCGTACTGGCAGGATTATTTGAATCGCCTCGCCGCCGCTGGCGCGAGCAGGGAGTGAATATGGATCAAGAAACGCATTTTGGCTTCAAGACGGTGGCCGAGAGTGAAAAGGCCGGCAAGGTAGCCGAGGTTTTCCACTCTGTCGCCAAGAAGTACGACGTGATGAACGACCTGATGTCCGGTGGCCTGCATCGCGTGTGGAAGCATTTCACCCTCACCACCTCCGGCGTGAAACCCGGTGACAAGGTGCTGGACATTGCCGGCGGCACCGGCGACCTGGCGCGCGGCTGGAGCAAGCGCGTGGGCAAGAAGGGCGAAGTGTGGCTGACCGACATCAACAGCTCCATGCTGACCGTGGGGCGCGACCGTCTGCTGGATGAAGGCCTGATTCTGCCGGTATCGCTGGCCGATGCGGAAAAACTGCCGTTCCCGGACAATTATTTCGATGCCGTGTCGGTGGCCTTCGGCCTGCGCAACATGACGCACAAGGACGCCGCGCTGAAGGAAATGTGCCGCGTGCTCAAGCCGGGCGGCAAGCTGATGGTGCTGGAGTTTTCCAAGGTATGGAAGCCGCTGTCGCCCTTCTATGACTTCTATTCCTTCAAGGCGCTGCCGGTGATGGGCAAGATGGTGGCCGGCGATGCCGACAGCTACCAGTACCTGGCCGAATCCATCCGCATGCATCCGGATCAGGAAACCCTGAAGGCCATGATGCTGGAAGCCGGTTTCGGCAAGGTGGACTACCACAATATGACCGGCGGCGTGGTAGCGCTGCACAAGGGCTACAAACTGTAAGGACGCACGCCATGGATGGCATCACCAATCTGTGGGCCTTCATGGCGGCAGGCTTGTTGCTTAACCTGACGCCCGGCCCGGACACCTTCTACATTCTGGGCCGCAGTACGGCACAGGGCAGCAAGGTGGGGCTGTTGTCGGCGCTGGGCATTGGCCTTGGCAGTCTGGGCCATACCCTGCTGGCGGCCTTTGGCCTGTCGGCGCTGCTGGCGACATCTGCCATGGCCTTTCTGGCGGTAAAGCTGCTGGGAGCCGGCTATTTGCTGTGGCTGGGGGTGAAGATGCTGCGCCTCCCCGGCAGCAGTGTCGCTGGCGATGCAGCCCGGCTGGAAGCCGCGCGTCCGGGCAAGATCCTGCGTGAAGCGTTCTTCACCAATCTGTTCAACCCCAAGGTGGCGCTGTTTTTCCTCGCCTTCCTGCCGCAGTTCGTCAAGCCGGGTGCCACCGCGCTGTCTTTTGTCATTCTGGGGCTGAGCTTTGTCGCCACCGGCCTCGCCTGGTGCACCTTGCTGGCCTTGCTGTCGGCGCGGCTGGGTGACTGGCTGCGACGCAAGGGCGTGGCACAGCGGCTGGATCAGCTGTGTGGTGGCCTGTTCATCCTGCTGGGTATCAATCTCTTGTTTGCCCGCTTGAAACACTGAGCTGGCTCGGTTCCGGAGAAGACGCGATGCGCATTCAGATTGCAGTATTCAATCATCTGCTCAACCAGCAGCCCGCCGTGCGTGCCGAACTGGCAGCCCATGCCGGGCGGCGACTGGGCGTGGTGCTGGCACCGATGACGGTGCGCGGGGTGGTGACCGAAGAAGGCTGGCTGGCCGCCTGCGAGGGCGAGCCGGAAGCCACCATCCGCCTGAGTCATGCCGCGGCGCTGGCTGCTGCCAGCGGGCGCGACCCGGCGCTGAGCGATGTGGTGCTGGAAGGCGATGCCGAACTGGCCGCCGCAGTGGGCCGCTTGCTGGCCCGCCTGCGCTGGGATGCCGGTGAGGATTTGTCCCGGCTGGTGGGCGATGTCGCCGCCAATCGCCTGCAGCGTGTGGCGCGTGCCTCGCTGGGCTTCAAGGGTGAGATTGCCTGGCGTTTGCTGGAAAACTGGGTGGAACACCTGCGGGAAGAAGCCCCCATGCTGGCCAGCCGTCAGGCAGTAGGCGGCTTTGTGGCCGCAGTGGATGGCCTGCGTGACGATGTGGCGCGCAGCGAAAAACGACTGGCGCGGCTGGAAGCGGCGCTAGCGCAAACCAAGGAATAAGGGCAAGCCCGTTCTCATTATGCGGATTTCGCGTTTTTTCAAGATTGTTTCCACGCTGTACCGGTATGGTCTGGATGATTTCTTTCAGGGTCATTCCCGACTGGGTTTTGTGCATGGTTTGCTGAAACTGTGCCCGGTGCCGCGCGATGTCAGCGCACCGCTGCCCGAGCGGGTCAGGCTGGCGCTGGAGAGCCTGGGGCCGATTTTCGTCAAGTTCGGCCAGGTGCTGTCCACCCGGCGCGATTTGTTGCCGCCGGACTATGCCGACGCGCTGGCCCATTTGCAGGACCGTGTCGCCCCGTTTGACGGCGCACTGGCACGGCAGGTGATCGAACAGAGCTTCGGCCAGCCAGTAGAAAATTTGTATGTCGATTTTGAGATCACCCCGGTGGCCAGTGCCTCGGTGGCACAGGTACACAAGGCCTGGCTGAAACAGCCGGATGGCAGCCGTGGCCGCGAAGTGGCGGTAAAGGTATTGCGCCCCGGCATCCAGCCGGTGATCGAGCAGGACCTGGCCTTGATGGCCACGCTGGCGGGCTGGGTGGAACGCTTCTTCATCGACGGCAAGCGGCTGAAGCCGCGCGAGGTAGTGGCCGAGTTCGACAAATACCTGCACGACGAACTGGACATGATGCACGAGGCAGCCAATGCCTCCCAGCTGCGCCGCAACTTTACCGGTTCGGACATGCTGATCGTGCCGGAAGTGTTTTACGACTACAGCAACCGGCAGGTGCTGACGCTGGAATGGATGCACGGTACGCCGGTAGGGCAGATCGAGCGCCTGCGCGAGCAGGGCGTGGACCTGCGCAAGCTGTCGCGCTTCGGGGTGGAAATCTTCTTCACCCAGGTATTCCGTCACGGTTTTTTCCATGCCGACATGCATCCGGGCAATATCTTCGTGGCGGAGGATGGCCGCTATATCGCGCTGGATTTCGGCATCGTCGGCAGCCTGACCGACGAGGACAAGCATTATCTGGCAGTCAACTTCCTGGCTTTCTTCAACCGTGACTACCACCGGGTGGCCACCGCGCATATCGAATCGGGCTGGGTGCCGAAAGAAACACGCGCCGAAGAGCTGGAAGCTGCGGTGCGCACGGTGTGCGAACCCATCTTTGAAAAGCCGCTGTCGCAGATTTCCTTTGGCCTGGTGCTGCTGCGCCTGTTTGAAACCAGCCGCCGCTTCAATGTGGAAATCCAGCCGCAGCTGGTATTGCTGCAGAAAACCCTGCTCAATATCGAGGGCCTGGGCCGCCAGCTGGATCCGGAGCTGGACTTGTGGGACACCGCCAAGCCCTTCCTCACCAAGTGGATGAACGAGCAGATCGGCTGGCGTGGCATGTTGCGCACACTCAAGCAGGAGGCCCCGCAATGGGCCACCACCCTGCCCACGCTGCCGCGCAAGCTGAACGAGGCCTTGTCGGCAGCCAAGAGCGATTTGCTGGTGGAGGGTTATATGCATTTGATGCGTGAGCAGAAACGACAGAACTTCCTGCTCAGCCTGATTGCCATCCTGCTGACCGCCTTGCTGGTCAAATCCTTGCTCTAGCCCTTGCGGGCCGGCAGTAAAAAAGCACGCCTCTGGTAGTCAGACGCGTGCTTTTTTCATGGCAGATGTGAAGCTGATTTAGCCTACGATGGCGCTTTCCCTTGCCTGCAGGGCGGCCGGTACATGCAGCGGTGCGGCGGTGCGGGCGCGGATATCCACCACGCTGACATCCGGTGCCAGCTCTTGCAGATGCAGGCCGTCTGCTTCCACCCGGATCACGCCCAGATCGGTGATGATCAGGCTGACTACCCCCACGCCGGTCAGGGGCAGGGTGCAGCGCTCCAGCAGCTTGGCTTCTTCCGTGCCGTCCTTTTTCTTGGCCGTGTGTTCCATTAGCACCACCACCTTGCCGACACCGGCCACCAGGTCCATTGCGCCACCCATGCCCTTCACCATCTTGCCCGGAATCATCCAGTTGGCCAGGTCGCCATGCTGGCTGACCTGCATCGCGCCGAGGATGGCCAGATTGATCTTGCCGCCGCGAATCATGCCAAAGGAGTCGGCCGAGCTGAAAATGGCCGAGCCGGGCAGGGTGGTGATGGTTTGTTTGCCGGCGTTGATCAGGTCCGGGTCTACCTCGTCCTCGGTCGGAAACGGGCCAATGCCCAGCAGGCCGTTTTCCGATTGCAGCCACACTTCCATGCCGTCCGGCACATGGTTGGCCACCAGCGTGGGCAGGCCGATGCCCAGGTTCACATAAAAGCCATCCTGCAATTCCTGTGCTGCCCGTGCAGCCATTTGTTCGCGTGTCCAGGCCATGTTCATGCCTCCGTCAGGGCGGCGGCGCGCACGGTGCGCTGCTCGATGCGTTTTTCGGGATGGGCATTCAGCACCAGTCGCTGCACGAAAATGCCGGGGGTGTGGATGGCGTCAGGGTCCAGCATGCCGTTTTCGACAATTTCTTCCACTTCGGCCACGGTGATGCGTCCGGCCATCGCCACATTCGGGTTGAAATTGCGCGCGGTGCGGCGGTAAACCAGGTTCCCGGCCCGGTCGGCCTTCCAGGCCTTGACCAGGGCAATGTCGGCAAACAGCGCTTGTTCCAGAATGTGCGGGTGGCCGTTGAATTCGCGCACTTCCTTGCCTTCGGCCACCAGCGTGCCGTAGCCGGTGCGGGTGAAAAAGGCGGGAATGCCGCTGCCACCGGCGCGCAGTTTTTCTGCCAGCGTGCCTTGCGGGGTGAATTCCAGCTCCAGTTCGCCGCTCAGGTACTGGCGTTCGAACTCCTTGTTCTCTCCGACATAGGACGACACCATCTTGCGGATTTGCCGGGTTTGCAGCAGCAGGCCCAGGCCAAAGCCGTCCACCCCGGCATTATTGGAAATGGCGGTGAGATTGCGCACGCCGCTGTCGCGCAGTGCAGTGATCAGCGCTTCGGGAATGCCGCACAGGCCGAAGCCGCCCACGGCAATGGTCTGGCCGTCGGCCACAATGTCCGCCAGTGCGCTGGCGGCATCCGGGTAAAGCTTGTTCATCGTATTGTCCTTGCTTTGCTTATTGGGCAGTCCAGCCGCCATCCATGGCCCAGGCGGCACCGCGTACCTCATCGCCAGCCGGGCTGCATAAAAACACCGCCAGTGCGCCCAGTTGCGCCGGGGTGACAAACTGGCCGGAGGGTT
Source organism: Aquitalea pelogenes (assembly GCF_041914625.1). Classification (NCBI taxonomy): domain Bacteria; kingdom Pseudomonadati; phylum Pseudomonadota; class Betaproteobacteria; order Neisseriales; family Chromobacteriaceae; genus Aquitalea; species Aquitalea pelogenes. The sequence continues at coordinate 130,644 of NZ_JAYSDA010000009.1, read as the reverse complement.
GTTTTTCGGCCAGCAAATCGTGCTGGGCCTGCTGCGGGCTGATGCCCTGTGCGCTGGCGCGGTCGGCAATCTGTTGTGCCACCAGCGGGGTGAGCACCCAGCCGGGACAAATGGCATTGCAGGTGACCGGGCTGTGGGCAGTTTCCAGTGCCACGGTCTTGGTGAGGCCCAGCACGCCATGCTTGGCTGCCACGTAGGCAGACTTGCCGCTGGAAGCCACCAGCCCGTGGGTGGAGGCGATATTGATGATGCGGCCCCAGCCGCGCTGGCGCATCAGCGGCAGCAGCAGGCGGCTGGTATGGAATACCGCGCTCAGGTTGATGGCCAGCACCTTGTCCCACTGGGCGGGCGGAAAGGCTTCGATCGGGGCTACATGCTGGATGCCGGCATTGTTCACCAGAATGTCCACGCCGCCGGTTTCGTGCGCGGCAAAGGCGCACAGCGCGTCAATCTGGGCCGGATCGGACAAATCGGCCGGATGATGCCAGGCCTGCACGCCATGGCTGCGGATCAGAGCCAGAGCAGCTTCGATGTCGCCAAAGCCGTTGAGCACGATATCGGCCCCCGCTTCGGCCAGTGCCAGGGCAATGCCCAGACCGATGCCGCTGGTGGAGCCGGTAACCAGCGCAGTTTTGCCTGCCAGTGTTGTCATGTTGATCGTCCTGTCTGGCCCTGCGTAGTGCAGGGCCGGTGGATGGGATTACCTGATGGAATCAGACCAGCCCGGTGAGATAGAAAACGGTAATCACAAAGAACACCGCCAGCGTCTTGATCAGGGTGACGGCAAAGATGTCGCGGTAAGCCTCGCGGTGGGTGAGGCCGGTGACCGCCAGCAGGGTGATCACCGCGCCGTTATGCGGCAGCGTGTCCATACCGCCACTGGCCATGGCCACCACCCGGTGCAGTACTTCCAGCGGAATGCCCGCCGCCTGGCAGGCGCTGATGAACTGCTCGCCCATGGCGGCCAGGGCAATGCTCATGCCGCCGGAAGCCGAGCCGGTCACACCGGCCAGCGTGCTGACTGTGACCGCGGCATTCACCAGCGGGTTGGGAATGCTCTGCAAGGCATGACCAATCACCATGAAGCCGGGCAGGGCGGCAATCACCGCACCAAAGCCGTATTCCGAGGCGGTGTTCATTGCGGCCAGCATGGCACCGGCAATCGCTCCCTTGCTGCCTTCGGCAAAGCGCTCCTTGATGGCGGGCCAGGCGGTGAGGGCGACAAAGGCAATGCCCAGCAGCAAGGCGGCTTCCACCGACCAGATGGCGGTGACGGTGGAAATCTGGGTGGTGACCGGCTTGGCCATGCCGGCCAGATGCAGTTCGTGACTGCTGCCGTACCAGGCGGGAATCCAGCGGGTAAAGGCAAAGTTGCTGATGCCGATCAGCAGCAGCGGGGCAATGGCCAGCCAGGGCGAGGGCAGGCTGCTGGTGTCGATGTGTTCCGGCTCGTTGCGCAAATCGGTGCCATAGCCTTCGCCCTTGGCCATCAGGCTGCGGCGGCGCCATTCCAGATAAGCCAGCCCCACCAGGGTGATGAACACCGCACCGCAAATACCCAGTGCCGGGGCGGCCCAGGCGGTGGTCTTGAAAAAGGTGGTGGGGATGATGTTCTGGATTTGCGGCGTGCCGGGCAGGGCGTCCATGGTGAAGGAAAACGCGCCCAGTGCCACGGTGCCGGGAATCAGCCGCTTGGGGATATTGCTCTGGCGGAACAGTTCGGCGGCAAAGGGGTAGACGGCAAACACCACCACGAACAGCGATACCCCGCCATAGGTCAGCAGTGCACATACCGCCACGATCACGGCGATGGCGCGCTTTTCACCGATAAAGCGGATGACGGCGGCAACGATGGATTTGGAAAAGCCGGACATCTCCACCAGCTTGCCGAATACCGAACCCAGCAAGAACACCGGGAAGTACAGCTTGATGAAGCCCACCATCTTGTCCATGAACAGTCCGCTGAATGCGGGTGCCACGGCGGAGGGGTCGGTCAGCAGCACTGCGCCCAGGGCGGCCAGTGGTGCCATCAGGATGACGCTGTAGCCGCGATAGGCGGCCAGCATCAGGAAGAACAGGGCCAGCAAGACCACGATAAAACTCATGGTGTTTCTCCTCAATCATTGTTGTATGGCCTGTGCAAGACCGGACGATCATGGGGTTGCCCCATGTCGGTGCATTGATATTGCAGGAAGCGTGCCAGATTTGCTGTTTGTTTTAAATCAATGATTTGCCGTGATTTCAGGGCGGGAGGCTGGCTTGTTGTCTCGATTTGGAGACGAGCTGAGCGGTACTGCACGGCGGGAAAGCCTTGTGGCAGCAGGAAAAGCGGGGAAGTCTCGATTTGTAGACGCCGTCTCTGTTTGGAGACGGCTAGCGGGAATGGTCGGGTTGCGTTTCAGAAATCACTTGGGTTGATGCCCAGTGCAGCCAGCTTTTTGTACAAGGTGGCGCGGCCCATGCCCAATTGCCGCGCGGCGCTGGGCACATGGCCCTGACAGGTTTGCAAGGCCTGGCGTAGCAACTGGGCCTCATAGTGGGCCATTTGCTGCTGGTAGCTGGCACCGACCGGGGCAGCAGTAGTGCTCGGCTTGCCCAGCAGGGCGTTGATGTCTTCTTCGTCCAGCAGGCTGCCGCGCCCCAGCATGCTGGCACGTTCCAGGATATTGCGCAGTTCGCGCACATTGCCGGGCCAGTGATAGGCGGCCAGCCTTTGCAGGGCGGCATGGCTGATCTGCTGGCGCGCCACATGGCCGTGCCGCGCCAGCTGGGCGAGCAGCGACTCGGCCAGTTCCGGCAGGTCTTGCAAATGGGCGCGCAAGGGCGGCAGCTGGATGGTGAGTACGTTCAGCCGATAGTAAAGATCGGCACGGAAGCTGCCGGCAGCCACTTTTTCTTCCAGCCGGGCCGAGGTGGCGGCAATGATGCGGATGTCCGCCCTCAGCACGCGGTTGGCACCCAGCTGTTCGAATTCCTTGTCCTGCAGCACGCGCAGCAGCTTGGCTTGCAGGCTGGCCGGCATGTCGCCTATTTCATCCAGAAACAGCGTTCCGCCATCGGCCAGTTGCAGCTTGCCGATGCGGCCTTTCTTGTCCGCACCGGTATAGGCATTGGGGCTGGCACCAAACAGCTCGGCTTCCAGCAGGGTGTCGGGAATGGCCGCCATATTGAGGCTGACCAAGGGCTTGCCGGCGCGTGGCGAGGCAGCATGAATGGCATGCGCCAGCACTTCTTTGCCGGTTCCGGTTTCGCCCAGCAGCAATACCGCACCTTCCAGCGGGGCGGCCAGCATGGCCTGACGCCGGACTTCGCTGATCTGGCTGCTGTGGCCGACAAAATCGTCAAAACTGTATTTGGCACGCCGCGCCTGCGCCAATGATTCGCGCGTGGCCGCCAGCTCCTCGCCCAGCCGGGCAAACTTGGCCACCAGCGGTGCCAGTGATTGAATCTGGTCGAACAGGGCAAAGCCCACCGCTCCGATGATCTTGCCCTGGCCATCCTTCAGCGGCAGCCGCATCACCACCAGCTGGTCCCTGCCGGTGGGCATGATGTCCAGCAGCATCGGCACGCCGGTTCTCAGCACTTCGCGCATCTGGCTGTTGGGGATGACGTTTTCCACCGGCTGGCCCAGCGCAGCGGCCGGGTCGGCAAAGCCAAAGCGCTCGGCATAACGGGCATTGATCCAGATGATGCGCGCCTGATCGTCCACGATGACCGTGCCCTGATAGCTGTCGTCCATGTGCTGGAACAGCGACTGCATTGCCCATTGGCGTACATGATCGTAGTCGGCCAGTGCGGTGGGAGTGTGGGACACGGGTCATCCTCGGGCGAGTGCAAGGCAGCCAGATTACCATGCCTGCATTTTGTGCTGGCGCGGTGCCAACATGCCTTGCAATGATATATGAAAATATATAATATTAATTTGTAACTTATTGGGAGAGCAAAATGAGCCACGATTACACCGCACTGGCACAAGACTTGGGCAGCAAGCTGGCTGAATTCCGTCGCGAAATTCCTGACACCATGAAAGGCTTCGGCCAGATGAGTCGTGCCGCCCATACCGAGGGTGCGCTATCCAACAAGACCAAGGAGCTGATTGCGCTGGCCATCGGCATTGCCAGTCGTTGTCAGGGCTGCCTGGCCTTTCACAGCAAGGCACTGGTGGAGCTGGGCTGTACCCGGGCGGAATTCATGGAAATGCTGCAAGTGGCGGTATACATGGGCGGTGGTCCGTCCTTGATGACGGCTGCCGAAGCCTTGCAGGCGTTTGAAGAGTTTGGCGGCGAGAAAGCTGCGGCTGTCTGAATCCAGCTGATTGCCAGATACAAGCAAAAGCCCCGCATGACAGCAATGCGGGGCTTCGTTTATGGCAGGACCGGTTCAGATGGCCAGAATGGCGGCAATCACCCGGCGGTCCTCCGCCATCAGGATATTGAAAGTGCGGCAGGCGGCCTGGGTGTCCATCACATCCACACCGATACCGGCATTGGTCAGGGCTGCCATCAGTTTGGGGTGGAAAAAGCGCAGGCTGGCGCCGGAGCCGAACAGCACCACCTCCGGCTGCATCTCCAGCAGCATGCTGAAATGCTGTTCCGTCAGGCTGGCAAAATCAGCCACGCCCCAGGGCTGCACGCTGTCCGGGGTGACAATCAGGTTGCCGTCATGGCGTTCGGCATTGATCAGCACATGGCCTTCGCCGTAGCCGGTAAACAGGTTTTTGCCCAGTCCCAGGGCCTGATGCATTTTCATGGAGTGGATTTCCCGCAAGGAATAAAAATCAGCACGCAGCGCTGTTGCAGCCATGCCGGTATGGCGCGCACGTCGTCATGCAGTGCAACACGGATTGGGATAGGATTATACCCTGACCAGCCGCCAAGGTACGCTTTGCCCGTGGCCGGGACAGACAAGGGACTCCAATGAAAGACAACAAGCCGCGCCGCCGCCAGCACACCGCCAAAGCCGGGGCGCGGTCCGTGACGGAAAAACAGGCCACCATGCAGCCAGTACACAAATCGCAGAAGCTCGCCAATGTCTGCTACGACATCCGTGGCCCGGTGCTTGAGCATGCCAAGAAGATGGAAGACGAAGGCCATCGCATCATCAAGCTGAATATCGGCAACCCGGCGCCGTTCGGTTTCTTTGCGCCGGATGAAATCATCGAAGACGTCATCGTCAACCTGCCATCCGCTTCCGGATATTCCGATTCCAAAGGCCTGTTTGCCGCGCGCAAGGCCATCATGCATTACGCGCAGGAAAAACACCTGCCCAATGTCAGCATGGACGACATCATCATCGGCAACGGCGTGTCCGAGCTGATCGTGATGGCCATGCAGGCCTTGCTGGACAATGGCGATGAAGTACTGGTGCCGGCACCGGACTACCCGCTGTGGACGGCTGCCGTCAGCCTGGCCGGTGGCAAGGCGCTGCACTATGTCTGTGACGAAGAGCAGGGCTGGTTCCCCAGCATCGATGACATCCGCGCCAAGATCACCCCCAATACCCGCGCCATCGTGGTGATCAACCCCAACAATCCTACCGGTGCGGTGTATCCGCCGGCGCTGTTGCAGCAGATTGTCGATCTGGCGCGCCAGCACCAGCTGATCATCTACGCCGATGAAATCTACGACAAGGTGCTGTACGACGAAGTCAAGCACACCTCCATCGCCTCGCTGGCGCCGGACCTGCTGGTGGTCACCTTCAATGGCTTGTCCAAGAACTATCGCGCCTGTGGCTACCGCGCCGGCTGGATGATTCTGTGCGGCGAGAAAAAACACGCGCGCGACTATATCGAAGGCCTGAACATGCTGGCCTCGATGCGCTTGTGTGCCAATGTGCCGGCGCAGTTTGCCATCCAGACTGCCCTGGGCGGTTACCAGAGCATCGACGACCTGGTGGCTCCAAGCGGACGCCTGGCCCGCCAGCGCGACCTGGCGCACAAGCTGCTCACCGATATTCCGGGTGTGACTTGCGTCAAGCCGCAAGGGGCCTTGTACCTGTTCCCGCGCTTGGACCCGAAAATCTACCCCATCAGCGACGACCAGCAGTTCATCCTGGAACTCTTGCAGGAAGAAAAAGTGTTGCTGGTGCAGGGCAGCGGGTTTAACTGGATTGCGCCGGATCACTTCCGCGTGGTATTCCTTCCTAACTCGGATGACCTGATCGAAGCGATAGGCCGCATTGCCCGATTCCTGGCGCGTTACCGCCAGCGTCACGGCACCGCCTGATGCGCTATCCAGCCGACGGATACACATCCGTCGGCTGGGTTTTTCAGACTGAAGACCTCCTGGCAAGCCGGCTACCGCCGTTTTGCCAAGAGGCCGTCGGCCCGGGACAAAACACTAGAGACAGACATGGAGAATGTTATGAAGCCGATCAATATTGGCCTGATGGGAGTGGGGACAGTCGGTGGCGGTACCGCCACCGTACTCAAGCGTAACGCCGAGGAAATCAGCCGCCGCGCCGGTCGCCCCATCCGCGTATGCATGGCCGCCAACCGCGATGTGGCTCGCGCCCGCGAAGTGCTGGGCGAAGGCGTCCCGGTGGTGGATGACGCCATGCTGGTGGTCAACAATCCGGAAGTCGACATCGTGGTCGAGCTGATCGGTGGCGACACCATCGCCAAGGAGCTGGTGCTCAAGGCCATCGAAAACGGCAAGCACGTGGTGACTGCCAACAAGAAGCTGCTGGCCGTGCATGGCAATGAAATCTTTGCCCGCGCCCAGGAAAAGGGCGTGATGGTGGCTTTCGAAGCTGCGGTTGCCGGAGGCATTCCCATCATCAAGGCGCTGCGTGAAGGCCTGTCGGCCAACCGCATCGAATGGATCGCCGGCATCATCAACGGCACTTCCAACTTCATCCTGACCGAAATGCGCGACAAGGGTGCCAGCTTTGCTGACGTACTGGCCGAGGCGCAGCGCCTGGGCTATGCCGAAGCCGACCCTACCTTCGACATCGAAGGCCACGACGCCGGTCACAAGCTCACCATCATGGCCGCGCTGGCCTTTGGTATCCCGATGCAGTTTGACAGCTGCTATCTGGAAGGCATCAGCAAGCTGGATGGCCGCGACATCAAGTACGCCGAAGAACTGGGCTACCGCGTCAAGCTGCTGGGCTTTACCCGCCGCACCGATGCCGGCGTGGAACTGCGCGTGCACCCGACCCTGATTCCGGCCAGCCAGTTGATCGCCAACGTCAACGGCGTGATGAACGCGGTACTGGCCAAGGGCGATGCCATCGGCCAGACCCTGCACTACGGTGCCGGTGCCGGCGCACTGCCGACAGCTTCTGCCGTGGTGGCCGACATTGTCGACGTGACCCGCCTGCTGACCGCCGACCCGGAACATCGCGTGCCGCATCTGGCCTTCCAGCCGGACCAGCTGAAAAACCTGCCCATCCTGCCGATTGATGAGGTTTACAGCTCCTACTACCTGCGCATCGGTGCTGCCGACCGCGCTGGTGTGCTGGCCAATATCACCGGCCTGCTGGCAGAAAACGGCATTTCCATCGAAGCGCTGATCCAGAAGGGTTCGGCCAGCGAGGGCAATGCCGAAGTGGTGATCCTCACCCATCGTGTGCAGGAACGCGCCATCAATGCAGCCATCGCCGCCATCGAAGCGCTGGAAAGCGTATCGGGCAAGGTGGTGCGTCTGCGCATGGAAGAACTCAACGACTAAAGCAGTTGCCATCCCCGCGCCTGGGCGCGGGGTGGTGACAGGATGGCTGCAAATGGCAAGGTACTGGATGAATGGAGTGGGCATGGCCTGTGCGCTGACTGCATCGGCCCTGCACGCAACACCACTGACACCGGGTCAGCATAATCTGCTGCAGGGTTTCCTGATGCGCAGCTGTATCAAGCGCACGCCGGCATCGGATGGTGCCAGCGAGCGCTCGGATGTCCAGATCCAGAAGTACTGCCAGTGTGCCAGCGAGCATCTGGCCAATACCTTCAGCTCGGAAGAAGTCATGGGCGTGCTGACCGGGCAAATCCGCAAGGACGACCCGCGCGGCAAAAAGCGCCTGGCCGAAGCTTCCGCTGCTTGCAGTCATCATCTGGAGGCCAGCGCCGCCGATTGACGCTCATCTGTCCGCGGCCATCCTTCTTGCAACGTCTTCTGCATTCGTACAGGTTGAATCACATCACATGAAGTACATCAGCACACGTGGCGGCATGCAGCCGCAAAGTTTCAGCGACATCCTGCTCATGGGTCTGGCTCCCGATGGTGGCCTGGCGCTGCCGGAAAGCTACCCGCAGATCAGCCGCAGCCAGCTGGATGCCTGGCGCGGTCTGTCCTATGCCGAACTGGCGTTTGAAATCATCCGCCTGTTCGCCACCGATATTCCCGAGGCCGACCTCAAGGACATCGTCAGCCGCACTTACACCGCAGCAGTGTTTGGCAGCGAAGCCATCACCCCGGTCAAGCGCCTGTCCGATGGCCTGGTGATTCTGGAGCTGTCCAATGGCCCGACGCTGGCCTTCAAGGACATGGCCATGCAGTTGCTGGGTAATCTGTTCGAATACGTGCTGGGCAAAAAAGGCCAGTCGCTGAACATTCTGGGTGCCACCTCCGGGGACACCGGCAGCGCCGCCGAATATGCGATGCGCGGCAAGCAGGGCATCAGCGTGTTCATGCTCAGCCCGGATGGCCTGATGAGCCCCTTCCAGCGCGCGCAGATGTTCAGCCTGCAGGATGCCAACATCCACAACATCGCCATCAAGGGCATGTTCGATGACTGTCAGGACATCGTGAAAGCGGTGCAGAACGACCACGCCTTCAAGGCCAAGTACCAGATCGGCACCGTCAACTCCATCAACTGGGCCCGCGTAGTGGCGCAGGTGGTGTATTACTTCAAGGGTTATTTCAACGCCACCAGCAGCAATGACGAACAAGTCAGCTTCTGCGTACCGTCGGGTAACTTCGGCAATGTCTGCGCCGGTCATATCGCGCGCCAGATGGGCCTGCCGGTGCAGCGCCTGATCGTGGCCACCAATGAAAACGACGTACTGGACGAGTTCTTCCGCACCGGTGCTTACCGTCCGCGCGGCACGGCCAATACCTATGTCACCTCCAGCCCGTCCATGGATATTTCCAAGGCCTCCAACTTCGAACGCTTCGTGTTCGATCTGGTCGGTCGCGACGGTGCTGCCGTGAAGGCATTGTGGGCCGATGTGGATGCCGGCAAGGGCTTTGATCTGTCGGCCAGACTGGCCGAGGCGGCGGATAAGTTCGGTTTTGTTTCCGGCAAGAGCAGCCATGCCGACCGTCTGGCCACCATCCGTGCGGTGGACGCCACGGATGGCGTGGTCGTGGATACTCATACTGCTGATGGGATCAAGGTGGCACGCGAGCTGCGTCTGCCGGGTGAAACCGTTGTCTGCCTGGAAACCGCGCTGCCGGCCAAGTTTGCCGACACCATCCGCGAAGCGCTGGATCGTGACCCGCCGCGCCCCGCCGGCTTTGATGGTCTGGAAGACCTGCCGCAAAAAGTGGTGGTATTCGATGCCGATGCCGCCAAGGTCAAGGCATTTGTCGAACAGACACTGGCGCAGTAAGCGCTGGTGTTGTTGAAAAAACAGGCCCGTGTGGCCTGTTTTTTTATCTGTCGGCGCAACTGTCGGCGGATTTCTCACTCAGAATGCTGTGCTTGCAAGGCCGTCCCGCCTGGCAATCACCGCATGGGCCGGTAGCGATACGCAGGCAGGATCGTAGCGGATACAATGGCAGGATGAAATTCTCCCCTCTGATGTTGGCCTGGCTGCTGCCCGGCCTTGTGCAGGCAGCCGCCAGCCAGGATATGGCCGCGCTGGAAAAACTGGCCGACCGTTTCATGCAGCAGGAAATGGCCCCGCGTCAGGCCAGCTACAAGCTGGGCAAACTGGACCGGCGACTGGTATTGCCTGCCTGTGCATCGCCACGGGTGGACTGGTCCAATGCGGCGCAGACCACGGGCAACACGGCTTTGGTGATTGTCTGTCCGGATAGCGGATGGAGCATACGCCTGCCAGTCAGCATCAACGAAAAGCAACTGGGTGTGGTACTGACCCGCTCGGTGAGCGCCGGTGAAGTGTTGCAGGAAGGGGATGTCAAACTGGTGGAGGTGGCCAATCCGGCCATGGCGCGCAATGTGCTGACCAGTCCGGCTCTGGCAATTGGCCAGACCATGCGCAGCGGTGCACCTGCCGGCAGTTGGTTGCGCAGCTTCATGGTTCATGCCCCTTATGCCATTCGTGCCGGCCAGCCGGTCAAGGTGGTGGCGGGGGGAGACGGCTTTAGCGTGTTGTCAGAAGGCATTGCCAATAACAATGCTGCGGTTGGTGATGCGGTGTCGGTGCGGCTGTCCAGTGGGCGTGTGGTGCGCGGCATGGTGCAGCCGGATGGCAGCGTCAGTCTGAGTTACTGATAAATATTTCAAGAGTTTGCTTTTTCAGCCGATAATAGAGAAACCCCTAGCTAGTTTGGAAGGCCACGCCATGAAAATCGACAACTCGGGAAGTGCCGTTGGCGCCTATGCCAGTCAGAGCAAGCTGGCCCGGCGCGATACCAGCGCTCCGGCTGCCGGATCCGGGTCCACCCCGACCGATAGCGTGAAGATCAATCCGCTGGCCAGCAGCATCAGTGCGCTGTCTGCCCAGGCAGATACCACGCCTGCCTTTGATGCGGCCAAGGTTGATGCCATCAAGAACGCGATCGCAGCGGGCACCTTTTCGGTGAATCCGGACAAGATCGCCGACAGCCTGATCGCCTCCACCCAAGAACTGCTGAACCAGTAAGTACTGCAGATGGGTGTGGCAGCAATGACGCAAGAACAAGGTTTTGCCCAGCTGTGCCGTGCTGAAGCCGAGCAGGTGACACGCTTGATCGACCTGCTGCAACAAGAGCAGCAGGTGATGATTGCAGGCCAGGTGCACCGCCTGGAAGACCTGGCGGACAGCAAGAGCAAAGTGCTGGATGAACTGGCCATGCATTCTCAGTCTCGCGCCCGGCTGATGAAGACACTTGGCCTGTCCGACAGCGACACCGTATACATCTGGCTGGCCGACAAGCCCGAAGAACGCCAGGCCTGGCTGGCACTGGAAGATCTCATCCATCGTGCCCAGGGCATCAACCAGCTCAATGGTACTTTCATCGAGCAGCAGCTAGGCCAGGTAGAAGCTTCCCTGGCCGCGCTGCGTCAGGCGGCTGCTTCCACGCTCAGTTATGACCGTGGCGGACAGCAGCCGCAACCTGCCGGCGGACGCCGTTTTCTCGGCTCTGCCTGACTTGCCCATAGGGCTGGCCACATGCGATGTGGTGGGCGTACCTGTCCCTTTGTGGTATCTTCGCCACTGGGCCTGAGCAAACCACCATTCAAATTCTGATGACCCTGATTTCCCTGATCATTGCGCTGGCACTTGAGCAGCTGCGCCCACTGGGCAACCGCAACCGCGTTTGGCATGTTTTCACCCGTTATGCCAATCATCTGGAACGCAATCTGAATGCCGGTGCCAACCGGCATGGTGTCTTTGCGTGGATGCTGGCCATCCTGCCTCCGGTGTTGTTGAGCCTTGGGGTGTACTACGCCCTGTACGCGGCCAACCCGCTGCTGGCCATTCTTTGGAATGTGCTGGTGCTCTACCTCACCATGGGTTTCCGTCATTTCTCCAGCGCCTTTTCCGAGATTTCGCTGGCCTTGACCGAAGGGCGTGACCTGGATGCACGTATGGCGCTGACACGCTGGACCGGGCATCCTTCTGCCGAATTGTCCGTTGGCGAGATTTCCCGCCTGGCAATCGAGCAGGGTGTGGTGGACAGTTACCGGCATGTGTTTGGCACCATGTTCTGGTTTGTCCTGCTGCCGGGCCCGTCCGGTGCCTTGCTGTACCGGCTGTGCAGCATGCTGGGGCAGAAATGGGGTAGCCGTCAGGGCGATGAAGACCGTTTTGGTCGTTTTGCCGGCAGTGCCGCTGCCTGGCTTGACTGGTTGCCGGTGCGTCTGACCGCTGCCAGCTTTGCCGTCATGGGCGATTTTGAAGATGCAGTCTACTGTTGGCGTTCCCAGGCCCGGACCTGGGGTAACTACGCCAATGGCATTCTGCTGGCCTCCGCTGCCGGTGCTCTTGGTGTCAAGCTGGGCGATCCGCTCAGGCAGGATTACACCATCAAGTTCCGGCCGGAACTGGGCCTTGGTGACGAAGCCGATCCGGGCTTCCTGAAAAGCGCAGTCGGCCTGGTCTGGCGTTCAGCCTTGCTATGGCTGTTTGTCATCCTGTTGCTCAGCGTTGCCAACCACATGGCCTGATGCCTGCCTGCCGCCGCCCCTGATGGGCGGCGTTGCCATTTGGGCCAGGCCATGTTCATGAACAAGGGGATGCGTCGCATGCTGCGATGTCATCGCCCAACCGAATTGCAGGAGCACACACATGCTGTTTTCCGAACTCGGGCTGTCGCCCGAGATTCTTCGTGCCATTGAAGAACAGGGCTATTCCGAGCCCACACCGATCCAGGCCAAGGCCATTCCGCTGGTGCTGTCCGGTCGTGACTTGCTGGCTGCCGCTCAAACCGGTACCGGCAAGACTGCCGCCTTCATGCTCCCCATCCTGGAGCGGCTGAAAAAGTTTGCCAATACCAGTGTTTCCCCGGCCATGCACCCGGTGCGGGCGCTGGTACTGTCGCCCACGCGCGAGCTGGCCGACCAGATTGGCGTGAATGTAAAAACCTATACCAAGTATTTGCCTTTGCGTGCCACCACCGTGTTTGGCGGCATGAACATGGACCCGCAGACTGCCGAGCTGCGTCGTGGCATGGAAGTGGTGATTGCCACCCCTGGACGTTTGCTGGACCACATCCAGCAAAAAAGCATACAGCTGAACAAGGTGGAAGTGCTGGTACTGGACGAAGCCGACCGCATGCTGGACATGGGCTTCATCCAGGATATCCGCAAGATCATGAGCATGCTGCCCAAAGAGCGGCAAACCCTGCTGTTCTCGGCCACTTTTGCGCCGGAAATCAAACGGCTGGCTGCGGATTTCATGAAAGACCCGCAAACGGTGGAAGTGGCCCGCCAGAATGCGACCAACGAGCAAGTCGAGCAACTGGTGTATTCCGTCGATGCCGGTCGCAAGCGTTATCTGCTGAGCCATCTGATCAAGAGCCGTGACATGAGCCAGGTCATCGTGTTCTGCAAGACCAAGCTCAGCGCCGACCAGCTGGCGCGTGACCTCAAGCGCGACGGCCTGGTGGCCGAAGCCATTCATGGCGACAAGGCACAGGCCTCGCGTCTGGAAATTTTGTCGGCATTCAAGGAAGGCAGCCTGCGTGTGCTGGTGGCTACCGACGTAGCGGCACGTGGCCTGGATATCAGCGAACTGCCCTTTGTGGTGAATTACGAGCTGCCCAACTCACCGGAGGACTATGTACACCGCATTGGCCGTACTGGTCGTGCCGGTGCCAGTGGTGTGGCCATTTCGCTGATGAGCCCGGCAGAAACCCGTCAGCATGAAGCCATTGAAAAGCTGACGCGCCAGACGCTGACGCCGCAAGTGATGGCTGGCTTTGAGCCTGGTTCGACTGCGCCGCGCGAGGAGTCTTCCCATCGTCGTGAGCGGGATCGTGACCGTGATGCTGGTCGTGAACAGAGTCGTTCGGGCACCCGTACTCCGGCGCGTGAAAGCCAGCGCGATCCGATGTCGGTACCGGCATCGGCCCTGATGGCGGGCAAGTCCGGCGAAGGCCTGAAAACCATCAAGCCTGTCGGCAGCAGCCGCCGCAGCCGCAAGGCGCAGCGCGAAGTGCCGGCCCTGCTGCTGCCGCCGCGCTACAAGGTGGAAGTCAGCCGCTGATCGCCTGACTGCAGTGACACCACAAAACCGCCTGTCCTGTGACTGGCGGTTTTTTCATGGTGACGTGCCATAAAAAAAGGCCCCGCAGGGCCCAAGGAAGCAAATGCTCCATACGTAGAAATCAGACAAATATCACCAGGGCTGCCATGGCACCATGAGCACCCATCACCAGGCTTTGCTCGATGTCCGCGGTACGCGACGAGCCGGAAATGAAGGCACCAAAGCCATGCTCTGCCAGCTGGATGCGGGCATAGGCATCACGCATGGTGTCCACCATGGCCTCACGCGGCACCACCAGGACCAGCTTCTGGGTGAGGAAGTAAATCGAGCGGAAACGGTTGTCCGGATGGCTGACCCACACCGTGGCATTCTCCGCCACGGCCAGCTGGCCGGGGACGATGGCGACGTCGACATCGTGCCATGCGTGCGGATCATCCACTTCTTCGTGCTGCGCCACGGTCAGGTCGACGGTGCGACCGGCATTCGGCCAGCGTGCGGCCACGACATCGGCCACGCTCTGGCCATCCTGCAACTGGACTGCGTCGCCACCCAGATTGCGGATCAGCGTGGCAAACGCTTCAAACTGGTTGTCGTAACGGATGAACGGTACGGCGTGAATATCCGGCAGGGCCGATGCTTGCGGCCGGTTCTGGCGAATGCGGGCCAGTATCTTGTCACGGGCGCTCATTGTTGGCCCTCCTTGTCCTTACTGCGCTGTTGGTACAGCTCCTTGAAGCTTTGGCTCGGCATGGGTGGCACATCGCGCCCGGCACGGCTCCAGGCGCTGTGGCGGGTAAGGCTTTCCGGAATGATGGGCACTACCTTGCGCATCACCTTGCCGCCCAGGTCAAACAGCGCCGGATGCTGGGTAAGGAAGCGCATGGCCAGCAAGCCCATTTTCTTGCCGGCGGGCAGCAGGTTCTGGTCAAACGCCTTCTTGCGATGCAGCACCAGTTGTTCGTGCAGGTTGATCTTGACCGGGCAGACATTGGAGCAGGAGCCGCAGGTACTGCAGGCAAAGGCCATGCTGCCGTGCTTTTTCATGTCGCGGCTGGGGCCAAGGGTGGAACCGATGGGGCCGGGAATGATGTAGCTGTAGCTGAAGCCGCTGCTGCGCCGGTAGACCGGACAGGTATTCATGCAGGCACCGCAACGGATGCAGCGCAGGCTCTGGTAGAAGTCTTCATTGCCCAGAATCTCGCTACGGCCGTTATCCACGATGACAATGTGCATCTCGCCACCGGGGCGCGCCTGATGGAAGTGCGAGGTGTAGGTGGTGACCGGGGAACCGATGGCCGAGCGGGCCAGCAGGCGGGTGAATACGCCCAAGTGCTCCAGCTTGGGAATGATTTTTTCCAGCCCCATGCTGGCAATGTGAATGGGCGGCAGGCTGGTGCCCAGGTCGGCATTGCCTTCATTGGTGCACACCACCACGCCACCGGTTTCGGCAATGGCAAAGTTCACCCCGGTCAGGCCGGCATCCGCCGTCAGGAAGTGCTCTCGCAGATTGGCCCGTGCCGCGTGGGTGAGATAGGTGGGGTCGTTATTGCCGGCCTCGGTGCCCAGCTCCTTGTGGAAAAGCTCGGAAATCTGTTCTTTTTTCAGGTGGATCGCCGGCATCACGATGTGGCTGGGGGCTTCGTGGCGCAATTGCACGATGCGCTCGCCCAGGTCGGTATCCACCACTTCGATGCCGCGCTGTTCCAGATAGGGGTTCAGCCCGCACTCTTCGGTCAGCATGGACTTGGACTTGACCAGCTTCTTCACCTGTTTTGCTGCCAGAATGCCGTGCACGATGCGATTGTGCTCGTCGGCATCGGCTGCCCAGTGTACGGTCACGCCATTCTTTTGCGCATTGGCTTCAAACTGGGCCAGGTAGTCGTCCAGCTGCGACAGGGTATGGGCCTTGATTTCGCGTGCCAGTCGGCGCAGCTCTTCCCATTCCGGCAGTTGCTTGGCCTGGGCATCGCGCTTTTGCCTGACCCACCAGATGGCGCTGTCGTGCCACTTGGCCTGGGCACGGTCCTTCAGGAATTCAGCCGCTGCCTGCGGGTGTTTAACGCTATCGTCTTTCATGCGCCTGCTCCCCGGCCGGTGAGGATTTCCACAATGTGCAGCGGGCGGATGGTCTTGCCCTGATGACGGATGATGCCGCCCATGTGCATCAGGCAGGAGGGGTCGGCGCCGACGATGTATTCCGCGCCGGTGGCTTCGTGCTGAGCAATGCGGTCTTCGCCCATGGCGGTGGACAGTTCCGGTTCATCGACACAGAAAGTGCCGCCAAAACCGCAGCATTCGTCACGGCGTTCCGGCAGCAGCACTTCCACGCCGTCCACCAGCTTGAGGATGGACTCCAGACGCGAGTGATAGGGCATCATCAGTTCGGACGGGCTGGCGTGATGCAGTTCGCGCAGGCCGTGGCAACTCTGGTGGATGGAAACCTTGTGCGGGAAATACACCGGCTTGGGCAGCTTTTCCAGCTTCAGTACATCCTGCAGGAATTCGATGATTTCGTAGACCTTGGGCTTGAGTTGCTGGTAGGCACTATCTTCCGCAATGTACCAGTCGTAATGATGGGTCACGTGGGACACGCAACTGCCAGAAGGGGCAACGACATAATCGTAGCGCTGGAAGACATCGGTAAAGCGGCGTGCGGCATCGCAAGCGCCTTTGCTGTCACCGTTATTGGCCAATGGCTGACCGCAACAGGACTGTTCCATCGGAAATTCGACTTCGCAGCCCAGGCTTTCCAGTAGCTCCAGGGTTGCCATGGCGACATGTGGGAACAGTTCGTTGATGAAACAGGGAATGAACAGGCCGATTTTCATGGGGCAGGGCCTCCGACAGGCAGGAGCAGGGTTCAGGTCCGCATTAGATAATGATCGCCCTGCTGCTGCCAATTCGGATTTACCCTTGCGCGCAGACAGTTGCCTCAGGCGGCCTGCGATTTCATCTCGGCAAAACGGCTGACACTGCTGACCACGCCCTTGGCTTGCTGGTTGATCTGGCTGATGGTTTCCCCCACCCGCTGGGACAGGCCGACATTGCTATTGGCCTGTTCCAGCAGGTGTTCCATGCTGGAAACCGCATGTCCGGTATGGTTCTGGATGTCATGCACCATGCGATTGATTTCCACCGTCGAGCTGGCCGTGCGCTCCGCCAGCTTGCGCACTTCGTCGGCCACCACGGCAAAGCCACGGCCCATCTCGCCTGCGCGGGCGGCTTCGATGGCGGCATTCAGTGCCAGCAGATTGGTCTGGTCGGCAATGTCCTTGATGGTTTGCACGATGGAGCCGATTTGCTGCGAACGCTCGCCCAGCAGTACAACCTGCTGGCTGCCACGTTCGATATTACTGGCCATGGTCATGATGTTGTCGATGCTCTGTTCGATATCAAATACGCCGGCGTTGGCCAGCGCCTGGGTTTCCTGCGCCGAGGCATAGGCTTGCAGCGCAGAGTCACGCTCCATGGTTTGTTGTTCGACCTGGGCGGTGATGTCGGTGGCAAACTTGATGACGCTGCACACCTGGCCGCTTTCATCCAGTACCGGGTTGTAATTGGCTTCCAGCCAGATGGTTCTCCCGTCACGTGTGCGGCGACTGATGCGCCCGCTGTAGTACTGGCCGCTGCGCAGCCGCTCCCATAGCGCGGCATATTCCGGGCTGTTGGCAAAGGCAGGGTCGCACAGGATGCGATGCTGCTGGCCGATCAGGCTGGCTCGACTGTAGCCGGTGGCCTGCAGGAAGTGGTCGTTGGCTTCAAGAATCTGGCCATCGGCTGAAAATTCGATACAGGCCATGGCCCGGTTGATGGCTTGCAATATGGCGTTGTTACGTGCCGCATTCATCACGCTGTCGGTAATGTCCGTCGCCAGTTTGATGATGCTGCCAACCCGGCCGGTGGCATCCAGTACCGGGGAGTAAGTGGCCTGCAGCCACACGACGTGTCCGTCGCGGGCGACGCGTTTGACCCGGTCCCGATAAAACTCGCCGCGGCGCAGTTGCTCCCAGAAACGGCGGTATTCCGCGCTGCCGGAGTAGGCCGTCTCGCACAACAGGCTATGCGGCTTGCCTTGCAGCTCTTCACTCCCCTGATAACCCATGGTGTCGAGAAAGTTCTGATTGGCTTCCAGAATCTGGCCATCGGGGCTGAAGCGAATCAGCGCCATGGAGAGATCCAGCGCCTGTTCCAGTTGCCGTGCCGCCGACAGTTGTTGTTCCAGTGTGGCAATTCGCTGTTTGAATTGTTGATTGAACATGATTCTTATCCCCAGGCTGATGCTTTTTTGTATGTTTTGTTATAGAAGCTGGCCAAGTGGAGAGAAAGCAGGTTCTTCTGCCGGCGCAGCGGGTGATACGCTTTTGTTGTCAAAAGGCTTGCTGCAGTCTGCTTGGCGTTTATCCATGCTCAGGCATTTGCCAGCCAACAAGCACATCGGAAGACAAATAATTTAAATGAATCAGTTTAATTGTGCCGATATGACTTATAACTAGAAAAATCAGGTCAAAGCGGAAAACCGGCTGCCACGCGCACTTGGCAAGTGGTGCCGGAGTGATATGCTTGGCAGAACCTGTGTGATGGCAAGCAATGAGACCACCGTCTGTTGCCCTGTCCGGTCTCAAGCAGCGCCCCCACCGCGTGCTCTCCGGATATGGCTGTCATGCAGGAAATCCATGTCCTGCATTCCATGCAAGCCTTTCCCTGTGCAGGGCATGTGGTGTTAGAGGCAATAGTCAGCGAAAGTCAGTGTGGCATCATGATCAATATCAAACAAAATATGACGATTTGCTGTGCAGCGCTGTGTTCCGGAAAAGCAGACGAAGATAAGATCATCCAGACCATTGCCCTGTTCAAGGCCTTTCATGTCCTGTATGTCAATGTGCATTCACCGGAGGCAAAACTGATACAGCATGTGATTGAAAACCTGAAGTCGGTGTTTTCGGTTTATCAGTCCCGCGATGAAATCGTGTTGATGCCTTACGAGGTCCGTGAGCTGAATGCTGCACGGCAAGCCTGCATGGCAAAGTCCGGTCGTCGCAGTGTCAGCGTGCTGAATCACCTGTACACGGCTTATCTGGACTACTATCGCCATCGTCTTATTGGCGAGGGCAACCCGCCGGGTTGACTGGCCGTTTGCCCTTGCACAGCCCGTTTTACCCTGCCGAACCCGCTGCTGCGGGTTTTTCATTTTGGCGGGCTGGCTTTGCTGTGACGGCGGAATGAGCGTGGAGCAAGAGTGCGCTACAGCTTGCTGAACGTCGTTCGTTAGGGAGCGGGGCAGGAGAGCTGCGTGTTGCGCAAGATCTGCGCCTGCGCGGACGGGCGGTGTTGATGGCGGAAGAGAATGGGAGTCGAACCCACCCGGGACCGCTGGCGGCCCCTTCTGGTTTTGAAGACCAGCCACCCCACCGGGAGTGCCTCTCTTCCGTGAGGGCTGATTATAGCGGTTTCACTGCGGGCCTGCAGCGGGGGCGTCCGCCTGCAGGCTGGCACTGCCAAACAGCATGCTTTCCCGTAACAGGTGCCTGTCCGCCAGACGACGGGTAAAGCCGCTGCGGTCATAAAACTCCAGAATCTGGATGGCCAGCTTGCGACCGCAGCCCAGCTGGTCGCGAAAGTGGGCGGCATCGGCATGTCCGTGCTGCTCGCACAATGTACGGATGATGTCGGCCATGTGGTGCACGTGATGGGTGGCGAAATAGCGGTCCTGCACCACGGCGACCACGTGTCCAAGCCGGGCCGCCTTGTGTAGCAGGCGACGCATGTCGGTTTCTTCCATGGCGAGCAGGCGGGCCAGGTCTCGCACCCATTGCGGTTCGCTGCCGGCAAAGCAGGGGGCCAGGCGCTGCCATTGTTCCTGTTCCTGTGCGGTGAAGCTAAGCACATGTTCCGGCAGGTGCAGCCAGCCACGCGTCTGGCACAGCAAGCCTTGTTGCAGTAGCTGGTTCAGCAGCAGGTTGACGGCGGCTTCAGGCTGTCCGGGCAGGGCCAGTCGTCGCAGCCGTCCCCGGCTGGCACCCAGTTGATCCGGTTGTTGCTGATGCAGCATGGCCAGCCGCTCCAGCACGCTGTGCTGCATCGACTGCCAATGTGCCGGGTGATAGAGCCAGCCTTCTACTTGTTGACCTTGGCAGGTACTCAACAGCGCCTGAATGGCCTGGCTGTCCAGCTGCTTGGCCCAGGCAAAGGCATCCAGCGCCACGGCCTGCTGTTCGCTTTGCCTTTGCAACTGCTCGGCCAGAGGCTGTGCCGGACCGGACAATTGCCGTAGATAGTCCAGTCGTGCGTTCTGACGCTTGCCCCGTTCCGGCACTTGCAGTTCCAGTATCTTGGCACCGGCAATGGTGTGGCGGGCGCTGGCATCGCGCAGGATCAGCCTGTCGCCATCGGCCAGCCACAAGGGCTGGTCCAGCACCAGTTCGGCCAGGCCGCTTTCCGAGACTGCCAACTGGCTGTGATCCAGCAGGCACACCCGTCCGGTGATGTGACGTGCCGCGTGGTGGATATGCACTGCTTGCCAGTGTGTGAGTGTCTCAATGGCATGCAGCTGAACGGCGATGCGCTGGCTGGGGGCGGGCGGCTGGGTGTCAAATAGCCAGTCGCCGCGCTGGATATCCTGCTTTTGCACGTCACCCACCAGATTCAGCGCAATACGCTGTCCTGCCTGACCAGATTCGGCAGCGGTATTCTGTACATGCAGGCTGCGTACCCGGACCTGGCTGTCTCGTCCGCTCAACCACAGTCTGTCACCCACCGCAACCTGGCCGTTCAGTGCCGTGCCGGTGACCACCAGCCCGGCACCGCTCAGGCTGAATGCCCGGTCGATCGCCAGCCGAAAGCGTTGTCCTTGCGGCAGACCGGAGGGGTGCAGGTTGTCCAGCAAATGCTGGCGCAGTTGGGCAATGCCCAGGCCTTGCACACTGGAGACTGCAAACAGCGGCGCATCCGGCCATGGACTGTCCTGCAGCCAGTGGCGCACTGCGCGGCTTTGCGCCTGCAAGGTGGTTTCATCCACCAGATCGCACTTGCTGATGACCACGGTGAGCCGGGGAATGCCGCTGAGTTGCAGGATGGCAAGGTGTTCGCGGGTTTGCGGCATGATGCCGTCGTCCGCCGCAATGACCAGCAGGGCATGCGGAATGCCGGAAAGACCACACAGCATGTTGGCCAGAAATTTTTCATGGCCGGGGACGTCAATGAAACCGGCAATCCGTCCATCGTCCAGCGGCAGGTAGACATAGCCCAGGTCTATGGTCATGCCGCGTTTTTTTTCTTCCGGCAGCCGGTCGGCATCGTGGCCGGTCAGTGCGGTCAGCAGGGATGTCTTGCCATGGTCGACATGGCCGGCCGTGGCAAAAATCATGCGACTGAGCGGTCTGCCGGATGCTCCAGACCAACCGGGTCGATATGGGTCATCACATTGAGTACCGGATGCGCGCGCATGACTTCATCGCGTGCGCGCTCCGCAATATCGTGGGCTTCAAACACATTCATGTGGCCATCCACTTCCAGATGGACATCAACCAGAATCAGGTCGCCCATTTTGCGGGTGCGCAAATCATGCAGGGCCAGCACCCCCTTGGTCGCCAGCAGGGTCTGGCGGATGGCGGCGGTTTCTTCCGCATCGGCAGCACGGTCCATCAGGTCGTGCAGCGAACTCCAGGCAAAGCTCCAGCCCATTTTTCCCACGATGAAGCCAACGATCAGCGCTGCTACCGGGTCCAGAATCGGATAGCCCATCAGGTTGCCGATGATGCCAATCGCTACCACCAGCGAGGAGGCTGCATCGGAACGTGCATGCCAGGCATTGGCCACCAGCATGCTGGAGCGGACGCGTTGCGCCACCGCCAGCATGAAGCGGAACAACAGCTCTTTGCAGACCAGTGCCGTGATGGCTACCCACAGGGCGATGCTGTGCACGGTGGGAATGGTCGAGGGGTCGTGAAACTTCACTGCGGCGGACCACAGCATGCCGATGCCGACAGCCAGCAGGAGCAGTCCCAATACCAGCGAGGCAGCGTTTTCGTAACGCTGGTGACCATATTGGTGATCCGCATCCGGTCCCTTGCGGCTGTGGTGCCCGGCCAGCAGGACGACAAAGTCCGACAGCAGGTCGGACAGCGAGTGGACACCATCGGCCACCAGCGCCTGGGATTTGGCAAATACGCCAATCAGCACCTGGGCGGTGGCCAGCACGATATTGACCCATACGCTGACCATGGTGCTGCGACGCGCAGCCTTGTTGCGCGTGGCTTCGTCGGTGGTTTCCTGGGGAGAATGACTGGTGTGCAGGGTCATGGCTGTCTGTTTCAAATCAGGTGGGTTGTGCAGTATGCCATAGCTGCCTTAAGTTTTTCTTAATTGGATGTTATTGTTTAGTAAATAAAAACAATAATAAGAATAATGTGCATTCAGCTGCTGTAGTGGTTCATGTCAGAATAGCGACTGTCTGCATTTATTTCTGGAATGATCTTGGCGCTGTTGCTCAAGTCTTTGCTGGGTGCACTGGCGGTGGTGTTGATCAGCCTGTTGTCCCGCTCGCGCAATTACTATATCGCTGGCCTGGTGCCCTTGTTTCCCACGTTTGCCCTGATCGCCCACTATATTGTCGGCAGCGAACGTGGCGCACTGGCTCTCAAGACCACGGTGCTGTTTGGCATGTGGTCCTTGCTGCCGTATTTCGTCTACTTGTTCAGCCTGTATTGCCTGCTGGACCGTCTGCGCCTGCCGTGGGCGCTGGCGGCGGCCACTTGCAGCTGGGGTGTGGCCGCCCTGGTGCTGATATTGGGCTGGAGCCGCTGGCACGGTTAACGGGGCTGACTGGCACCGTCTGCTGGCTGCAGGTTGGCAAGAAAAGCGCTTTCATCTTCCAGACAGCGCAGGTCCAGCCACAACTTTCCGTCGTATAACCGCCCGATCACCGGAGAGGGCAGACTGCGCAATTGCTGGGCCAGTGCTTCCAGCGTGCTGCCGCGTCCATCCCGCGGGCTGAAGGTGATGGCCCAGCTGGGCAGGCGGTCCACCGGCAGGGAACCACTGCCGATTTGCGACAGGCAGGCGCTGCTGCCAAGGTCAAAACCGCCACCAGCGTAACTACTCAGTGCCGGTAGCAGACGCTCCGCGAGCTGACGGATTTCAGCCTGCGGTCGGGTGAGGCGGCGCAGGGTGGGCAGCTGCTGTACCAGCTTGTCCGGTTGCAGGTACAGGCGCAAGGTGGCTTCCAGTGCTGCCAGCGTCATTTTGTCGCAGCGCAGGGCACGCTTGAGTGGGTGCTTCTGGATTTTGTCTATCCAGCTTTGCTTGCCGATGATCAGCCCTGCTTGTGGTCCACCCAGCAGCTTGTCGCCGGAGAAACTGACCAGATCGACGCCCTGCGCAATCATCTGCTGCGGCATGGGTTCGGCTGGCAGGCCATAGGCGGAAAGGTCCACCAGTGCGCCCGAACCCAGATCGGTGGCTACCGGCAAGCCATGCTCGCGGGCCAGCGTGGCCAGTTCGGCCTCGCTCACGCTGTGGGTGAAGCCTTCTATCTGGTAATTGCTGGTATGCACCTTCATCAGCAGGCCGGTGTCCGGTGTGATGGCCTGGCGGTAGTCGCGCAGATGGGTGCGGTTGGTGGCACCCACTTCCACCAGCTGGCAGCCGGCTTGCCGCATGACATCCGGCATGCGGAAGGCCCCGCCAATTTCCACCAGCTCGCCACGCGACACAATCACTTCGCGCCCGGCCGCCACCGTAGACAGCATGATCAGCACGGCCGCGGCATTGTTGTTGACCACGCAGGCGGCCTCGGCACCGGTCAGCTCTTGCAGCAGCGCGCTGATGATGCTGTCGCGGTGACCGCGGCCTGCGCCGTCCAGATCGTATTCCAGTGTCACTGCTTCGCGCATGGCGTTGCTCACGGCGGCAACGGCTTCTTCTGCCATCGGCGCACGCCCCAGATTGGTGTGTAGCACCGTACCACTGAGGTTGAACACCGGTCGCATCTGCACCTGCTGACGCGCACAAACCCGCTGACTGGCGGCATGCGCCAGCTGTCCTTCGTCCTCAGCCCATTGCGGCAGGCTGTGTGTGTTGCGGATATGCTGGCGTGCTTCGTCCAGGGTCTGGCGCACGGCTTCGGTCAGTGCGGCATTGCCATGCCGGTCAATCAGCTTTTCCACCAGCGGGTGGTTGAGCAAGCGGTCTACCGATGGCAGGCGCGAATACAGGGTTTTCAGTGGCATGGTGGGTGTTCAGAAACGGGAAAAACGATAGAGCAGATACAGCAGCCCTACCAGGACCAGGTTGCCGGCCAGCCAGCGCAGCAGATGACGCCAGCGTGCCGATTGCGTGTCGGGTGCTTCGCAACGTTGGCGGTGGAGGGTGTTGGCAATGCATTGCCAGCCGCTCTAGGTGGATTCGGCAATATCGGCAGGCAGTGACAACAGGTTTTTTGCGTGACGCGGGTTGCTGGTGTGCATGGCAGTCTCCTGCGATTGGGTGGTCTTGCATTCTGGATACTAGCCGACTCGGAGCAGACATGGATAGCGATGACTGATCTGCACGTATAATGCGCCCATGACACAAGAAACCACGCCCCCGTTTGCCGGCCTGACGCCGGATGTGCTGCTGGATGCGGTAGAAAGCCTGGGCCTGCGTGCTTCAGGCAGCCTGCTGGCACTCAACAGCTATGAAAACCGTGTGTACCAGCTGGGCATGGAAGACGGCCCGCCGCTGGTGGCCAAGTTTTATCGGCCGGCACGCTGGAGCGATGCGCAGATTCTGGAAGAACATGCGTTCAGCCTGGCGCTGGCCGAGCGGGAAATCCCCGTGGTGCCGCCCATGCTGTTTGACGGGGCCAGCCTGCATGATTACCAGGGCATTCGTTTTGCCCTGTTTGCCCGGCGTGGCGGGCGTGTGCCGGAGCTGGGCGACAGCAATACGCTGGAGTGGATAGGCCGCTTTCTGGGGCGCATCCACGCGCTGGGCCAGGTGCAGGTTTACCAGCAACGTCCGGTGCTGGATATCTTCAGTTTTGGCGAGGAGCCGGTGCAGTATCTGCTGGATGCCGCGGTGGTGCCTGCGGATTTGCGCGAGGTCTATCGCGGTGTGGCATCGCAGGCGCTGGATGGGGTGCGACGCTGTTTTGACCGGGCCGGCACGGTGCGCCAGTTGCGCCTGCATGGCGATTGCCATCCGGGCAATATGCTGTGGACGGACGATGGCCCGCACTTTGTCGATTTTGACGACAGCCGCATGGGGCCTGCGGTGCAGGATATCTGGATGCTGCTGTCCGGCTCGCGGGAAGAGCAATCCGGCCAGCTAGCCGATGTCCTGGCCGGTTACGAGGATTTCTGCGACTTCAATTTGCGCGAACTGTATCTGGTGGAGGCGCTGCGAACGCTGCGCTTGCTGCACTATGCCGCCTGGCTGGCCCGGCGCTGGCATGATCCGGCTTTCCCGCTGGCCTTTCCCTGGTTCGCAGCCCCCCGTTTCTGGGAGGAGCAAATCCTGTCACTACGCGAACAGATTGCGCTGATGGACGAGCCGCCGTTGTGGACGCTGCCCTAGCCTGAGCGGCGGTAGCGTTCAGCCCGGTGTGCGTTGCGTCAGGTTCAGGCCGGGCTGATGCTGTTTGGCCCAGGGCAGCAACTGGGCAGCTGGCATCGGGCGGGCAATGAAATAGCCTTGTCCCAACTGGCAGCCACGCTGCTGCATGATGTCCAGGTCTTGCTGGGTTTCGATGCCTTCGGCCACGGTGCATAGCTGCATGCGGTTGCCCAGTTCGATGATGCTATCGGTGATGGCCTGCAAATGCGGCTTGTCGGCAATGGCTGTCACCAGCGACTGGTCGATTTTCAGTTCGGTGAACGGAAAACGGGTGAGTTGCTGGAAGGTGGCAAAGCCGGTACCGAAATCATCAATCGACAGGCCGATGCCGGCCAGCCGCAAGCGCGCGGCAATGCCGATGGCGTCGGTCAGGCTGTCGGAGATGGCGGTTTCGGTAATTTCAAAGGTGATGTAACGTGCGGGCACCTTGCTGCGTTGCAAGCGCTTCTCCACTGCTTCGCTCAGGCTGCTGCCATGCAAGGAGCGGCCGGACAGGTTGATCGACAGGGGCAGGCGCAAGCCTTGCCGTGCCCATTCCTGCCACTGGTGCAGTCCCTGATCCAGCATGGACAGGGTGAGGTCGGTATCCCAGTCCTGTTGTTCGATGACCGGAATGAAGCTCGCCGGCGGAATCAAGCCGCATTCCGGGTGCTGCCAGCGGGCCAGCATTTCAGCACCCTTGATGTGTCCGGTTTTCAAGTCGATTTTCGGCTGGTAGTAGGGAATGATCTGTCCCAGATCCAGCGCCTCGCGCACGCTGGCCGGCTCGTATAGTGGGCAGGCTTCACGGTTTTTCCCGGCTTGCGGGCAGAGGCGTTGCAGCAAGTCCTGCAGCTGGTTCTTGTTCAGGGGTTTTTTCAGCCCGCCTAGCACGGGCAGGCCCAAACCGGCACCCATCAGCTCCAGGGTGGATATCAGCATGTAATCCTTGCCGGAGGTCAGGATGATGTGCGGCGTCAGCTTTTCAGCCGCCAGCTGCTGCATCACCTGCACCCCGTCCATGAGCGGCATTTCCAGATCAAGCAGTAGCAAGTCCGGCACGCACTGGCGCATCATGGCCATGCCTTCTTCACCGTTGCTGGCATGGCGAACGCTGGCAAAGCCCAGTTGCTGGCAGATTTCGCTGGCCAGTTGTCGGTGCAAGTTGCTGTCTTCCACGATCAGGACATCTTGCATGTCGGCAGGCTGCATGCTGGGCGTCTCCTTCAGCGGCATATGGCCTTGGCGATATTGTCCAGTGGCATCACTTCGTCGGCAGCGCCCAGTTTGATGGCTTCCTTGGGCATGCCGAACACCACACAGCTGTCTTCATCCTGGGCAATGGTTTTGGCGCCTGCATCGTGCATTTCCTTGAGTCCGCGTGCGCCGTCATCGCCCATGCCGGTCATGATGATGCCCAGCGCGTTGCGCCCGGCAAATTTGGCGGCCGAGCGGAACAGTACATCGACGGATGGCTTGTGGCGGCTGACCAGCGGCCCGTCCACCACTTCCACCTGGTAGTAGGCCCCGCTGCGTTTGATCATCATGTGCTTGCCGCCGGGGGCAATCAGTGCCCGGCCCGGCAGGATGCGGTCGCCGGTGGCGGCTTCCTTCACTTCGATTTCCGACAGGCGGTCCAGTCGTTCGGCAAATGATGCGGTGAATTTCTCCGGCATGTGCTGCACGATGGCAAGGCCGGGACAGGTGCGCGGCAGGGTGGTCAGAATGGCTTCCAGTGCCTGGGTGCCACCGGTGGAGGTACCAATGGCGACGATGCGCTCGGTGGTCTGGAACATCTGCTGCCCGGTGGGGGCGGCCAGCACGGCATCGGCCGACAGTTTGGGGCGGGTTTCCATCGGAGTGGGCGGCAGGGTGCGCATGCGGCTCATGCGGGCGGTGGCGGCCGCCTTGACCGCCTGCACCAGCAGGTTGTTGCTGTCCTGCAAAAACTGCTTTACCCCGGCGTGGGGCTTGGCAATCACCTCGACGGCCCCTGCGGCCATGGCCTGCACGCTGATATCGGCACCTTTCTGGGTGAGCGAGGAGCAAATCACTACCGGGGTTGGTCGGCTGGCCATGATCTGCTTGAGAAAGGTGATGCCGTCCATGCGCGGCATTTCCACGTCCAGCACGATGACATCCGGCCAGTGCTGCTTCATTTTTTCCATCGCCACAATGGGGTCGGTGGCGACGTCCATCACGGTGATGCCGCTGCTGGCGGTAAAAATTTCGCTCAGTACCTGACGTACCACGGCGGAGTCGTCCACGATCATGACATTGATGCTCATGCTTTTTTCCTTTTTGTTGTCAGCGCTGGCAGCTCGCTTTCCTGGGACAGGCGAACCCGGACCTCGCCTGTTTGCACATCCAGAACCACCAGGCGAGGACAGCAACCGCCCAGGTTTTCCGATTGCACCTGCAAACCAAGTTGTCGTGCCATCTGGCGTGCCTGCTCGATATTGTGCCCGGCCACATCGTGCTGATGATCGCCATCGGGATGGGCCAGTACCGATGCTCCGCCCAGCAGGTGGCACTGGAATTCATGTAGCGGCCTGCCGCAGCCCAGTACAGCGCGCAGCAGCAACAGCATGGCCTCTTCGCCGTAGCGGCCTGACAAGGTATCGCTCGGGCCATTGCGCCTGGCCAGCAGGTAATGACACATTCCGCCCAGTTGCAGCTGTGGATGCCACAGCACAATGGCCACGCATGAGCCCAGCAGGGTGCTGATGCGGACATGGCCTGCTTCAAATGCCCACTCCCCGGGATGGAGGAAAATCTCCTTGTCAGCAATGTTCGGCATGATGTTCTGACCGGTGGCTATCTCGCCCTGCCAGGCAGGGTGGGTTGCAACAAACTGCTTAACCCAATCTAGTTCACCGCACCGGTGATTGCCGCCTTTATCTGCTCAATACCCGGTTTCGCCAGACCGATCATCTCCTCCAGCGACAGCACTTGTTCCATGTTCAACAGCAGGATATGGCGGCCATCCTGCATGGCCATGCCGGCGATGAAGTCCGGCCGGATCGGGTTGCCAAACGGCGGTGGCGGCATGATGTCTGCCGCAGGCAGGCTGATGACTTCATGCACCGCATCCACCAGCAATCCCAGATCCTGGCCGCTGCTGGCGGTTGTTTCCACGATGACAATGCAGCTGCGGCGCAGCACGCGACCGCTGCCATGCCCCAGCCGCTGTGCCAGGTCGATGACCGGCAGCACGCTGCCGCGCAGATTCATCACCCCGTGAATGAAGCCCGGCATTTGCGGGATGGTGGTGGGGCGCTGGTATTGCAGGATTTCACGCACCTGCAGGATGTTGCAGGCGAAGTATTGCGTGCCCAGCTGGAAGCACAGGTATTCGGTATCTCGCGATGTGTGCTGTTCAGTCATCGGCGGCTCCGCAGTCCGGCTCGGGGGTGAGGACGGTCACATGCCGGGCCAGTGTGCCCAGGGTGTGGCTGCTCAGCAGCCGGTTGGCATCCAGCAACAAGGTGAAGCCTGTCGTTTCGCGGACCATGCCGGCCAGCATGCCGGTGGACATCAGGGGCTCAAGGGCCGGTGCCGTTTCAATGTCGTCGCGCTGGATGTCTTCCACCATCATCACTTCATCCACCAGCATGCCCAGTTCGCGAATCTGCAATGGCAGGGCCAGTTGCAGGATGATGATGCAGCTGCGCCGTTGCGGTTCGGTGGCGGGCAAACCCAGTCGCTGTGCCAGATCAATGATGGGCACGGCGCTGCCGCGCAGGTTGAGCAAGCCGCACAGCGGGGCCGGCATGGTGGGGAAGGGTGTAAGAGGCTGGTATTCCAGCAGTTCGCGTACCTGATGCAGCAGGATGCCAAGCCGGGTATCCGCACAGCGAAAGCGCAGGTATTGCAGCGCGACCTCGGCAGGGGCCGGGCTGTGCAAGTGCGTTGTCGTGGCTGGCGTCTGTCGCCAATGACGTGGGGCTCCCATGCTGTCCTGCCTAGTAAGTGCTGAAGCCGGAGGCTTGATGACGGGCGCGGGCAATGGGCGTGGCACCGTGCGGCTGCGCAGGCTGTGCAGCCGTCTCGTCAAACTGGAAAAAACGCATCAGCGCCAGAAGATGCTCTGCCTGACTGCTCATTTGCTCGGCGGTGGAGGCCAGCTCTTCGCTGGCGGAGGCGTTTTGTTGGGTGCTGCTGTTTTGTTGCTGCACCGCGCTGCTGATCTGGTTCACCGCTGTGGCCTGCTCGCTGGAGGCCGCGGCGATTTCCTGCACCAGGTCGGCGGTGCGGCCGCTGGAGCGCACCATGCCATCCAGCAGTTTTCCGGCCTCGTCGGCCAGCTCCACGCTATTGGCGGCAACCTGGCTTATTTCCTGGGCGGCAACCTGGCTGCGTTCTGCCAGTTTGCGCACTTCACCGGCAACAACGGCAAAGCCGCGACCATGCTCGCCGGCGCGTGCGGCTTCGATGGCGGCATTGAGCGCCAGCAGGTTGGTCTGGTAGGCAATGTCATCGATGATGCCTATCCGGTCGGCAATCTGGCGCATGGCTGCGGTGGTATGGCGTACCGCATCGCCGCCTTGCCGCGCTTCGCGGGCGGCCTGTTCGGCCAGCCCTTCGGTCACCCGCGCATTGTCATTGCTATGGCTGATGGCGGCGGACATCTCTTCGATGGCTGCGGTGGTTTCCTCGATGCCGGCGGCCGATTCACTGGCCGATTGCGCCAGGGATTCGGACGTGGCATTCAGCTGCTGGGCAGCGGAGGCAAGGTTGGCGGCACCACTTTTCACTTCCAGAATGATGTCGGTGAGGGTTTGAACCGTACTGGCGATGGCATGCATCATGCTGTGCTCATCCCCCTTGCGCAGCGGCAGATGCACATCCAGCTTGCCGGCAGCCAGCTGATGCATGATGTGGGCCACTTCCTGTGGTTCGCCGCCCAGGGTACGGCGCAAGGAGCGAACGGTCAGCCAGGCGAGCAAGCCTCCCAGCACGATGGCGGCAAACGACAGCAACAGCATGATGCGGTGAGCCTGCCGCATCTCGCGCTCACTTTCCTGCCGCGCCTGTGCGTTCAGTCGCAGCTCGGTGTCGTACAACTGGCGCAGCACTTCCATCAGCTGATTCATGGCGGGGGCTACTTCAGCCTGCATGATGCGGGTGGCTGCTTCCTTTTCATTGATGGCTGCCTGTGCTTCTGATTTATCCATCAGGTTGAAGGCGACCGGTCGTACCCTGGCCAGCTGGTTCAATAAATCACGCTCCCGCTGGGTCAGCCCTGCTTCGGCCAGCATGTCGCGCTGGGTGAGCTGTTCGGTGTCCAGATAGCGCTGTTTTGCCTGATTGTATTGCTGGATCGCGGTGTTGATGGCGTGCAGGTCGGGGTAAATGATGATGTTGCGATAGCTCACCCGCAGCTCCTGTGCCTGCTCGATCAGCGAGGAAACCCGGGTGGCATCGCGGTCGTTGATTTGCATGTCGGCCAGCATGGCGCTGTTGCGGGCAAAGCCGTTGAGTGCAACCAGCACGCACAGGACCAGCAACAGCAAGATGCTGCCAAAGCCCAGACTCAACCGTGTGGTGACCCGCATGGATTTGGTTGATTTCATGTTGTTTTCCCCGCAGACAGAATGGTTGAGGGCGGATGGCCCAAGGCCGTTTGCTGATGCTGTGCGTATTCCAGGCTGCGCGCGTGCTCGCTCAGCGCCAGCACATCCAGAATGAGCGCCACTTCACCACTGCCCAGTATGGTGGAGCCGCTGATGGCTTTCAGATGCTGGAACAACGGGCTGAGCGGCTTGATGACGGTCTGGTATTCGCCATGCAGTGCGTCCACCAGCAGGCCCACCTTGTATTCGCCGGTCTGGATGATGACCACGTTCTGGCGGCGAGCCGGCTGGCCGTCCAGCCCCAGAAAACGGCGCAGGCACAGCAGGGGCAGCATTTCGCCACGCAAGTTGAACTGTCCGGCAGCAGTGGCGGTTTGCCAGCCTTGCGGCAGGGCAATGCACTCGGCGATGCAGTCCAGCGGAACGACAAAGGTGGCCGTACCCACCGTGACCAGAAAGCCGTCAATGATGGCCAGCGTCAGCGGCAGGCGCAGACGGAAGGTGGTGCCAAGTCCGGCTTCGCTTTCCACTTCCACTGTGCCGCGCAGCCGGGCAATGTTCTGTTTTACCACATCCAGGCCTACTCCACGTCCGGACAGATTGCTGATGGTGGCCGCGGTGGAAAAACCGGGCTCGAAGATCAGGCGGTAGATTTCCTGTTCCGCCAGTTCCCGGTCGCCGGTGATCAGGCCGCGTTGTCGTGCTTTTTCCAGGATGGTGTGCTGGTTCAGGCCACGGCCATCATCGGCCACTTCAATCACCACGCTGCCGGATTCGTGATACGCATCCAGCCACAGGCGACCGGCTTCCGGCTTGCCCGCTGCACGGCGCTGCGCCGTGTCCTCGATGCCATGGTCGATGGCATTGCGCACCAGATGGGTCAGCGGGTCGGTCAGCTTGTCCACCATGGACTTGTCCAGCTCGGTGTCCGCACCGCTGACAAACAGGCGGATGTCCTTGCCCAGTGCCTGGCTCACATCGTGCACCACGCGGCCAAAGCGGCTGAAACATTCGCCGATGGGCACCATGCGCATGCCCAGGGTCTGGCTGCGTATCTGTTCGATCAGTCCGGCCAGCACCGAGGTGGATTCCAGCAAGGGCGCATTGCCA
The DNA here is from genome assembly GCF_041914625.1 of Aquitalea pelogenes. Taxonomy (NCBI): domain Bacteria; kingdom Pseudomonadati; phylum Pseudomonadota; class Betaproteobacteria; order Neisseriales; family Chromobacteriaceae; genus Aquitalea; species Aquitalea pelogenes. The sequence continues at coordinate 98,571 of NZ_JAYSDA010000009.1, read as the reverse complement.
TGCTGTCTGGCCAGCAGATGGCTGGCTGCACCGGCAATCACCAGTTCGCCGACCAGGTTGATCAACTGGTCCAGCTTGGCCGCTTCCACCTTGATGAAGCGGCTTTCGTTGCTTTTGCCGGTTTTGGGCGTGTCTGTTGCCGCCACGGCTGCCGGCTGTACTTCATCAGCCCTGCTTGCGGACGGGCTGGCTGCCGGGGGCTGCCACAGGCCCCATTGCTGCCAGATTGCACTGGCCGCCTGTTTCTCGGCGGCATCCCCGGCGGACAGCGCCTGTTGCAAGTGACTGTCCAGTTGTTGGCGCGGGCTGATGATGAACTGGCCATCTTCGCTGGCAAAGGCAAACACGCTTTCCAGCTGTGCGGCATCGACCGGGCCTCGGAATTGCACTTCCACCCGCAGATAGTTGCGCTCCGGATCAAACCGGTCCTCATCGCCTTCTGTGGCCAGCCCCGGGCAGCAACTGGCAATGGCCTGGATTTCGCCCAGGGTGTCCAGATAGCGGATGAAGGACGCCGGGTCCATGCCGTTGCGCAGTACATCCGGCCCGAAGCGCAGTGACAGCAGCCAGTCGCTGCTGGGCTGCTGGGCCGGTGGCGGCTCCAGATGCTCGCCGGATGCATAGTGCAGTGTGTCGCTGCCGTGCTGCATCATCGCGGCGATATCGGCCAGTATGCTGGCCTGTTCTTCGCCAGAGGGCGGCATGCCGCCATCCAGTGCCGCCAGCTGGGCCTTGACGTGGTCATGACAGCGCAGCAACAGGCCATCCAGTTCGGCGTCCAGCTGCAAGCTGCCATCCCTCAGCTGGTCGAGCAGGTCTTCTACCTGATGGGTGAAGTGAACGATGTCCTCCAGCCCGAACAGGCCGGCCGAACCCTTGATGGTATGCATGGCACGGAACAGTGCACCCAGCTGCTCTGCCGTGATGTTGTCGGCTTCGGCATCCAGCAGGATGCCTTCCATTTCCTCCAGCAGTTCGGCGGACTCCTGCAAGAAGGATTGCCGTGCCTGTTCAAGATTCATCATTGCTCTCCAGGCAGGCTTGCAATGCGCCAAGGCCCATCAGCCGGATAAAGCTGCGCACCGTCTGGCTGGGCTGGCTCAGCCGCAATGTGCGTTGCTGCCCTTGCTGCCGGGCCAGCAGCCATAACAGCACCTGGGCTGCAGCACAGTCCATTTCGCTGACCCGGGACAAGTCCAGTACCAGGTCGGCAGCGTCGCGACTGGCCTCCAGTAGCTGCTGATGCAGGCTTGCTGCCTGATAGAGGGTCAGCTCAGCACCCAGCGTGATGCACTTTTCCATGAAAGGCTGTTACCGCGTTGTGAGCCGGGCAATGGCTGCCAGCAGATAGGGTGGTTCGAAGGGTTTGATGATCCAGGCACTGATGCCTTGTTGCTGGCCGCGCAGTTGCAAGTGGCGGGCATCCTGTGTGGTCAGCATGATGACGGGGGTGCTGGCATACAGCGGGTGCTGGCGGATGTGCTCCAGCAAGCCCAGGCCATCGAGTACCGGCATGTTGAGATCGGACAGGATCAGGTCGATCTGACGGCCATCCAGCATGTCCAAAGCTTGTTTGCCGTCGGCCGCCTGCAACACGGTGTGGCCTGCGCCTTCCAGTGTCATTTTCACCACCAGGCGCAGGCTGAGCGAATCGTCGACGATCAGGATGGTTTTGCTCATGGCCTCCCTCTTACCCGGTTCAACAGCCGCTGTACGCCAATGGTTGCTGCTGCGGCTTGTTCATTCATGCCTGCATGCCTGACGGCCGCGCATGAACTTGTTATTTTTTCTTTCTAGTTGCTCGCCCGATTGAATGCAAACCGCAAAGCGGTCTGCAGTTGCAGGCGGATGACTGCCAGCGGAGGATGCCCGGTCGGCCGCAGGCCAAAAAAAACCGGCCACGCGGGCCGGTTGCAGCTGTCAGGCAGTATTGCCGGGAAATAACAGCGGGTTCAGCCCGCTGCGGGCAAAGCCCTGTTCCTCCAGTGCGGCATCCAGCGCCAGGCTGGCCAGGTCGTCGGCCACCGCTTCGGCCTGCTGGTCCTTGTCCAGCGACAGGATTTTCAGATAGCTGCCGCAATCGCCGCAGGACTCGCCGCGCACGGCAGTATGCGCGTCCTGCAGCGACCAGTAGCCGATGTCGCGGGTGGCTTCGCAGTTGCTGCACTTTGCCCGCACCAGATGCCACTCGCTTTCGCACAGGCTGCAATGCAGATAGCGCAGGCCGGCTTCATTGCCCTGGCGCACCATGCTCGCTACCGGGGCGCTGGCGCATACCGGGCACAGGTGACGCGCATCGCCTGGTTCGGCCACAGCGGCGATTTGCAGCTGGCTGGCCAGCTGGCTGAAGTACACCGACAAGGCCGCCCAGATGAAGGGTGCCTGCGCACTATCCACCGCTGCCAGATCTCCCGACAACAGCTTCTGGGCTGCCGCTTCCCGCTGTGCCGGAGTGCTGTCGAGAAGTCCGTTCAGCACACCGGCCAGCAGCGGACTGGCACCTTCCGCCAGCTGTGCACACAGGGCTGACAGCAGTTGCTGCCACTGACTGTCGCGTTGCCAGGCCATGGCCCCCAGGGGGGGCAGGCCGTGCTCGGCACAGTGCCGGAAGTAATCCTCCCGCACCGGCAGCAACACCGGCTGGCTGTGTACCAGCTGGTGTTGTGCCTCAGCAATGCGGCGGGCCAGTTGCAGGTAATCGGCCATCACATGCCCCGCTGCCAGTTGCTGCAGCCGCTCGGCACGCTGACGATACAGCGTTGCAGGCTGCGGCAGCAGCAGCGGGGTGATGTCAAGGCTGGCTGCCTGACGTTCGGCCAATTGCTCGGCCGGAACAATGCGGATGCTCATGGCTTGTGCTTGTCTCCAGTCATTTCACGGTACCAGCGCGGATGGTGCTTCTTGGCCCAGGCGTGGGTGACCACGCCTTCCACCATGGCGCGGATGGTGCCGCGCACCCAGATGGCGGCGTACACATGCACCACGATGCCGGCAATCAGCGCCAGTGCGCTCCAGGCATGCAACAGCAGGGCAATGCGCACCACATCAATGGGGAAGGAGTAGGCAAAGTAGGGCCGCCAGATGACGACACCGGTGCAAATCAGCACCAGCAGGCAGCCCGTCATCAGCCAGAACATGCCTTTCTGACCACCGTTGTACTTGCCGGTATCGCCCACCTCATGCCCGGCCAGCACCGACTTCACCGATTTCATCCACTTGATGTCTTCCTTGTCGATGAAATTGTGATGCCAGTAACGGAAGAACTGGCGGGCAAAGCCGACAAACATCAGCACCCCGACAAAGGGGTGGATGATGCGTGCCAGCTGCGGCGTGCCGAACACCCCGGTAAGCCAGAAGAAGGCCGGGTAGAAAAAGGCCAGGCCCGAGATGGCCAGCAGCACGAAACACACCGCCACGATCCAGTGGTTGATGCGTTCCGCCGCGCTGTAGCGCTTGATCAGCTTTTCCTTGCTCATGCCTTGTCCTCCTCTTCGTCATCTTCGGCCTTGTTGGGGCCGACGCCGATGTAGTGGAAGAAGCCGAACAGCACCGAGGCGGCCAGGCCGATGGTGGACAGCGGCTTGAGAATGCCTTTCCACAGGCTGACCACCGGGCTGATCTGCGGATCCTTCTTCAGCCCGTGGTACAGCTCGGGCTGATCGGCATGGTGCAGCACGTACATCACATGGGTGCCGCCCACGCCTTGCGGATCGTACAGACCGGCATTGGCGTAGCCACGGGTTTTCAGCTCGTCCACCCGTACCTGTGCGTATTCCTTCATGTCCTCCTTGCTGCCAAAGCGGATGGCGCCGGTGGGACAGGTTTTCACACAGGCCGGCTCTTGCCCCACGCTTACCCGGTCGGAACACAAGGTGCACTTGTAGGCCTTGTTGTCCTTCTGGTTGATGCGCGGCACATTGAACGGACAGCCGGCAATGCAATAGCCGCAGCCAATGCAGTGCTCGGACTGGAAGTCCACGATGCCGTTGGCGTACTGGATGATGGCTCCGGGCGAAGGACAGGCTTTCAGGCAGCCGGGGTCGGCGCAGTGCATGCAGCCGTCCTTGCGGATCAGCCATTCCAGCTTGCCGTTTTGCTCCACTTCGCTGTAACGCATCACCGTCCAGCTTTCGGCTGTCAGGTCAGCCGGGTTGTCGTACACCCCGACATTGCTGCCGATTTCGTCGCGCAGGTCATTCCACTCCGAACAGGCCACCTGACAGGCCTTGCAGCCAATGCAGGTGGACACGTCGATCAGCTTGGCCACCTCCGCCTTGTGCTCGCGTGCAATCGGCGGCTGGGTGGGGCTGGCGGAGCGGCGCAGGATATCTTGCGATTGCAGTGACATGGTCGCTCCTTAAGCTTTCTCAACGTTGACGAGGAAGGACTTGAACTCCGGCGTCTGGGTATTGGCATCCCCGACAAACGGCGTCAGCGTGTTGGCGATAAAGCCTTTCTTGGCCACGCCTTCAAAGCCCCAGTGAATCGGCACGCCAATATGGTGTACCAGCTGGCCATTCACCTTCAGTGCCTTGATGCGCTTGGTCACCACTGCCTTGGCCTTGATATAGCCGCGCCGGGACGACACTTTCACCATGTCGCCGTGGGCAATGCCTTTTTCCCTGGCCAGTTCCTCGCCGATTTCCACAAACTGTTCCGGCTGCATGATGGCGTTCAGCCGTGCATGCTTGGTCCAGTAATGGAAGTGCTCGGTCAGGCGATAAGTGGTGGCCGCATAGGGGAACTGCTGATGCTGGCCCAGCTCGGCCTTGTCGTCCTTGAACAGGCGGGCTGCCGGGTTGGAGATCACCTTGGGATGCAGCGGGTTGGTGCCCAGCGGTGTTTCGAACGGCTCGTAATGCTCCGGGAACGGCCCTTCGGCCATCTTGTCCAGCGCAAACAGGCGTCCCAGCCCTTCGGCCTGCATGATGAAGGGGGCCATGGCGCTGCCCGGCGGTTCGTCGGCCTTGAAGTCCGGCACGTCCACACCCACCCACTTCTCGCCGTTCCACTTGATCAGCGTGCGCTTCTTGTCCCATGGCGTGCCATCGGGTTTGCAGGAGGCGCGGTTGTACAGGATGCGGCGGTTGGCCGGCCACGCCCAGGCCCAGCCCAGGGTGTTGCCAAGGCCTGACGGGTCACTGTTGTCGCGCCGTGCCATCTGGTTGCCGGCCTGGGTCCAGCTGCCGGCGAAAATCCAGCACCCGGACGCGGTGCTGCCATCGGCTTGCAGCAGGGCAAAACCGGGCAATAGCTCGCCCTTCTTCGCCAGGAACTGGCCGGGGTTTTTCGGGTCCGGCAGATCAGCCAGCGCCTTGCCGTTCAGCTCTTTGGCCAATTCTTCCGGCTTGGGCTCGTGCGGGTCGCCATACGCCCAGGACAGGCTGTTGATGGCATCCGGGAAGGTGCCGCCATCCTTGGCATACATGGCTTTGAGCTTGAGGAAGATACCGGCCAGGATTTGCGGGTCGGTCATGGCTTCGCCTGGGCCTTCCGCGCCTTTCCAGTGCCATTGCAGCCAGCGGCCGGAATTGACGATGGAGCCGTCTTCCTCGGCAAAGCAGGTGGTGGGCAGGCGGAATACTTCGGTCTGGATCTTGGCCGGATCGACATCGTTCTGCTCGCCGTGGTTCTGCCAGAAGGTGGAGGTTTCCGTCACCAGCGGGTCCATGATCACCAGGAACTTCAGTCGCGACAGCGAAGCCACGATCTTGTTCTTGTTGGGGAAGGAGGCCACCGGGTTGAAACCCTGGCAGAAGTAGCCATTCACCTTGCCCTGGTGCATCAGCTCGAAGTACTGCAGCACGTCGTAGCCCTTGTCCCACTTGGGCAGCCAGTCATAACCCCAGTTGTTGTCCGCCGTGGCCTTGTCGCCCCACATCGCCTTCATGAAGGAGATGAAGAACTTGGGGTAGTTCTGCCAGTAGTTCATCTGGCCGTCGGCCAGCGGCTTGCTGGTGTACTTGGCCAGATAGCTGTCCAGCGTCGGCTCTTTTTCCGATGGCATGGTCATGTAGCCCGGCAGACTGGTGGACAGCAGGCCCAGGTCGGTCAGACCCTGGATATTGGAATGCCCGCGCAGCGCATTGATGCCGCCACCGGCCATGCCCATATTGCCCAGCAACAGCTGGATCATCGCCATGGTGCGGATGTTCTGCGCACCAATCGAATGCTGGGTCCAGCCCAGGGCGTACAGGAAGGAGGTGGTCTTGTCCGGTGCGCTGGTTTCCGCCAGATGCTCGCAAATGGCCTGGAAGGCTTCCTTGGGCGTGCCACAGATATTGGCCACCACATCGGCGGTATAGCGGGACACATGCTGTTTGAGCAGGTTGATCACGCAACGCGGGTCACTCAGCGTGTCGTCGCGTTTGGCCATGCCCTTCTCATCCAGCTGGTAGGCCCAGGTGGATTTGTCGTACTTGCGTTTTTCCGCGTCGTAGCCGCTGAACAGGCCGTCTTCAAACTTGAAGTCCGGGTGTACCAGCAGTGCTGCATTGGTATAGGCGAGCGTGTATTCCTTGTTGTACTTGCCGGTTTCCAGCAAATAGCGGATCACGCCGGACAACAGGGTAATGTCCGTGCCGGTGCGGATGGGCGCGTAGAAGTCTGCCACCGAGGCAGTACGGGTAAAGCGCGGGTCGATGACCAGCAGCTTGGCCTTGTTGCGGGTCTTGGCCTCAATGGCCCAGCGGAAGCCAACCGGGTGTGCTTCGGCGGCATTGCCACCCATCACCACGATCAGATTGGCGTTCTTGATGTCGACCCAATGGTTTGTCATGGCACCGCGACCAAATGTTGGGGCAAGACTTGCCACCGTTGGTCCGTGTCATACACGCGCCTGATTGTCGACAGCCAGCATGCCCAGGCTGCGAGTGAATTTGTGGGTCAGCCAGCCAGCTTCATTGCTGGAGGCAGAAGCCGCCAGAAAACCGGTGGACAACCAGCGGTTTACCGTCACGCCATCGGCGTTCTTTTCGGTGAAGTTGGCATCGCGGTCCTGCTTGATGTGTTTGGCGATGCGTGCAAATGCTTCATCCCAGCTGATGCGCTTCCATTCATTGCTGCCTGCTTCGCGCACTTCCGGGTGCTTCAGGCGGTTGGGGCTGTGGATGAAATCCACCAGGCCAGCGCCTTTGGGGCAGAGCGCTCCACGGTTGACCGGATGATCCGGGTCGCCTTCGATATGGAAAATTTCGGACTTGGCGTTCTTGGCGCCATCGCCCAGGCCGTACATGAGAATGCCACAGCCTACCGAGCAGTAAGGACAGGTATTGCGTGTTTCACTGGCACGCAGCAGCTTGTAGCTGCGCACATCAGCCATTGCCGTTGCCGGCAGCAGCCCCAGGGTTGCAATGGTCGAACCTGTCATACCCCCGGCACACAGTTTGAAAAACTGTCGCCGATTGACCTGCATGAAGGGACTCCTTGTTGAACAAGAAAGAAATGATGGGCTCCGGGATGCCATCCGGCCTGTCCAGCCCCATGGTACTCACGACAATAAGGACTGGCCTGACCCATAAGACGGTTGTAGCCTTAACGCATTATCGTCAGCAAAATGCTTAAGCTCAAATAGCCGATGTCAATTCAACTATTGAAAATCTCAATCAGATGAGCACAGAACCCGATTCGTCGTTTCCGCTGCATCAGCATGTCCAGCGTTGGCAATGGCGGGATGACAAGGCATTGCAGGCAAGTGAGGACGTATTGGCCTGCGAAGTGCCGGCGGCGCTGGTCTACAACGGGCTGGCGCATGTGGTGATGATGGTCAGCCCACAGCAGCTGGAGCAGTTTGCTCGTGGCTTCACCCTGGCCGAAGGTATTGCCCGCACGGTGGCTGACATCTTCGACATCGAAGTGCGAGAAGTTGTCAGCGGGATTGAAATTCATGTCGAGCTGGCCAGCGCCTGCTTTGCCGCACTCAAGGAAAGGCGCCGTCAGCTGGCCGGGCGCACCGGCTGTGGCCTGTGTGGGGTGGAGCAACTGGCCGAAGTATTCCGCCCGCTGCCGGCCCTGCCGCACAGCGTGCGCCTCGCCTTGCCGGCCTTGAATCAGGCGCTGGAAAGCCTGCCGGTACAACAGGTGTTGTCGCAGGCGACCGGCTGCGCGCATGCGGCGGCCTGGCTGACGCTGGATGGACAGTTATTGCAAGTGTGCGAGGACGTGGGGAGGCACGTGGCGCTGGACAAGCTGATTGGCTGCCGTGCGCTAGGCAACTGGGGCGCGGGTGTGGCGCTGGTGACCAGCCGTGCCAGTTATGAAATGGTGCAAAAGGCCGCCGCTGCCGGGATTGAAATCCTGGTGGCAGTGGCAGCCCCCACCGCGCTGGCCGTACAAATGGCCGAGCAATACGGGCTTACCTTGCTGGGTTTTGCCCGCCCAGGCCGGGTGAATGTGTACACCCACCCGCAGCGCCTGTTGACCGAAGCTGTCTGAGCGACCGCAGCCCATGGGCTGAAACGCTGCAAGTGGTGCTCCGGCTGTATTCATTCCCAATAATCCGGCCGGGCAGAGGACTGCTTTTGTTGCATTGCGCAAAGGCGGATGGGCATTGTCGAACAATGGCCTTGCTTTTGTGGCAAGGATCGGGTCAGAATCGAAGTCCGACATATCAACCTTTCTATATAAGAAGCAAGCATGGCACTCATCGTACAAAAGTACGGCGGTACCTCGATGGGCTCTCCGGAGCGCATCAAGAACGTGGCCCGCCGTGTCGCCAAATGGAAAGCGCAGGGACATGATGTCGTGGTGGTGGTATCTGCCATGAGTGGCGAAACCAACCGACTGATTGCCCTTGCCAAAGAGATCCAGGCTTATCCGGACCCGCGCGAGCTGGACGTGATCATTTCCACCGGCGAGCAAGTCACCATCGGCCTGTTGGCCATGGCGCTGAAGGAAATCGGCGTCGACGCCAAGAGCTACTGTGGCTGGCAGGTTCGTGTCACCACGGACGACTCCCACACCAAAGCCCGTATTCAATCCATCGACGAAGCCGCCATGCGGACAGACCTCTCTGCCGGTTCGGTAGTGGTGGTGGCCGGCTTCCAGGGTGTGGATGAAAACGGCAACATCACCACGCTGGGCCGTGGTGGTTCCGATACCTCCGCCGTGGCACTGGCTGCCGCACTCAATGCGGATGAATGTCAGATCTACACCGACGTGGATGGTGTCTACACCACCGATCCGCGCGTGGTGCCGGAAGCCCGCCGTCTGAAGACCATTACCTTCGAGGAAATGCTGGAAATGGCTTCCTTGGGTTCCAAGGTATTGCAGATCCGTTCGGTAGAGTTCGCAGGGAAATACAAGGTACGTCTGCGCGTCCTGTCCAGCTTCGAGGATGAAGGGGAAGGCACGCTGATTACGTTCGAGGAAGATGAAAACATGGAAAAGGCCGTCGTTGCAGGCATCGCATTTGACCGTAATGAAGCACGCATCAATGTAAAAGGCGTGCCGGACAAGCCGGGTATCGCTTACCAGATTCTTGGCCCCATCGCCGATGCCAACATCGAAGTCGACATGATCATCCAGAACGTGGGCGAGAACGGTACCACCGACTTCTCCTTCACCGTACCGCGTGGCGAGTTCCACCGCGCCATGGATATCCTGCGCGAAGTGCAAACCCACATTGGCGCTGCCAAGATTGACGCGGACGAGAAGGTTGCCAAAATCTCCATCGTCGGCGTTGGCATGCGTTCGCACTGTGGCGTGGCTTCCACCATGTTCCGCACCCTGGCAGAAGAGGGCATCAACATCCAGATGATCTCCACTTCCGAAATCAAGGTATCGGTACTGGTTGACGAGAAATACCTGGAGCTGGGCGTGCGCGTGTTGCACAAGGTATTCGGCCTGGATCAGCCGGCGTAATTTTTTACGCAAATGCTTGACAGGGGGCGCTGCCTTGCTTAATATGGCGCTCTCTGAACGGAGAAATGGCCGAGTGGTCGAAGGCACTTCCCTGCTAAGGAAGCATACGGGCTTAAACCTGTATCGAGGGTTCGAATCCCTCTTTCTCCGCCAGAATCTGCACCCGTAGCTCAGTTGGATAGAGTATTTGGCTACGAACCAAAGGGTCGGGCGTTCGAATCGCTCCGGGTGCACCAAAGTCCCTATAGTTTAGCGGTTAGAACACCGCCCTTTCACGGCGGTAGCCGGGGTTCGATTCCCCGTGGGGACGCCAGGATTCAAGATCAAGCCCAGTCGCAAGACTGGGCTTTTTCGTTTTTGTCCGATTTGCTCTTGCAATGCACATCGCCATGATGTGCCAGCCATCTTCACAAGCAGGCCGTCCCCAGCCTGCTTGTCCAATCATTTCACTGTCTTTCTATTGCTATTGTCTTGCCATGCAGGCCTGATAGCGCCCATTCACCTTGTCGGCAAACCATTGTGTGGTCAGCTTGCGGCTGATTTTCGGGCTATGCAGGTCGATTTGCGGCATGCGTTCGCGTGCCAGCGGCTTTCCCGCCTGGCGGTCTGCCATGGCAAATACTTTGCGATACAGCTCGGTTTGCGCCAGGGCGCTGTTTTTCTCCTGCTGCAAATCCCTTTCAATGGCGCTCTGGCTCATGTCCAGGCGGCTGCGCAAGCTGAGCAAGGCCTGGTATGTGCTGCCGCTGGCTTGTTTGCCGCTGTAACTGAGCAAATCACCATCCAGCGCCAGCTTGTGCCCGGTCAATTGGCTGATGGCGGCTTGCAGGGCCGCATTGCGGCTGCTGTAGCGCCCGGCATTGAAGTCGGCAAAACGGTAGATCATGTCCTGATACGGTGCCGGGTATTGCAGCAGGATGGCGCTGCCGAAATAAATACCGCCACGGCGGGTAAACACATCATTGCGGATGCTGTTGCCGCTTTGGTAAGGGTAGGGCCAGATTTTGACGTGCGCTTCGGCAAATTCCACGCTCACCTGCATCGGACCGCCGGTGCGAATGGGGTTTTTCATATTCATCGGCAAGCCCAGCTTGCTGGCTTCGGCGGACATGTCCTCGAACAGCAGGTTCATTTCCCGTTCGGTACGCAAATTGTCGATGCGTGCCTTGTAGCTTTTGCCATTGGGCGATGTCTTGAGCAGCGCTGCCTTCACCACCGGCAGCGGCACCAGGTATTTGTTGGCGCGTTCGCCAATTTTTTCCCAGACAATGGCTGGCAGATTGGGGACCGTCGGGTCCGCCTGCCAGCTGGATTCTTGCTCGATAACGGCGGCCACCGCACAGAAGTTATCGGCACGATACGGTATTTTCAACGCAGTAAAGGCAGTAACGATATCGTTGTTCCAGCCTTGGCGATCGCTGATGCGTGGTGGCAGCAAGCGGTCCAGCAAGGCCCGGCCTTGTGCTTCATTCAGTACCGGTTTGCTGGTGCTGACCGGTGGCTGCGGTGGCTGCGGAACCGGTACGACGGGCGGTGGTGCGCTTGCTGCAGTCGGGGTGGGGCTGCTGACTGCCGGGGTGCTTGCCGGGGCTGGTGTGGTGCTGATCGGTGGCGGTGCGACGGTAGTACATGCACTCAGGCTGCCCAGCAACAGGTAGAGGGGAAGATGACGGCTCATGCGTTTGTTGTTCCTGAATCCCAAGCCGTGATCTTGGCGCATTGTGCGGTTTGGGGCAATCCGGGATAAAACGCGTTGGGGCTGCCCAGACAGGGCAGCATTATCTACAATGCATGACTCATGCCAGCGAGCTGGTCAAATCCGGAGATGCCAATGTTATACCTCTATACCCCGCAGGACATGGCGCGTTATCAGCATGCCTTGCAACAGGCCCTGCCACAGCAGGAGGTGAGGTGTTGGCCGGAAGAGGTGGCTGCCGGGCAGGTGAAATATGCGGTGGTGTGGAACCCGCCAGCCGGTTTTTTCAAGGATATGGTGAATCTGCAGGCCGTATTTGTGCTGGGAGCCGGGGTAGACCGCATCCTGAAGCGTGACGATCTGGATCCGACAGTACCGATTGTGCGGCTGACCGATGCCGGCATGGCGCAGCAAATGCTGGAGTACGTGTTGTACGGTGTGCTGCATGTACAGCGGCAGATGGGGCAATACCGCCGCCAGCAGGCGCTGCGACAGTGGCAAGCGCTTACTGCGCCATCGGCGGGGCAAATCCGCATCGGTGTGCTTGGCCTGGGCGAGATTGGTGGCTGGGTGGCACAGTCGCTGGCCGCCATGGGCTATGCGGTGTCTGGCTGGAGCCGTGCTGGCCGGCAATTGCCGGGCGTGCAGGACTACATCGGCCAGGCTGCGCTACCGGATATGCTGGCGCGTAGCGATATCCTGGTAAATCTGCTGCCTGCCACAGCACAGACGCGTGGCCTGCTTGATGGACGTATGTTGTCGCACTTGCCGTCCGGTGCGGCAATCATCAATGCCGGGCGTGGCGAGCAGGTGGATGAAGCGGCCTTGCTGGGCCTGCTCGATAGCGGGCATCTGCGCTTTGCCATGCTGGATGTGTTCGAGGTGGAGCCACTGGAAAGCGTGCATCCCTTGTGGAGTCACCCCTCGGTGCTGTTGACCCCGCACATTGCTGCCATGACCCTGGTGGAACCTGCAGTGGAGCAGATTGCCGCCAATGTGCAGGCCATCAGTCAGGGGCGGTTGCCGCAAGGCCTGGTAGAGCGCGAGCGGGGCTATTGAGCGGGGAGCGCGCTCAGCGGGTCGATGGCCTGCCCCTGGCGACGTAACTCGAAATGCAGCATGTCGCGATTGCTGCCGGTATGGCCCACAGTGGCAATCTGCTGGCCAGTCTGTACGGTTTGGCCTTCCTTCACCAGCAAGGTCTGGTTGTGGGCATAGGCGGTCAGGTAGTCATTGCCGTGCTTGATGATGAGCAGATTACCGTAAGCACGGATGCCCTTGCCGGCATAGGCCACAGTACCGCTGGCTGCCGCCCGTACCGGGTCGCCCGCCTTGCCGGCAATATCGATGCCCTTGTTGCTGTTGCCGTTGAACTTGCCAAGCAAGGCACCACGAATGGGCCATTGCAGGCTGATCCCAGGTGCAGCCGGGCGAGTGGCAGGAGGTGGTGTGGTTTTGATCGTGGTGGCAGGAGGGGGTGTCTTGGCCGGAGCGGTGCTTGCAGGGCTGACGCGCAACAACTGTCCGGCCGTGATGCTGGACGGGTCTGCCAGCTTGTTCCACGCCACCAGTGCGTTCACGCTTTGATGATGATTGAGCGCAATGCGGTACAAGGTATCCCCGGGGCGTACACGGTAATACCCTGCCGGGGCGGGCGAGGTGTCGGGCAGGGTGCTGCAGGCTGCCAGCAGCAGGAAGGACAGGCAAACGAGGTAGCGCATGCCTGGCATTTTAACATTTCCCTGATTGCCTGCATGAGGCAGGCTGGCGCAGCGGGCAGTGGTCTTCTAAGCTGAAAGCCCGGGTGTGGTTCTGCAAGGAGTGTCGCATGGCTGATCAACCGTTTTCACCGCAGAGTTTTCCCTATGCAGTTGAAGTGGAGGCCGGCAAGCATTATTGGTGGTGCGCTTGCGGGCAGAGTGAAAAGCAGCCGTTTTGTGATGGCAGTCATGCCGGCTCCTGTTTCAGTCCGGTCGAGTATGTGGCGGACAAAAGCGGCCTGGTGTACTTCTGTGGCTGCAAGTTGAGCGAAGGTCGGCCCTTGTGCGATGGCTCGCACAGCCAGTTGTCCTGAACCGTTGATACCGTAAAGAAAAACCCCGCCAAGGCGGGGTTTTTTTGTGACTGGCCGATCAGCGGGTAATCGGCTTGTAGCGGATACGTTTGGGCTTGGCACCTTCTTCGCCCAGTCGTTTCTTCTTGTCGGCTTCGTATTCCTGATAGTTGCCGTCGAAGAAGGTCCACTGCGATTCGCCTTCCGCCGCCAGGATGTGGGTGGCGATACGGTCGAGGAACCAGCGGTCGTGGGAGATCACGAACACGGTGCCGGCGAATTCCAGCAGTGCATCTTCCAGCGCACGCAAGGTTTCCACATCAAGGTCGTTGGACGGTTCGTCCAGCAGCAATACGTTGCCGCCCTTGAGCAGGGTCTTGGCCAGATGCAGACGACCACGCTCACCACCGGACAGCATGCCTACCTTCTTCTGCTGGTCGGCACCCTTGAAGTTGAAGCGGCCCAGATAGGCGCGGCTGGACATTTCAAAGCGGCCCACGGTCAGCAGGTCGGCACCGCCAGATACGTCGTCAAATACGGTCTTGTCGTCTTCCAGACCTTCACGGCTCTGTTCGACAAAGGCCATCTGCACGGTCTGGCCGATTTTCACCGTACCGCTGTCCGGCTGTTCCTTGCCGGCAATCATCTTGAACAGGGTGGATTTACCCGCGCCGTTGGGGCCGATGATGCCGACGATGGCACCAGCCGGTGCCTTGAACGACAGGTTGTCGATCAGCAGGCGGTCGCCAAAGCCTTTGGATACGCCATCGAATTCGATCACTTCATTCCCCAGGCGCTCGGCCACCGGGATGAAGATTTCCTGGGTTTCGTTACGCTTCTGGGTTTCGTAACTCGACAGTTCTTCAAAGCGGGCGATACGCGCCTTGGACTTGGCCTGACGGCCCTTGGGGTTCTGGCGTACCCATTCCAGTTCCTGCTTCATCGCCTTCATGCGGGCGCCTTCGCTCTTGGCTTCCTTCTCCAGGCGTTCTTCCTTCTGCTCCAGCCAGCTGGAATAGTTGCCTTTCCACGGAATGCCTTCGCCACGGTCCAGTTCCAGAATCCATTCGGCGGCGTTGTCGAGGAAGTAGCGGTCGTGGGTAACGGCCACCACGGTACCGGGGAAGCGCACCAGGAATTGTTCCAGCCACTCTACCGATTCGGCGTCCAGGTGGTTGGTGGGTTCGTCCAGCAGCAGCATGTCCGGCTTGGACAGCAGCAGCTTGCACAAGGCGACGCGGCGTTTTTCACCACCGGACAGCGGGCCGATCTTGGCATCCCACGGCGGCAGGCGCAGCGCGTCGGCAGCCAGTTCCAGCTGCAGTTGTACATTGTCGCCGGCACCGGCAGAGATGATGGCTTCCAGCTTGGCCTGTTCTTCGGCCAGCGCGTCGAAGTCGGCATCCGGGTCGGCATAGGCGGCATACACTTCTTCCAGTCGCTTTTGCGCACCCATCACGTCGCCCATGCCGCTTTCCACTTCTTCGCGCACGGTCTTCTCCGGGTCCAGCTGCGGCTCCTGCGGCAGATAGCCGATTTTCACGCCAGGCAGATGCTGTACTTCGCCGTCGTATTCCTTGTCCACATTGGCCATGATGCGCAGCACGGTGGATTTGCCGGAACCGTTCAGGCCCAGCAGGCCGATTTTGGCACCGGGGAAGAAGGACAGGGAGATGTCCTTGATGATCTGGCGCTTGGGCGGCACCACTTTGCTCACGCGGAGCATGGACATTACGTATTGAGCCATGAGGGACCCTGCTGAAGATAATCGTTAAGCGGTAGATTCTACCAAAAGCGGGCCGGCTGCGCTGTGCTGCCCGTGTTTGTCCTTACCAGAACCAGGCAAACAGGGCAGTGGCCAGCATGGCAAAGGCGCAGCCAATCTTGGCTATCGTGCCGATCAGGAAACCGGCCAGTGTGCCCAGGCCCACACGCCCGGCCTGCCAGGCATCACGCCGGGCCAGCAGCTCGCCGATGGCCGCTCCCAGCAGCGGCCCCAGAATGACACCGACCAATCCCAGCGGCAGGCCGACAATGCTGCCGATAAAAGCTCCCCACAATGCCTGCTTGCTGGCTCCAGTCAGTTTGGCCCCGAGCAAGCCGGCGACAAAGTCGATCAGCAAGCCCAATACAGTCAGCAGTGCCATGATGAGCAGGGCGCTGCTGCCCAGATGGGCGAAGTGATCGGCCCAGGCTAGTAGCAGAAAGCCACCCAGCATCAGCGGCAGGCCGGGCAGGGCGGGAAACAGGGTGCCGGCCATGCCCAGTACGATTAGCAGGACAGCAAGCAGGGTAAACAGGATTTCCACAGACATTCCTTGATAAGGTGGCTGCCATAAGAAAACGGCCGGTGGGTGGAAGTTCCACCGACCGGCCGCGGGCATGCAGACAAGCAATACCTGTCAGCGCGCGTATTCTTCCAGCAGCAGGTTCTGGGCGCAGCGTTCCTTGCCGCGGTTGGGGCGACGTTTGTAGCTGCCGTCTGCCTGCATGTCCCAGGCGTTGACGTTGTCTTCCAGATACAGGCGCAGTGCTTCCTTGATCACCCGGCGTTTGACCTTGGGGTCCAGAATCGGCACGCAGGTTTCGATACGGCGGAACAGGTTGCGACCCATCCAGTCGGCGCTGGCGATGTACAGGTTTTCCTGCTTGTCGTTGTAGAAGTAGTAGACGCGCGGATGTTCCAGGAAGCGCCCCACCACCGAACGCACGGTGATGTTGTCCGACAGCCCCGGTACGCCGGGGCGCAGCGCGCAGACGCCACGCACGATGAGCTGGATCTTCACCCCGGCCTGGCTGGCGCGGTACAGCGCATGGATGACTTGCGGTTCCAGCAGTGCGTTCATCTTGGCGATGATCTGTGCCGGGCGACCTTGCTGGGCGTGCTCGATCTCCCGCTCGATGGAGTCGATCAGCAAGCTGTGCAGGGTGAACGGGCTTTGGTGCAGCTGCTTGAGCTGGCTGGCGCGGCCCAGACCGGTGAGCTGCACGAAGATGTCATTCACATCGCTGGCGATTTCTTCGTTGCAGGTGAGCAGGCCAAGGTCGGTATAGAAACGGGCGGTGCGCGGGTGATAGTTGCCGGTGCCCAGGTGCACGTAGCGGCGCAGGCGCTTGTCCTCACGACGGATCACCATCAGCATCTTGGCGTGCACCTTGTAACCGAACACGCCATACACCACGTGCGCACCTGCATCTTCCAGATGGCTGGCCCAGCTGATGTTGGCTTCTTCGTCAAAGCGCGCCATCAGTTCCAGCACCACCGTCACCTGCTTGCCGGCGCGGGCGGCGGCAATCAGCGACTCCATCAGCACCGAGTCAGTACCGGTGCGGTATACCGTCATCTTGATGGCGACTACCTGCGGGTCTGTCGCGGCCAGGTTCAGCATGTCAATGACAGGCTGGAAGCTCTGGAAGGGGTGGTGCAGCAGGATGTCACCCTTGCGGATGGCGTCGAACAGCGGCACTTTCTTGCTCAGCTGGTCGGGCAGCGAGGGTACGAAAGGCGGGAATTTCAGGTCCGGCCGGTCAACCAGGTCCGGCACCTGCATCAGGCGTACCAGGTTCACCGGGCCGTTGACGCGGTATACGTCCGGCTTCTTCAGGTTGAACTGGGTCAGCAGGAACTCTTCCATGTGTGGTGGGCAGGTGTCGGCAATTTCCAGCCGTACCGCATCACCAAACTGGCGCTGACTCAATTCACCCTGCAAGGCCGTACGCAGGTTTTTCAGGTCTTCGTCTTCCACCGTCAGTTCGCTGTCGCGGGTGACGCGGAACTGGTAACAGCCCTTGACCGTCATGCCCAGGAACAGCTCGTGCACATGCGAGTGCAGGATGGAGGACAGGAAAACAAAGGTATGCGGGTGGCCGCTGCACACTTCCGGCGGCACCTTGATCACGCGTGGCAGAATGCGCGGGGCCTGCACGATGGCGATGTCCGACTGACGGCCAAAGGCATCGCGACCTTCCAGTTCCACGGCAAAGTTGAGCGACTTGTTCAGCACCTTGGGGAAGGGGTGGGACGGGTCCAGCCCGATCGGGGTGAGGATGGGCATCAGCTCGTTGCTGAAGAAGTCGTGCACCCATTCCTGTTGCTGTTCGGTCCATTCGTTACGGCGCAGGAAGATGATGTCTTCTTCACGCAGCGCCGGGAACAGGACATCACTCATCACCGCATATTGCTGGCGCACCAGTTCGTGCGAGGCGGACGAAATCCGCGCCATGATCTGCGCCGGTGTCGAACCGTCTGCCAGAATGCGCCCCGGAGTGAGCTGGGCGGTATCTTTCAGCCAGGCCATGCGCACTTCGAAGAATTCGTCCAGATTGGAGGAGACGATGCACAGGTATTTCAGGCGTTCGAGCAGCGGCAGGCTTGGGTCTTCTGCTTGGGCCAGTACCCTGCGGTTGAATTCGATCAGGCCTAGTTCACGGTTAAGCAGCAACTCGTGGCTTTGTGACATACGGTTTCGCGCCAATGGTGATGAGGTGTGGAGACAAAAAAGCCCTCGCGCAGGAGGGCTTGAAACAATTACTGCTGCGGTGGCGTGTAGCCAGCCGGTGCATCGGCACCCTGACCGAAGAAGTAGGCATCCAGCTGTGCAGCCAGATACTGGCGCGCACGCGCATCCGCCAGGCTCAGACGGTTTTCGTTGATCAGCATGGTCTGATAACGCAGCCAGCCTTGCCAGGCTTCCTTGGAGACATTTTCATACACACGCTTGCCAAGCTCGCCCGGCAGGGGCGGAAAGTCCAGACCTTCAGCCTCGCGGCCCAGCTTGATGCAATTGACGTTTCTGGCCATTGCTAATCCTTGCAAAATTGAACTGAATATACTGCATTATTGTGTCACAACCATGACACCCTTCCAACCATGCCGCCGCCGGGGTGGTATGCCGGCTTACAATTCCTTGACGAAGATCTTGGAACGGCGCTGGTTGTTGTAAAAGGCCTGACGCGCCAGTGGCAGCTGGCCACGGCCGGCTTCGGCAAAACCGCGCTCAACAAACCAGTGGGCTGTCTGGGTGGTCAGCACGAACAAGGCTTTCAGGCCGCGGGTACGTGCCTGGTATTCCACGTGTTTGAGCAGGGTTTCGCCAAAGCGGCCTTCACGCCGTTCCGGTGCCACCGCCAGGCAGGCCAGTTCGGCCATGCCGGCTTCGGGAAACACATGCATGGCCACGCAACCGTAGATTTTGCCGTCATGTTCCAGCACCGAGTATTGGGAAATTTCCATTTCCAGATGCTCGCGGCTGCGCTTGACCAGGATGCCCTGTTCTTCCAGCGGGCGGATCAGGTTCAGGATGGGGCCGATGTCGTCCACACTGGCATTGCGTACCTTCACCAGACTGTCGCGGGCAATCATGGTGCCGGTGCCGCCATTGGTGAACAGTTCGGCCAGTAGCGAACCATCTTCGTGATGGCTGACCAGATGGGCACGCGGGATGCCATCGCGGGTGGCCTTGATGGCATAGGGCAGGTAGGCGGTGACGTCGCGTTGCAGATGGCCTGCCTGCAACAGGTCTTCCGCCTGCTGCGCGGTGAGCGAGCTGACATGCTGGCCCAGCTCATTGGTGACACCACGTCCTTCAATCACGAAGATCAGCTTTTCGGCTTTGAGGGCTGACGCCAGCTGGGCGGCCATTTCTTCCATGGTGAGGTTGAAGGCTTCGCCGGTCACCGAATAGCCTACCGGCGAGAGCAACACCAGTTCACCGGAGGATAGCCGGGTATTGATGCCGTCCACGTCGATGCGCCTTACCTGGCCGGTGAACTGCATGTCCACACCATCCAGCACACCCAGCGGCTGGGCAGTGATGAAATTGCCGCCGGCCACGCGCAGATGGGCACCGAACATGGGCGAGTTGGGCATGCCCATCGACAGCTGAGCCTCAATGCCGTAGCGGGTTGCCCCGCTGGCTTGCTTGACGATTTCCATGGTGCTGGCATCGGTCACTCGTCGGTCGCGGTGAAACAGCCGGTTCAGGCCGAAGCGTTTGAGCAAGGCTTCGATCTGGGGGCGGATGCCATGTACCAGCACCACGCGCACGCCCAGGCTTACCAACAGGTTGATATCCTGCGACAGATTGTGAAAACCGCCTTCCATCACGGCTTCGCCACTGACTGCCAGTACGAAGGTTTTCCCGCGGAAGGTGTTGATGTAGGGGGCGGCTTCACGGAAGGAGAGGACAAATTCCCGGTTCAGCATTGTTGGATTGGCTCCCGCCAGATAAATACGTCAGAAGCGACAAGCCTAGCAGGAATACAAGGGGATGGGCAGGGCTTTTGCCGCTTGCCGCGCGGTGGCTGCAAATGAAAACAGCCACCCCATCGGCTGACGGGGTGGCTGTCGCAACAAGGCTCAATTGCCTTGTTTGATCAGGATTTGCTGCACTTTCAGGATGTTCAGGCCCTGGGACAGCTGGTAGTCCTTTTGTGGGTTTGGCTCGCGCGGATTGTCCGGGCTGGCGTTCTTGTCATCCTGCGGCTTGGGCGCTTCCTGTTTGATCACAGGAGGAGTCGCCGGCTTGGCTGGCTTGGCCGATTTGGACGGGGTTTCTTCGCCATTTGGATTGGCCAGATGGTTTTCCAGATCAGCCTCGCGTACGCGCAATGCCTGATCCGCCGCAGTGACGGTTGCGTCTTCCACCACCACATCCGGCACAATGCCCTTGGCCTGGATGGAGCGGCCGCTAGGGGTAAAGTAGCGGGCGGTGGTCAGCTTGATGCCACCGGCACTGCCCAGCGGCAGGATGGATTGCACCGAGCCCTTGCCAAAGGTCTGGGTACCCACCAGTACCGCACGCTTGTGGTCTTGCAGGGCACCGGCAACGATTTCGGACGCCGAGGCCGAGCCACCATTCACCAATACCACCAGCGGCACCTTGTGGGTTTCCTGCGGCAGTACCGACAGCGGGTCCGGCATGCCGGGTCGGCCATAGTTCTGTGCGGAAGCTGTCAGTTTCATCTTGGCGTCAGCAGTACGGCCTTCGGTATACACCACCAGCGCATCCTTGGGCAGGAAGGCGGCGGATACCCCGACGGCGCTGGTCAGCAAGCCACCCGGGTCGTCACGCAGGTCCAGCACCAGGCCCTTGAGCGGCTGCTTGTTCTGCTTGGTCATGCTGGCAATGGCTTCGGCCAGGTTTTCCGTGGTGTGCTCCTGGAACTGGGTGATGCGCACATAGCCATAACCCGGTTCCAGCAATTTGGATTTCACGCTCTTGGTCTTGATGATGGCGCGGGTGATGGCAAATACCAGCGGCTTGGTTTCATTCTTGCGGGCAATGGTGAGCGTAACCTTGCTGCCCGGCTTGCCGCGCATGCGTTTCACCGCGTCGTTCAGCGACAGGCCGCGTACCGGCGTGTCGTCAATCTTGATGATGAGGTCACCGCTCTTGATGCCGGCCTTCTGTGCCGGGGTATCTTCGATTGGCGACACCACCTTCACCAGGCCGTCTTCGGCACCGATCTCGATGCCCAGGCCGCCAAATTCACCCTGGGTACCTTCGCGCAGTTCCTTGAAGGCTTCCGCATCCATGTAGTCGGAGTGAGGGTCCAGCCCGCTGAGCATGCCCTTGATGGCTTCGGTAATCAGCTTTTTGTCATCGACCGGGTCGACATAATCCTGCTTGATACGGCCAAACACTTCGGCAAAGGTACGCAATTCATTCAGTGGGAGCGTGGTGGGCTCCTTGCCGGCAAAAGCCTGCACGCTGAGGGTGAGGGCGCCGCCTGCCAGTGCGCCGGCGGCAAGCCAGGCAATTTTTTTCATGCGATGACTAGTCATATTGTGTGTTGGTCTCCGATACCGCGGGGCTTAACGTACCCAGGTTTGCGGGTTGAGAGGTTGTCCCATATGCCGGATTTCAAAGTACAGGCCGGATTCGCCGCTGTCCAGTGCGCCAGTGTTGCCGAGTGTTTCGCCGGCCTTGACCGTGCTGCCCACACTCTTGCCGATGGCAGAGAGGCCGGTGTACACCGTCAGGTAATTGCCACCGTGATCCACAATCACGGCGTTACCGAATCCGCGTAGCGCATCAGCATACACTACGTTGCCATCGGCGACTGCATGAACCGGCTGGCCCGGCGCAGTCTTGATGAACACACCTTTCCACGATGTGCCTTCACTGCGCGCGCTGCCAAAGCGGCCTGCCAGTTGGCCGGACACCGGCATCTTCATGCGGCCTTGCAGGCTGGCAAAGGCTTTGCCGGATGCACTGCCGTCGGCCACTTCCGCCACCGGTTTTTCAACCGGTACCGGCACCGACTTCCTGGCCACTTCCGGCACCGGCTTGCCTTGTTTGCGGGCGTTTTCGGCCAGTTTGCGACGGCGCTCGTTTTCCTTCTTCGCTGCCAGCGCAGCAGCCTGACGGGCCTTGCGTTCTTCGGCCGCCTTGCGGATGGCTTCCTGACGGCGACGTTCGATTTCCTGGTTGATCTGGGCAATCAGGTTGGTCAACCGCTTTTCGTCTTCCTGCAACTTGCCCAGCCGGCTTTGTCCGGCCTGGATTTCACCGGCGATCTTGTTCAGTTGGGCCAGCTTGTTGCTCTTGCTGTTGAGCAGGGCGTTCTTTTCCCGGCTTTTGTGGTTGGACAGCGCATCCAGCCGCGCCAATTCCTGTTCCAGCTGATAGGTCAGCGCTTCCAGCTCATGCTGGTGGCTGATCAGCTGCGTCACCATTTGTTGCTGCGCCTTGGCAATATGCTGGTAATACACCATGTCGCGCGAGGTCTGGTTCGGGTCGTCGGCATTGAGCATCAGCTTCATGGCGTCGTGATCGCCGCTCTTGTACTGTCTTGCCAGCATTTGCGCCACGCGCTGGCGGGTTTCTGCCAGTTTGTGGGCGGTGGTCTGGACTTGCTGACGCAAGTCGGCCAGTTGCTGTGCCGAGTTGTTCTGCTTGTTTTCCAGCTTGGCAATCACCTGATTGGTTTGGGCGATGGCCTGTTCCGACTCCTGAATGGCGGACTTGGCTTCCTGCTGGACAGCCTGCTTCTGCGCCAGGTCTCTTTTCAGGTTATCGATTTCCTTGCGGACCGATTGCAGATTCTGTTGTTGTGGCGCAGTGGATAGGGGGAGAGAGGCAGAGGAGGGGGCGGCCTGGGCCGCGCCAGCCAGCAGGGCTAGCAGCAATATCGGTTTCATTCCATTTTCGCTTCGGATTACACCTGTTGCCAGCATGATAACAGGGCGGCGCAGACAAGGCAGCCGCATTGCCGGCCTGCGTGGCAGGCCGGCGTGGGGTCTTACTCGAAGTCGATCAGCGAGCGGCCAGTCATTTCTGCAGGCTGCGGCAAACCCATCATGGCGAGCAGCGACGGTGCGATGTCGCGCAGCGCGCCGCCTTCCTTGATGTGTGCCTTGCGACCGACATACAGGAAGGGCACCTTGTCCAGGGTGTGCTGGGTATGCGGCTGATGGTGTGCTGCATCGTACATCTGCTCGCAATTACCGTGATCCGCCGTGATCAATACTTCGCCACCTGCTGCCTGCATGGCTTCCACGCAACGCTTGACGCAAGCGTCCAGCGTTTCCACTGCCTTGACCGCGGCATCGAACTTGCCGGTATGGCCCACCATGTCGCCATTTGCGTAGTTGCAAATGATGGCCTGGTACTTGCCGGAGGCAATGGCTTCGACGATGTGGTCGGTGACTTGCGGGGCATTCATTTCCGGCTGCAGGTCGTAGGTGGCCACCTTGGGGGAGGGCACCAGGATGCGGTCTTCGCCGGGGTAAACCTGCTCTTCGCCGCCATTGAAGAAGTAGGTAACGTGCGGATACTTTTCGGTTTCGGCAATGCGCAGCTGCTTCAGGCCCAGGCTGGCGAGGTATTCGCCAAAACCATTGCTGATTTTCTGCGGGCCATAGGCCACCGGGTTGCTGTAGGCCTCGCCATAGGACGTGAGCGTGACGAACTGCCCCAGTTTAGGCTGACGCGCACTGAAGCCACTGAAGACAGGGTCGGTGAGGGCGGTGGTGAGCTGGCGCGCACGGTCGGCGCGGAAGTTCATGAAGATGGCAACATCACCATCCTGCATCTTGACCGGGGCGCCAATGCCGGTTGCCGCAACGAATTCGTCGTTTTCATCACGGGAATAGGCCGCAGCCAGCGCTTGCAGGCCGCTGTCCGCATGGTAGAGGCCTTCGCCTTCCACCAGCAGGCGGTAAGCCGGCTCCACGCGTTCCCAGCGCTTGTCGCGGTCCATCGCCCAGTAGCGGCCAGTGACGGAAACCAGACGGGCAGCAGGGCAGCCGGCCAGCACTTCATCCAGACGCTTGAGATAGGTTTCGGCACTGCGCGGCGGGGTGTCTCGGCCATCCAGGAAGGCATGCACGTAAATATGGGGCACGCCGGCAGCCTGGGCGGCACGGATCAGCGCGAAAATGTGATTTTCATGGCTGTGGACGCCGCCATCGGACAACAGTCCCATGACATGCAGTGCCGAGCCTTTGGCTTGCTGGATGGCCTGCTGCAATACCGGGTTCTGGTCGAAGCGGTTTTCTTCGATATCGCAGTCGATGCGGCTGATGTCCTGTTGGACAATCCGACCTGCGCCGATATTCAGGTGCCCCACTTCAGAGTTGCCAAACTGCCCGCTGGGCAGCCCTACGAAGCCTTCAGAGGCATCAATCACGCCGTAGGGATACTGCTGTTTCAGGGCGTCCCAAGTGGGGGTGTTTGCATGCAGGATGGCATTGTCGTCACCTTCCAGCCGGTGTCCGAAGCCGTCGAGAATAAGGAGTAAAACGGGTGTGATAGCTGTCATGATGTCCACAATCAGAATATTAGAAATTCTTGATGGTATTGATTTTTTTAGTTAGTATTGTACCGTAGTCAAACCAATATAAATACGCATTGCAAACTACTTAGGAGCAGAGCTTGCTGTTCAACGATGACCAGATCGAACAGTCCTCGCGGGCGATGAAGGCAATGTCTCATCCCTTGCGGTTGAAGATCATTTCGGTACTGGGCGACCAGGAAGTCAGCGTGCAGGATATTGTGGAGCAGGTGGGAACCTCGCAGAGCAACATTTCCCAGCATCTGGCCATCATGCGTGACAAGGGTGTTCTCCGGACACGAAAAGATGCCAACCGGGTATATTACCGGGTTGGTGATATCCGGACGCTGGAAGTACTGAAAATGATGCGAGAAGTATTTTGTGGCTTTGTCGACTGATCTTTCAGCCTGGCATCGTCAATGCAAAAAGGCCGCTCAGTGGCCTTTTTTGCGTCTGACGTACAGGGTTTTGTGCACCGTCGCCACCACGTCGCCAGCACTGTCCCGGATATCGACTTTCAGTTGCGGCAGGTGTTTTTCTCCAGTCGCAGTATGGCGTCGGATATCTGCGATCTGCTGATGGTCCAGATTGAAACGGGCGTGCACCACCCCTTTGCCCGGTTTGTGATATTCGATACTGCCCGCCTTGTCCCATACCACGTAGTCCGGTCCCAGCGACTGCATCAGCATCAGCATGAAAAACGGGTCTGTCATGGCATACAGACTGCCACCGAAATGCACGCCAACGTAATTGCGATTGGTCAGCCCGAGCCGCAGGCGTACATCCACCTGCTGCCAGTCTGGCGCAATATGCCCCACCTTGATGCCGGCACCCAGAAAGGGCGGCCACAGATTGATCAGTGTCTTGAGCAGGCGTGGTGAAAGTTTCATGGCTTAAATTCAAACGGTTGTTTGATATTCATCCTCGATACATTTCATCCCGCTGTCAAGCGCCCTTGCTTTTCAGAAGGGCAACTCCGGTTGCGCGCCAGTGGGGTGATCGACCAGCGCTTCGGTGACGCCATCGGCCAGGCGCAACAGCACGCGCTCGCGGTTCAGCAATTCCTGTGGCGACTTCACCGCATGACCATCCTGCTTTTGCACGATGGCATAACCACGGTTGAGTACTGCCTGCGGATTCATGGCTTCGAGCGTGGCTGCCTGTTGTTGCAGCATCTGTTTGCGGCGGCTGATAAGCAGTTGCATGCCGCGTTGCAAGCTTCCCTGCAACTGGTTCAGCTGATGTTGCTGGCGCAGCAACTGTGGCTGATGCCGCTGCAGGCGGCTGTTTGCCAATTGCAAGCCAAAGCGGCGACGGTCAAATACGCCATCCAGGCTACGACGTAAACGCACGGATGCCTGCTGCAGGCTTTGCACTTGCCGTCGCAGTATTTCTCCCGGGTGATTCAGCCGGCGGGACAGGTAGTCCAGTTGCTGTGATTTATCCACCAGCAGCCGACCCAGTGCTCGCTCCAGCCCGCGTTTGGCTTGCTCCAGTTGCAGGCGCACTTGCTCCTGGCTGGGGGAAACCAGTTCTGCTGCCGCAGTCGGCGTAGGGGCGCGGCGGTCAGCAACAAAATCGCAAATGGTGAAGTCGGTTTCGTGGCCGACACCGCTGACCACCGGAATCCGGCAGGCGGCAATGGCACGCGCAACAATCTCTTCGTTGAACGACCACAAGTCTTCAATGCTGCCACCGCCGCGACAGACAATCAGCACTTCTACTTCCTGCCGTGCCGAGGCTTGCTCGATGGCGGCTGCAATCTGTCGCGCAGCGCTTTCCCCTTGCACCTGCGCAGGGTAAAGAATGACCGGGATGTCCGGCATGCGCCGGGCCAGCGTGGTGACCACGTCGCGCAGCGCCGCCGCAGCCGGTGAGGTGACAATGCCGATGGCTGCAGGGTGTGCTGGCAGCGGACGTTTGCGTGCTGCATCAAACAAGCCTTCAGCACTCAAGCGGCTTTTCAGCTTTTCGAAGGCCTCGTACAGGCGGCCAAGCCCCGCAGAGCGCATGGTGTCAACATTGATCTGGTAATCGCCGCGGGCCTCGTACAGGGTGACCAGGCCCTTGAGTTCCACTTGCATGCCTTCTGCCAGACGAAACGGCAGCAAGGACAATTTGTGGCGGAACATCACGCAGCGTATTTGTGCGCCGCCATCCTTGAGGGAGAAATAGGCATGACCAGACGCAGCCAGGGTCAGGTTGGAAATTTCTCCGCCAATCCACAACGGTGGCAGGCCGGACTCCAGCAAGTCACGCACCATGCGATTAAGGGAAGAGACGCTGATGACGTCATTGGCCGTGCTATTGAAATTCATGGTTGTCAAGTCATCCACAACAAAAATACCGGTTTTTGTCGTCTGTAAATTGTCGGACAAAGAAGGATGTGGCGTTAAGTGATTGAAAATAAATCACTGTACAATCAATATGTTATATTGTTTGTACAAATTGCGGTCAGTTGCCGGAAATGGGCCTGCCGTGCGGTTTTGCCCTATCTGTTCACATGCTTATCAACAAAGTTATCCACAGGATCTGTGGATGCAGGCAAATTTCCCTTACAAAATCACAGCTTAGGGAATTTTCTTGTATTTGTTTCGTAATTTCCTGTTTTTCTGCGCTGCATGACAGCCGCCATGGTTGCCGAGAACTGGCGCAACCGCTAAAGTTTAGCGTTTAGCTAAAGCTTTGGAGAGTGTTTCGTGTGGTCAATTGTTGAAGCGGCCGGCTGGCCGATCTGGACCATCATTCTGGCCTCGGTCATTTCGCTGGCCATCATCTTCGAGCGTCTGTTCAGTTTGCGTGCCTCGTTGATCGTTCCTGATGGTCTGTTGGCACAAACCGTGGCCGAATACCGCCGCGCCGGAGCCTCTGCCGAATTGTTGCAGTTGCTCCAGAACCATTCCCCGCTGGGCAAGCTGTTCGCTGCGGGCCTGCGTAATGTTGGTGTCAGTCGTGAAGTAATGAAAGATGCCATCGAGGACGAAGGCCGTGTGGTGGCGCACCAGCTGGAACGTTTTCTCAATACGCTGGGTACCATTGCCGCCATGGCACCGCTGCTGGGTTTGCTGGGTACGGTAATCGGGATGATTGAAATCTTTGGTTCCCAGGCACCGGGTGGTTCCAGCAATCCGCAACAGTTGGCCCATGGTATTTCCATTGCCCTGTACAACACCGCTTTCGGCCTGATCGTGGCCATTCCCAGCATGATGTTCTACCGTCATTTCCGCGCTCGTGTGGATGGCTTGCTGGTGGAAATGGAAGCACAGGCAGTGAAGCTGGTTGAAGTGGTGCATGGCGAGCGTCAGAACGGTAACCAGTCATGAATTTCCGTCGCGGACGGCACCGTGAGGAGCCGGAAATCAACTTCATCCCGATGATTGACCTGTTGCTGGTGATCCTGATTTTCCTGATGGTCACCACGACCTATTCCAAATTTGCCGAGATGAAGATCAACCTGCCCACGGCGCAGGCCGATACCAGTCAGCAGGAAGCCACTCCGATTACCGTTGCTGTGGCGGCTTCCGGTGAAATGGAGGTGGCGGGCCATAAACTGTTGCCGGGTGATAAGGCCGGCTTGCAAGCCCAGCTGCGTGATGCGGCTGCCGGCAAGAAAGACCCGGTGGTGGTGGTGAATGCCGATGCCAAGGCGACCCATCAATCGGTGATCAGCGTGATGGAGGCTGCCCGGGCAGCCGGTTTGTTGCAGCTGACATTTGCCACGCAGAACACCACACCGTGAGTCGACTCAGTCAACTGATCGAACGCCACTGGTATCAACCGAGATGGTGGCTGACAGCCCTTCTGGCTCCGCTGGAAGGGCTGTTTGCTCTGTTGGCGGGCCTGCGCAGGGCAGGGTATCGGCTTGGTATATTGCGCAGCCAGCGCCTGGGTGTGCCGGTGGTGGTCATCGGCAACATCAATGTCGGTGGTGTGGGCAAGACGCCGCTCACCCTGGGTTTGCTGGCCAGCCTGCATCAGCAAGGTGTCCGGGTGGGGGTGATCAGCCGTGGTTACGGCGGTTCGCATGCTGAGCCAACCCTGGTCTTGCCGGAGAGCACGCCTGACGAAGTGGGGGATGAACCGCTGCTGCTGGCCGCCAGTGGTGCGCCGGTAGTGGTCGGGCGGGACCGGGTGGCCGCGGGTGAGCACCTGTTACGTCTGTACCCCGAAACACAGCTGATCCTGACCGATGACGGCCTGCAGCATTATCGTTTGGCTCGCACGCTGGAGGTGGTGGTGCTGGACGGGGCCCGCGGGCTGGGTAACGGACACCTGTTGCCTGGTGGCCCCTTGCGCGAGCCTGCCAGCCGGCTGGCCAGTGTTGATGCCGTGGTGGTGAATGGTCATGGTGCCGACTTGCCCTTGCCGGCAGACCTGCCGCGGTTTGACATGCAATTGCAGTGCGGGATGCTGCAATCGCTGGCCCAGCCAGACCGTTATCGCCCGGCAGGAGATTTTGCCGGGCAGCCGGTGATTGCGCTGGCTGGCATCGGTCACCCGGAGCGATTTTTCCAAACCTTGCAACAGCAAGGCTTTACTTTGCAGCAGTGCCTGCATTTTCCCGATCATCATGTTTTCAGTGCTGCCGATTTGCCTGGCGGCGACAGTCCCGTCATCGTCACCAGCAAAGATGCGGTGAAATTGCGGGGAGTGATTCATGATGCGGCGCAGCGTGCTAGACTATGGACCTTGCCGGTGACGGCCCAGCTGACGCCGGATCTTGCCGGCTGGCTACTTTCCCGATTGAAGATAAGACATGGACGCTAAATTTCTGGACATTCTGGTGTGCCCGCTGTGCAAAGGCCCGCTGGTACTCGACAAGACCCGGCAGGAACTGATCTGCAAGGGCGACCGTCTGGCATTCCCGATCAAGGACGGCATCCCGATGATGCTGGAAACCGAGGCGCGCGAACTGGCGCCGGAAGAAGAAGTAAAATGAGCGGTTTTGCCATCGTCATTCCGGCGCGCATGGCGTCCAGCCGTCTGCCAGGCAAGCCGCTTGCCGACCTGGGTGGCAAACCCATGGTGGTGCGCGTGGCCGAGCAGGCAGCAAAAAGCCGCGCCAGCCAGGTGGTGGTGGCAACCGATCATCCCGACATTCTCGCAGCCTGTGTCGCACATGGCATCGAAGCGGTGATGACGCGGGAAGATCACGCCAGCGGTACTGACCGTCTGGCTGAAGTCGCGCAGCGCATGCAATGGCCTGCCGGGCAGGTGGTGGTGAACGTACAGGGCGACGAGCCCTTGATCGACCCGGCCCTGATCGACAAGCTGGCAGCACTGATGGCAGAAACAGGTGTACCGATGGCAACGGTGGCGCACCCTTTTCATGCCGCGCAGGACATGTTCAATCCCAATGTGGTCAAGGTGGTACTGGATCACGCTGGGCGGGCCCTGTATTTCAGCCGGGCGCCCATCCCCTATGCCCGTGACGCGTTTGCACACGATACAAGCGTGTTGCCTGCCGACCTACCGGTCCTGCGGCACATTGGCATGTATGCCTACCAGGCAGGTTTTTTGCAAACCTACAGCTCATTGAGCCCGGCACCGCTGGAACAGTTTGAAGCACTGGAACAACTGCGCGTGTTGTGGCACGGCTACCCCATCATGGTGGCCACGGTGAGCGAGGCACCCGCAGCCGGCGTGGATACGCCGGAGGATCTGGAACGGGTGCGTGCCGTACTGGCCGGACGCTGAGCGTCAGGCAAGGCCGCAATGCAAGACGGCCGAAGAACACCAATCACAATAAACGACATACAAACTGACGGGAGTAATTATGCGATTGATTCTGTTGGGCGCTCCGGGCGCTGGCAAGGGTACCCAGGCTAACTATATCCGCGAGGAATTCGGCATTCCGCAGATTTCCACCGGCGACATGCTGCGTGCTGCCGTGAAGGCCGGTACGCCGCTGGGTCTGGAAGCCAAGGCCATCATGGATGCCGGCGGCCTGGTGCGTGACGATATCATCATCGGTCTGGTCAAGGAGCGTATTGCACAGGACGACTGTGCCAAGGGTTTCCTGTTTGACGGTTTCCCGCGCACCATTCCGCAGGCTGAAGCCATGATTGCGGCTGGTGTGGATATCGACTACGTGGTGGAAATCGACGTGCCGGATGCCGCCATTGTCGAGCGCATGGCTGGCCGTCGCGTACACGTGGCATCTGGTCGCACTTACCACGTTACCTTCAACCCGCCGAAAGTGGCTGGCAAGGATGACGAAACCGGTGAAGACCTGATCCAGCGTGACGACGACCACGAAGAAACCGTGAAAAAGCGTCTGGCGGTATATCACGAGCAAACCGAAGTCCTGGTTGGTTTCTACGGCCAGCGTGCTGCCAGCGGTGATGCCAAGGCACCGAAGTATGTGAAGATTGATGGCACACAACCGGTTGAAGTGGTTCGTGGCAACGTGCTGAAGGCATTGGGCGCCTGAGCGACGTTTTTACTGCCAATGTGACAAAGCGGGCTGCGGCCCGCTTTGTTTTTGTATACTGTTTGATATCGAGAATAAGTGGCGGTTTGAACTTGCATTGCCGGTTTGTGCCGCCAACTAGTTGTAGTCCCTGCAGGAACTGCCTGTACCGGGAACAGTCAATCGTTTGTTTGACTCGTAGTCGTAGCTGGCCATGCACATGGTTGCAGTAAGAAGAGAGAGTGACATGTATTACGGAGAGCGCTTCAACGGCATTTCCCATCTGATTGGTACCGTTCTGGCGGTGACCGGGCTGATCAGCCTGGTGTATGTGGCTGCCGAGCAGGGTGACCCCTGGAAGATCGTCAGCTTCAGCCTGTACGGTTCCACCTTGGTATTGCTGTATCTGATTTCCACCCTGTATCACAGCGCCAAAGGCCGTGCCAAGGCGATTTTGCAAAAGTGCGACCACTCGGCCATCTACCTGCTGATCGCGGGGAGCTACACGCCATACTGTCTGGTGACCTTGCGTGGTGCATGGGGATGGACCTTGTTCGGTTTGAGCTGGGGGCTGGCCATTTTCGGCATCGTCCAGGAACTCACGCTGGGGCGACGTACGCGTTTGTTGTCGATGATTCTCTATGTGGTGATGGGCTGGCTGGTGGTGATTGCAATGCAGCCCCTGATTGCAGCCATGTCCTGGGGTGGCCTGTTCTGGCTGGCGCTGGGCGGGGTGATCTATAGCGTGGGCATTTACTGGTTCATCAATGACGAGAAGATCCGTCACGGGCACGGCATCTGGCATTTGTTCGTGATGGGTGGCAGCATCTGCCAGTTCGTCAGCGTGATGTTCTACGTTGCCTGAGCCTTGCCCCAGTATTGAAAAAGCCGCCCTGATAAATCAGCGCGGCTTTTTTCGTTGCAGCAGATGTTATAGCTCGAAAGGCAGACGGTTTTCCTCCACCAGCGTGCACAGTGCGGTGACCACCACCGGGTCGAACTGGCTGCCGGCACGGCTGCGGATATAGTCCAGGGTTTCGGACAGCTCCCATGGTTCTTTATAGGGACGCTTGTTGAGCAGGGCGTCAAACACATCTACCACGGCGACAATGCGCGCCGACAGCGGGATGGCCTGGCCACTCAGCTTTTGCGGGTAGCCATTGCCATCGAAGTGTTCGTGATGCCCGCCGGCAATTTCCGAGCCGAGTGACAAATAGCTTTGTCCTTCCACCATCTGGGCCGACTTGGCCAGAATGCTGGCACCAATGCTGGCGTGTTGTTCCATGATGCGGCGTTCGTCCGGGTCCAGCTTGCCGGGCTTGAACAGGATGTGGTCCGGCGTTCCGACCTTGCCCACATCGTGCAGGATGCTGGCCATGCCCACCATGTCCATGAAGTCCGGACTGAGCTGTTCCAGATAATGTCCGCCCCGGCGGATTTCACTGGCAATGGCATGGGTCAGTTTCTGTACCCGTTGTACGTGTGCCCCGGTGTCCGTATCGCGGTATTCGGCCAGGGCCGCCAGTGCCACCACGGTGGCCTCTTGCGAATGGCGCAGCTGGTTGTACAGGTAGAGGTTGTCATAGGCCGAGGAAATCCGTTGGCAGAAGACTTCCAGCAGATTGCGCTCGACATCATCCAGCGGCCAGGGTGGCGTGAAGTGTACGGCAAATTCCCGGCCGTTCTGGGCCGTGATGCACAGCACATCGTAGGGGTGCTGATAGATATTGCGCTTTTCCAGCAAGGCCTGACGGATGGCCTGGGCCAATTCGGGATAATCGTCCAGGCTGCCGCTTTCGAGCAGGGTTTCATAGGCACCTGCAGCGGCCAGGATTTCCAGTTGTGGCCGACCGGTCAGGTCCGGCGTGCTTTCCACGCACAGAATGCCATCGGTGCCTACGTCCAGAATGGCGCTGATCTGCTTGAGCACCCCGGAGGCAAATTCCTTGAGCGAGAACATCTGGTACAAATCGGCCGCACCTTCCAGAATCTTGGCCAGCCCCTGACGGTTCTTTTCGATGGTAATCAGGTTCTCATAGGCCCGCAGGGAGGCAATCACGGTAGTGAACAGCTTTTGTACCGTCAGCTCGGTCTTGGTCTTGTAGTCGTTGATATCGTAATTGAGGATCACCTCCTGCTCTGGTGCCTGGCCGGGCTGGCCGGTGCGCAGCACGATGCGGGTGGTGTTGTTCTGCATGACTTCGCGAATGCGCTGTACCAGCTGCAATCCGGCATCATCGGTTTCCATTACCACATCAAGCAGGATCAGGGCGACATGATCGTGCAGCTGCAGCATCTGCTCGGCTTGTGCCGCGGAATAGGCGCTGATCAGTTCCAGCCCGCGATCCTTGTAACGGATGTTGCGTATCGCCAGCGATGTCGCACTGTGCACATCCGGTTCGTCATCAACGATCAGGATTTTCCATGGCCGTTTGTACGACTGCAGTGCATTGCCGGCGTCTGCCGGGTCGTCCTCCAGCAGCCAGTTGTCATCGTTACTCTCTTGCTGGCTCATCGCTTACCCTCCTTGTGGGAAACCTCGGGAGCGGTGCAGGGCATGGTAATGATGAATACGCTGCCTTTGCCCACTTCGCTGTGCACTTCGATCGTGCCACCGAGACGTTGCCGGATGATGTTATAGACGATGTGCAAGCCCAGGCCGCTGCCGCCATTGCCACGTCGTGTGGTGAAAAAAGGATCGAACACCCGGTTGATGTTTTCTGCCGGTATTCCTTTGCCATCATCCTGGATGCTCAGGCGCACTTCGGCCGCCTGGTAGCGCTCGGCGCGGATGTGGATATTGCCGCCCGGTTTTTCTTCAAATCCATGTACCAGGGCATTGACCAGCAGATTGGTCACCACCTGGGAGATGGCTCCGGGGTAGCTGTCCAGTAGCAAGTCATCTTCACAGTCGATGGTGATATTGGTTTGGGAGCGCTTGAAACGCGGCTTGAGGCTGGTGACGATTTCGCTCAGGTAATCGTTTAGCTGGAAATCCCGCCGTTGTTCACTGGTCTGGTCGACGGCAACCTGTTTGAAGCTGTGGATCAGGCTGGCTGCGCGTTCGGAATTGGACAGGATGAGGTCGCAGCATTCACGGGCCGAATCCAGATAGGCCTGGAAGTCGCTTTTCTTGATGCCGCCGTTGTCCAGTTTCTCGGTGATGTGCAGTGTACTGGTGGCCAGATGGGAGGCCGTGGTCAGCGTGATGCCGACAGGCGTGTTGATTTCATGGGCCACACCGGCCACCAGGCTACCCAGCGAGGCCAGTTTTTCGCTTTCCACCAGCGTTTGCTGGGTTTGCACCAGTTGTTGCAGGGCTTGTTCTGCATTGTCGCGCTCCTGGCGCGCCTGTGCTTCGGCTGCCGTCCGCATGGCCAGATCAGCCGAGATGCGATCCACAATACGGTTGAAACTGCGTCTGACCGCGCCGAATTCATCCTGCGTGGCTTCGGTCAGGCGTAGTGACCTGGCATCGTTGCTGCTGGCTGCCTGGTCCAGCGCGCGTTGCAGTTCCTTGAGCGGGTCGAACACAAAGCGGTTCAGGTTATACGTCATCACAATGAAAATCAGGCCATCCAGCACCAGGATTTCCAGCAGGATTTCCAGCAAGTGCATGGTCTGGCGATGGGCCAGTTGGCTACGTGACAGATAGATGGTCGCCACACCCAGCTTTTCACGGTTCTGATAGATGATGGGAATGGTCAGCGTGTCGTCGGCAACCGGTTTTTCTGCAGGTGCCATATCCCGCAGAGAGGCCGTGTCATTATTGCGGATCCGGCCGATGTTCAGTCCGGCATCACCCGTGATGCGGATGGCCAGTACGGAGCTCCAGCCCAGTTCGGCATCCAGTGTCAGCCTGGTGTAGGCATCATCCATTTGCCACACACCATGCGGCAAGGCCAGTGCCAGCCGTGCCTGCAGTGAGGCGCGCTGTGCCTGATAGTCTTCTTCGTCCTGGCTACGGTTTTGCTGGTACGTCATCAAGCCGGTAATGGCCACCACTACCGTCACCCCTATCATCAGCCAGAGCCTGAGCTTGGATTTGATACTGTTCATTACTTTTATTATCCCTTTAGGCCTGCTTAATCCTAGGAAGTCTTGAACTGAAATGCCACTTTTGCCTGTCATGCATGGTGTCACTGCTTGCATGAGGATGTCACTTCAATCTGTCAGGGAAACGTCAGTTCCATGGATTCCGGTGGTAAATGGCACCACTTTTGTGCAGAAGAAGGTGTGTAATCCGCGGTGCTGACCAGCAATATCCAGCCTGTGCCTGATGGTCTACTGTGCCTGTACCGCACAACTGGCTTGGCTGCGTTGCAGCTTTTGCAGCAGCAGACCACCGAGAATCAGCCCCAGACCAAGCAGTGTGGATGGCAGGATGGCTTCCCCGATGACAAAGTGGATCAGCACCAGCGATAACAGCGGTGACAGGAAAATCAGGTTGGCGATCTTGGCCGTGCTGGAGGTCAGTTTCATCGCACTGAGCCACAAGACAAAAGTGAAGCCCATTTCCAGCGCACCGACATACGCAGCTCCGGCCAGTCCCTGCCAGGCAACGGGAGTCAGCTGGCCGGTGAGTGCGCAATACAGCAGGGCCAAGGGGAGTGACATCAAGAAATTGAGCGTCAGTCCCAGCACCGGTTCGCGCTTGTCACGGGCATTGAAGATCCAGTAGGCCGCCCACAGCAAAGTGGAAGCCAGAGCGAAGCCCACGCCGCGCAAGCTGGAAAAATGCAGGCTCAGCAACTGACCGTGGGTGCCAATCACCAGCACGCCCAGATAGCAAATGATGGCAGCCAGGGCGTCGTGCAGGCTGAGTTTGTGCTTGAGCAAGGGGACCGAGAGCAGCGTCATGGTGAGCGCCCAGGTGTAATTGATGGCCTGGGCCTCTTGTGCCGGCAGCAGCGCATAGGCCTGAAACAGGATCAGGTAGTAAATCAGCGGGTTAACCGCACCCAGTACTAAGGAATGGCGCCAGTGTTGTCGTAATGCAGGCCACAGGCTGCCAAGCCTGCCCTGGGCTAGCAAAATTCCCAACAGGCAAAGGGTGGAGGCAATGCTTGCATACAAAACCAGTTGTGCCGGAGACAAATGGGCCAGGCTGATCTTGAAGGCGGTTGCCACGGTAGACCATGCCAATACGGCGCTCAGCCCGAACAAATATGCTTTCTTCTGTTGCTGCAAGGAAAATCTCCCATCACGGAATGGCTCCATTCTACCTAGCCGTGTACAGCACAGAGAACGGTACTTTTCTATAAAAAAAGAATAATTTATAAATTTTATAATGACTATGTCATTAATCGACTTTGTGTGTGGAGAGATAGCGCTCCGAATCGCGATCGTGGACGGTGCTTTAACTGCTTAATCGATTAAGGATGGCGCTGCAGCGCAAGGCAGTAGCCGATGCGGTAAGGCCAATGGGGCCGCCAGCTTCCTGTTGATACTGGTCCCCGGCCAGGCCATGAACCCGGACCGCAAGGCAGCTGGCTGCCAGTGCGCTCATACCCTGCGCCAATAAGGCGGCAATCAGGCCGGTCAGGACATCACCCTGTCCGGCGACTGCCAGTGCCGGGCCGCCGCTGGTATTCAGGTAATAGGGCTGTCTGGGCGCGCATATCAGGCTGCCCGCCCCCTTGAGCACCACAACTGCATTGAGTGTAGCGGCCAGTTGTTGTGCGGCCTGTAGCCGGTTTGCCTGAATATCCACAGTGGTACAGTCCAGCAGACGGGCAGCTTCTGCCGGATGCGGCGTGATGATGGTGGCGGCCTTTCGCTGGCGCAGATGTTTTTGCAAACCGGTATCGGCTGCCAGCAGATTGAGGGCATCCGCATCCAGCACCAGCGGCAGCGGGCTGCCCAGCGATTGTTGCAGCCACTGCACAGCTTGCACGCTTTGCCCGAGGCCGGGGCCCACTGCCAGGACATCACAAGCTGGCTGCTTGGCAGGCTGGGCGTCGCCATGCAGCATCAATTCGGGAAAGGCAGTATCGACGACCAGTCGTGGATCCAGGCTCAGCACATGGACCTTGCCCGCGCCTCCGGCCAGTGCGGCGCGTCCGGCCAGCAACACGGCACCGCTCATGCCGGGGCAGCCTCCCACAATGCTGACCGTGCCGTGGCTGCCTTTATGGCTATCCGGTTCTCGTCGCAGCATGCGGGCATCCTGCCGGTTCAAATAACCGGCAGCCACTGGTTGTAGTTCTGCGGGATAGTCCAGCGGTGCACATTCCACTTGTCCTGCATGGTTGGCACCGGCGGCATAAAACAAACCTGGTTTGTGGCACAGGAAGGTCAGCGTGTGGCTGGCCTTGATGCAGGCTGAAGGAGCCTGGCCGGTATAGGCATTCAGGCCACTGGGGCAATCCAGTGCCAGTGTGGGGCAGGACAGCTGGTTCAGCTGCTTGATGAGCTGGCACCAGAAGTCATCCAGCGGCCGGTTCAGACCAATGCCAAACAGACCATCAATCAGCAGGGCAGGCGGAGGGTAATCAGTACTCAACTGCTGTAGCGGCAGGCCGCCAGCCTGGCGCAGGGTCTGGAGTGCCTCACGGGCTTCTGTACTGAGCGGTGGCTGTGGCAGCAGCACATCCACCTGATAACCTTGCTGCATCAGTAGTACTGCTGCCACCAAGGCATCGCCGCCGTTATTGCCCGGACCGGCAGCTACCAGAATGCGCGCACCTTGCGCGACATGCTGCTCCACCCAATCGACCGTGGCTTGCGCGGCCTGCTGCATCAGCTGGATGCCACGCTGTGCGGTGACCACTTCCAGCTGACGCAAGTCCTCCAGGCTCCACAGGGCTGCATTGTGCATGCTTACTCCTTGCCGGGTTCTCCCCAGCGGGGCATCAGGCTATTGGGAACGCGTAGCTGGTCCAGTATTCGCGCGACCACAAAGTCCACCATGTCTTCGATGGTGGACGGGTGCGTATAAAAGCCTGGTGACGGTGGCAGGATCACCACTCCAAGCCGCGCCAGCTTGAGCATGTTTTCCAGGTGAATGACGGAGAATGGTGTTTCCCGTGGTACCAGAATCAGCTTGCGCCCTTCCTTGATGCTGACATCGGCAGCCCGTTCAATCAGGTTGTCGCTCATGCCTTGTGCAATGGCGGCCAGGGTGCCCATGGAGCAGGGACAGACCACCATGGCGTCGGCCGGGTTGGAGCCGGAGGCGACCGGAGCAAACCATTCTTCACGGCCAAATACCGCCAGCTGTCCTTCTGCGGCAGCTGTGCGTTGTTGCAACCATTGGGCAAATTCGGCAGGGCGGGAGGGGAGTTGCAGGTCCATCTCCTGCTTGGCTACGATTTGTGCTGCCTGGGAATAAAGTACCCATACGCGGACGCCTGCACCAATCAGGGTGTCGATCAGCCGCAGGCCATAGGGCAGGCCGGAGGCTCCGGTAAGGGCAACGGTAACGGTTTGGGGTGTTTGCATCTTGTTTCCAGTGGCGGTCCTGCCTGCCGGCGCAGCGGGATGCTGCGAGCCGGGCAGGTGACCGGTCAGGATTCGCGAAACAACTGGCGATGTCGCAACAGGACCTGTTCGGCCGGAAAGGCCTTGGCCAGTTGTTCGGCAATAAAGACAGAGCGATGCTGACCACCGGTACAGCCGATGGCCACGGTGAGATAGCTGCGGTTTTCCCGGCTGAATTCCGGCAACCATTTCAGAATCATGCAGCGGATATCTTCGGCCATCTGGGCGACCAGCGGTTGCCCTGCAAAGAAGTCGATGATGGGTTGGTCGCGACCGGTAAACGGGCGCAAAGCCAGGTCGTAATAGGGATTGGGCAGGCAGCGGACGTCAAACACGAAGTCGGCGTTCAGCGGTACGCCATGCTTGAAGCCGAAGGATTCGAAAATGATGGTGAGCCGGCTGCTGTCTGCTTCCACCAGTTGCTTGATGGCCGTTTTCAAGGCATTGGCAGACAACTCGCTGGTGTCTATGCGAATACCCATTTCCTGCACGCTGGCCAGCAGTTCCTGCTCCAGCTGGATACATTCCTCCACCGTGGAGCCGCTACCCGACAGCGGGTGCCGGCGGCGGGTTTCGGAAAAGCGCTTGACCAGGGTTTCCGGCTTGGCCTCGAGAAACAGCAAGCGTACATCCACGCCTTGCTGACGCAGCTTGTCCACCTCGGCAGGCAGTGCGCCCAGCGAAGGGCTGGAGCGGGTGTCCACGCTGATGGCAATCTGCTGGTAGCCATAATCGGCATAAAGCGACATGGCTTCATGCAGCATGGTGGCTGGCAGGTTGTCCACACAGTAAAAGCCGGAGTCCTCCAGTGCGCGCAGGGCGATGGATTTACCGGAACCGGACAGGCCGCTAATCAATATCAGGCGCATTTTCCTGATCTCTGAGGAAGTTGGTATGGCGTTCGATGAACTCTCGGGTACTGTCGATGCCGCGCAGTTGCAGGATGTAGTTGCGCACAGCCGCTTCAACCAGCACCGCAAGGTTGCGACCCGCCGCCACCGGCAGCACTACCTTGCGCACCGTCACGCCAATGATGTCCTGGGTTTCCGACTGGATATTCAGCCGGTCCAAGGCTTGCATCGCCTGGTCGTTGGCCTTGACCAGGTGAATAATCAGTTTTAGCACCTTTTTGGGCCGCACGGCGGTTTCGCCAAAAATGGTACGGATATTCAGGATGCCCAGGCCGCGCACTTCCAGAAAATCGCGCAGCAGCGGCGGGCAACGGCCTTCCAGGGTTTCCGGGCCGATGCGGTACAGTTCCACCGCATCATCGGCCACCATGCCGTGACCACGGGAAATCAGCTCCAGTGCCAGTTCGCTCTTGCCCATGGCCGAATCGCCCATGATCAGCACGCCGATTTCCAGTACATCCAGAAACACGCCATGCAACACGGTGGAAACCGCCAGTGCGCGCGCCAGATAGATGCGCAGCACATCCATCAGGTAGGGGCTTTCCAGCGGCGTGCTCATCAGCGGCACATTGTGGGTGTGGCAGTAGTCGCGCAGCAGTTTGGGCACTGGCTGGCCATTGGCCACCATCACCACCGACATGGTTTTGTGGAACAGTTGGTCCAGCGCGGTCTTGGCGGCGGATTGTTCCAGCCGGTTGAGGTAGTCCACCTCGGCCAGACCCAGCACTTGCACCCGGTTGGGGTGAATGAAATTCAGGTGGCCGACCAGGGCCAGGGTGGGGCGTTGTTCGTCGTTGCCGATGGGGCTGTCCGCGCCGCCGGTTCCTGCAACCCAGGTCAGGTTGAGCTTTTGCTGGTTGTCCTGATACAACCGGCGCACGGTAATGCTAGGCATGGTTGGTATTCCATCCGGTGAGCAGCTGGTACAGATCGGCACGCGAGCTTGCGCTGAGCAGTTGTTCACGCAGCTGTTTGCTGGAGAACAGCTGTGCCAGTTCCGAGAGTACCTGCAAGTGCAGGTCGGTTGCCTGTTCCGGCACCAGCAGGACAAACAGGCTTTGTACCGGCTTGCCATCCGGCGCATCGAAAGGAATCGGGTTCTTCAGGCGAATGAACACGCCCGCCGCTTCCTTGAGCCCTCTGGCACGGCCATGCGGAATGGCCACCCCTTGGCCAAGGCCGGTAGAGCCCAGTTTTTCCCGGGCAAACAAGCAGTCGAAAATTTCACTGCGGGCGATGCCGTGGGTGTTTTCGATAAGGAGGCCCACCTGCTCGAAGACGCGCTTCTTGCTGGCGACATCCAGGTCCGGGAGGATGTGATCCTGTGTCAGGATTTTGCCAATCAGGCTCATAGGAATGGTTGCACGCGGCTACAGAAACTGGCCAATTCTACGTTGCCTTCATCAAAATGAAAAAGGCTCCGAGCAAATAAAAACGGGAACCCGCCGGGTTCCCGCATCGAATACTTAATGTTTACAAGCTGGCTTCCTGTTGAACCTGTGGGCTTGTTGCACGGTGTTCGCTTTGTTTTTCCTTGTGCTTGAGTACTTGGCGATCGAGCTTGTCCATCAGCGCGTCGATGGCAGCGTACATGTCGGAGTCGGTGGCCTCTACATGGATATCCTTGCCGGAGAGGTGAACATTCACTTCCGCCTTGTGCACCAGCTTGTCTACCGACAGGGTGACAGCAACGTCAATCACGTGATCGACATGGCGGGTGATGCGTTCCAGCTTGGTTTCCACGAATTCGCGGATGGCCGGGGTTACTTCGAGGTGGAGACCGGTTACTTTGAGGTTCATACCCTAACTCCTTCTTGTGTTGACTGCCCGGTCGGGTCGGCCGGGCGAGCGGATATACTTCAAGGCGTGAATCACAATGCCTTGCGCAGATTGACCGGCGGTATCTGCATAGCTTCACGATACTTCGCAACGGTGCGTCTTGCAACCTGAATCCCTTGCTTGCCCAGTTCGTCGGCAATGGCGCTGTCCGAAAGTGGCTTGGCCGGGTTTTCACCGTCTATCATGCGGCGGATATGCGCCTTGATGGCCGTTGCCGAGCATTCGCCGCCGCTGTCGGTTTCCAGTGCACTGCCAAAGAAATACTTCAGCTCGAACAGACCACGAGGGCAAAGCAGGTATTTCTGCGTGGTGACGCGTGATACGGTCGATTCATGCAGGCCAAGTTCGTCTGCGATGTCCCGCAGGATAAGCGGCCGCATGGCGACTTCACCGTGTTCAAAGAACGCTTGCTGTCTTTCGACTATAGCTTCTGACACTTTCAGAATGGTGTCAAATCGTTGCTGGATGTTCTTGACCAGCCATTTTGCTTCTTGCAGTCGGCCAGTCAGTTCGCCTGCGCCAGCGCGGTTTTCCGACAGCATCTGGGCATACAGCTGGTTGACGCGCAAGCGCGGTACCGCGCCGTTATTGAGTTCGGCTACCCAGTGACCACGCCGTTTGCGCACGGTCACATCCGGGATGACATAGTGCACGTCTTCGCCGCCGAAACCGGACGCCGGGTGAGGGGTCAGCCGGGCGATCAGTTGCTGTGCCTGGCGGATGGCTTCGTCATCCACGCCCAGAATGCGCTTCAGCCGGGTGTAGTCGCGGTTGCCCAGCAGCGTCAGGTGCTCGGCCACAATCTGGCGTGCCAGTGCATGGCCGGGCTCGTTGGCGGGCAAACGGGCCAGTTGCAGGCCAAGCGACTCGGCCAGGTTACGCGCGGCAATGCCGGGAGGGTCGAATTGCTGTAACAGGCGCAGCCCGACCATCAGTTCATCGGTTTCCAGTTCCAGTTCCAGCGGCAGGTTGCTGGCCAGTTCTTCCAGATCGGTAGTCAGGAAACCGTTGTCGTCCAGTTCTTCGATCAGCAGCTGGACAATGGCCTGGTCGCGGGTGGGCAGGGTCAGTTCACCCAGCTGCGCCAGCAGGTGTTCGCGCAGGCTGACCGGGCAGGGTACGTTGAGCATGGGGTCAAATTCATCGTCCCCGTCGTTGCGGCGGCTGCCACTGCCCCAGTCGGTGAGTTCGCCATTGCTGGCGTCCTGGCTGTTGTCACCATCGCTGCTGTCCGACGCCGTGCTGGTGGATTCTTCCTGGGCAGCCGGCGTTTCTGCCGGGCTGCTGTCATGCGAGGGCGGCTCATCGCCGCGTTCCAGCATGGGGTTGTCCAGCAAGAAGCGTTCGACTTCTGCCTGCAGGTCGAGCGTGGACAGCTGCAACAGCTTGATGGACTGTTGCAGTTGCGGCGTGAGGGTGAGTTGCTGGGAGACCCGCAGCTGTAGTGACTGTTTCATGGCTTACAGGTGGAAGTGCTCGCCCAGGTAAACCTGGCGCACTTTCTCGTTGTTGACCAGTTCTTCCGGCTCGCCGGAAGCCAGTACCGAACCATCACTGATGATGTAGGCGCGATCGCAGATGCGCAGGGTTTCACGCACATTGTGGTCGGTAATCAATACGCCAATGCCACGCTGTTGCAGGAAGGTGATGATTTTCTGGATGTCGATGACGGCAATCGGGTCTACACCGGCAAACGGTTCGTCCAGCAGGATGAAGCGCGGGCGGGTGGCCAGTACGCGGGCAATTTCCACCCGGCGGCGCTCGCCACCGGACAGTGCCAGCGCATTGCTTTCGCGCAGGTGGGCGATATTGAGGTCGTCGAGCAACAGGCTGAGTTCCTGCTCCAGTTTGTCGCCCTTGTAACCGGCAATTTCCAGCACCGCCGTGATGTTTTCTTCCACTGTCATCTTGCGGAAAATGGAAGCTTCCTGCGGCAAATAGCCTAGCCCCAGGCGGGCGCGCTGATGAATGGGCAGGTGGGTGATACTGTTGCCATCCAGCGTGATTTCGCCTTCATCGGCACCGATCAGTCCGACGATCATGTAAAAGCTGGTGGTCTTGCCGGCACCGTTGGGACCAAGCAGGCCGACCACTTCCCCGCTCTGGATCTGCAGGGCGACGTCCTTTACCACCGTACGTTTTTTGAAGCGCTTTTTCAGGCGCTCCACTTTCAGGATGCTGGGGCCGCTCATGGAGTGCTTCCGTCAGTTTTCTTGGCAGGGCTGTTGTCTCTGGGCCTGGGCTGGATGATGGCAGTCACGCGGCCGCCGTTGCTGCTGGCACCGCTGCTGACTTCATACATTTCGGTTTCGGTGTTGTAGGTAATGACATTGCCGATGACCAGGTCACTGCCGCGCTTGACGCGGGCATTGCCGGTGAGCACGGCAACGTGGGTGACGGTGTTGTAGTCCAGCTGGTTGGCCTGGCCTTCGATCCATTCGTTCTTGCCGTCCATTTTCTGGCGGAAGTTGACCTGGCGTCCGGTGGCCTGCATGGTCTGGTTACCCTGTTTGTCCTGGGTGACCGTGGCGCGGTCGGCATTGAGCTTGAGTGTGCCCTGGATGATGACGACATTGCCTTGCCATACCGTGACGCCCTTGAGCTGGTCGAGGTTGCCCCGGTCGGCACTGATTTCGATGGGCTTGTCCCGGTCGGCCTTTTCGGCATGGGCGGTCTGGATGGCGCACAGGCCGAGGGCCAGCCAGGCCAGCCGGATGAAGCGGCGGCAGTTATTTTTCATAAGTGGCCTTTGCGTTGGACAGCAGCTGTAACTGACCAGCCTGCTGCTCGTAAATGAAGCCCACGGCACTGCCGCTGGACTTGCCATAGTAGAAGTGCGTGAGGGTGTCGGCGCGGGCAATGTGCTTGACGGTGTCAATGCGCATATTGCTGCTGACTACGCGGGTTTCCTGTTGTGTGGCGGTGGCCGGCTGGATCAGCGTGACTTTCTTGTCGAACAGTACCTGTTTGGTCTTGCTGTTGTAACGGCCGCTTTCACCAATGGCATGGTAGGCCAGTACGCCATTCTTGTAGCTTTGCAGGTCCGGCGATTCGAAATACGACTCGGTGCGGTCCGGGTATTGCCACATGCGGCTGGCAATCATCTTGTCCTGCAGCATGCCCTTGGGGTCGAAGCGGGTGGCCATCACGCCTTGCGCCACGACTTCTGGCTTGTTCGGGTCCAGCTCGTGCTTGCTGGGCTGCCAGCGTGACACGG
This sequence comes from Aquitalea pelogenes, assembly GCF_041914625.1. Lineage (NCBI taxonomy): Bacteria > Pseudomonadati > Pseudomonadota > Betaproteobacteria > Neisseriales > Chromobacteriaceae > Aquitalea > Aquitalea pelogenes. The sequence continues at coordinate 54,321 of NZ_JAYSDA010000009.1, read as the reverse complement.
CATCCAGCCAGACGGTCAGCAAGCCGGTGATCAGCACCAGCAGGATGGGAAACAGGCGGTGCGAACGGATCATGCCAGATACCGTGCCACGATGGCGTCAAAATTGCCTTGCGCCTGCATGATCAGCTCGGCCAGTTCACGCACTGCACCCTGACCGCCGGGGAAGCCGGTGACATAGTGGGCATGCTGGCGCACCAGGGTGGGGGCGGCCGGCACGGCCACCGCCAGGCCGACGCGGCGCAGAACCGGCAGGTCGATCAGGTCGTCGCCGATGAAGGCGCATTGTTCCAGCGTGACATCCGCCTGTTGCAGCAACTGGTTCAGGGCTTCCTGCTTGTTGTGGATGCCACCGAAGTAAAAGTCGATGCCCAGTGCCTGCGCGCGGTGCTCCACGCAGCGGTCGGCCCGCCCGGAGATGATGGCCAGCCGTACGCCGGTGGATTGCAACAGCTTGAGGCCCAGGCCGTCCTGCACATAGAAGGACTTGCTCTCTTCACCCTGGGCATTGTAGTAAATGCGGCCATCGGTCATGACGCCGTCAACGTCCATGATCAGGAGCTTGATCTTGCGGGCTTGTTCGGTAATGGCTTGCATGGGCTTCCTTGTTGGCGGCTAGACGACGCCGGCCTTGAGCAGGTCGTGCATGTGGATGGCGCCGGCCAGCTTGCCGTCGGCATCCACTACCAGCAGGCTGGTGATGCGGCGCTGTTCCATCAGGTGGACGGCCTCGGTGGCCAGCTTGCTGTGCAGGATGGTTTGCGGGGCAGGGCTCATCACCTGGTCGATCTGCAGGTCGTAGATATTGCCGGAGCGTTCCAGTGTGCGGCGCAGGTCGCCATCGGTATAAATACCCTTGATGTCATTGTCCGCCGTGGCAATGGCCACCATGCCCAGGCGCTGGTGCGACATTTCCAGCAAGGCATCTTTCAGCGGCGTGCCGGGCAATACGCGCGGCAGTTCGTCGCCGCTGTGCATCAGGTCCTTGACATGGACCAGCAGCCGCCGGCCCAGGCTGCCGCCGGGGTGCGACAGGGCAAAGTCTTCCGGGCCGAACTGGCGGGCATCCAGCAGGGTGACTGCCAGGGCATCGCCCAGCGCAATCTGCACCGTAGTGCTGGTGGTGGGGGCCAGGCCCAGCGGGCAGGCTTCTTTTTCCACCTGGGTGTCCAGCAGGATGTCGGCTTCGCGGCCCAGCGAGGATGAGGGGTTGCCAGTCATGCCGATCAGCACCAGCCCCTTGCGCTTGAGCGCGGGCAGCAGGGCAACCACTTCACCGGATTCGCCGGAGTTGGACAGGGCGATGACCACATCCTGTGCGGTAATCATGCCCAGGTCGCCGTGGGCGGCTTCGGCCGGGTGAACAAAAAAGGCCGGGCTGCCGGTGCTGGCCAGCGTGGCGGCGATCTTGCGTCCGACGTGGCCGGACTTGCCCATGCCTGTTACCACAATGCGGCCACGGCAGGCCAGAATGGCATCCACGGCGCGCAGAAAATCGCCGTTCAGGCGGCCTGACAGGGCCAGAATTGCATCCGCCTCGGTCTGCAGCACTTCACGTGCCAGATCGAGCCGGGAGCTTGTTTGCGCTTTTTCCATAGGGGAAAGTATATCAAAGGTTATAATCGTCGGAGGCAGAAGCTGGTGCATCTTTTGCTTGGCGTGTGATTTTGCCCTGTCATGGTGTCATGCACCTGCCTGCCTTTTTGTTCCGGACCATGCGCTTGCCGGATGGTCGGGGCGCTTGATCATTGCCTTGTGCCGTGCTGCTTGTCATGGCTTTTTTCCCGCTTTTTCACAGGAGATGGTTGCGTTCATGCATTCGCTCGCCCCGATTGTGCTGGTTTTGCTGGCTGCCGTGTTGTCCGTTACCTTGTGTCGCAGCTTGCGCGTACCACCTATGCTGGGCTACCTGGTGGTGGGTTTCCTGGCCGGACCCGGTGTGGCCAGCGTGATTCCGGAAGGCGAAGAAACGCAGTTCCTGGGTGAAATCGGCATCGTGTTCATGATGTTTTCCATCGGGCTGGAGTTCTCCCTGCCCAAGCTGCGGGCCATGCGCCATCTGGTATTCGGCCTTGGCCTGGCGCAGGTGGTGGTGACCTTGCTGCTGATTGCCGTGGTGATGGGCTGGCTGACCGGCTCTGCACTGTCCGGCTTTGCCGTGGGGGGCGCCCTGGCCATGTCATCCACCGCCATTGTCAGCAAATTGCTGACCGAGCGGCTGGAGCTGAACCTGCAGCACGGACAACTGGCCATCGGTGTACTGCTGTTTCAGGACATTGCCGTGGTCCCGCTGCTGATTCTGCTGCCTGCCTTTGCCGGTGGCAGTGAAACCCTGTGGATGGACCTGGGCCTGGCTGCAGTGAAAGTGGTGGCGGTGATGGCCTTGCTGCTGTTTTTCGGCCAGCGCCTGATGCGTCCCTGGTTCCATCTGGTGGCCAGACAGCGCTCGGGCGAGCTGTTCATGATCAACGTCTTGCTGATCACCCTTGGGGTGGCCTGGCTGACCGAGCTGTCCGGCCTGTCGCTGGCACTGGGTGCCTTTGTGGCCGGTATGCTGATTTCCGAAACCGAATACCGCTATCAGGTGGAAGAGGACATCAAGCCTTTCCGCGATATCCTGCTGGGCTTTTTCTTTGTCACCGTCGGCATGCGCCTGCAATTGCCCATCCTGTACCAGCGCTTTGGCGAAGTGGCGCTGATGCTGGGCTTGCTGCTGCTGGCCAAGCTGGGCATCGTGTTTGTACTGGGGCGGCTGCTGCGTCACCAGCCCAATCACTCCATGCGTGCCGGCCTCGCCCTGGCGCAGGGTGGTGAGTTCGGCTTTGTGCTGCTGGCCTTGTCCGGCAACCTGGGCCTGATTGCCGAAAGCACCGAGCAGGCCGCCATTGCCGCCATCCTGCTGTCCATGCTGGTGGCACCCTTCATGATCATGCACGGCGAAGCCATCACCCGTCGTCTGGTAAAGCAGGACTGGATGATGCAGGCCTTCAGCCTGCACCACTTGCTGGTGGAAAGCATGGGCAAGTCCGACCATGTGCTGATTTGCGGTTATGGCCGTAGCGGTCAGGCGCTGGCCCGTTTGCTTGAGACGGAAGACATTCCCTTCTTTGCGCTGGACATGGACCCGGAACGGGTGCGCGAAGCTGGCGAGGCTGGCGACCCGGTGGTGTTTGGCGATGCCGGCAAGAAAGAAGTGCTGGTGGCCGGTGGCCTGATGCGCGCCAAGGTGGTGGTGGTGACCTTTGCCGATACCCATGCGGCGCTGCGCATCCTGCATACCGTACAGTCTGCGCGGCCTGATCTGCCGGTGATCGTGCGCACGGTGGACGACAGCGATATCGACCAGTTGCGCAAGGCAGGGGCGGATGAAGTGGTGGCCGAGGTGATGGAGGGCAGCCTGATGCTGGCCTCGCAAGCGCTGATGGTGCTGGGGGTGCCGCTGAACCGGGTATTGCGCCGTATCCGTTCTGTACGTGAAGAACGCTATAACCTGTTCCGTGGCTTCTTTCGCGGTACCAGTGACGATGGCGAGGGGCTGGACGAGGCCCTGGTGCCGCGCTTGCTGAGCATTCAGGCCTGCCCTGGCGCGCATGCCATCGGCCATCCGCTGGGGGCCTTGCAGCTGCAGGCGCTGGGGGTGGAGGTCAAGGCCATCCGCCGCAACAGCATTCGCCGGCTGGATTTTGACGACAGCTTTGAAATCGCCGCCAATGACGTGTTGGTGGTGCTGGGGACGCCGGAGCAACTGGCCCTTGCTGAAAGCCGTATCCTGCAGGGGTGATCTTGCAGAGCTGATGCAAGGTCTGGCATGACAAAGGCCGTGTCATTGACACGGCCTTTTGCTTTGGCTGACTGAACGGGGTTCAGGGCAGAATGGTGGTGATCTGCTTTTTCAGTTCCTGCTTCAGCGCCTGCTGTTTTTCACCTTCGGTCTTCTTGCCCTTCACCATGGCGTTGAAGTCCAGCGCGTAAACCGGAGCATTGAGCGGGCCGGTAATCTTGAGTGGCACGTTGACGCCCTTCAGGCGGCTGAATTCTTGCGGATTGGCCTGCACATCCATGGTGTAGTCCACAATATTCTGCGTCAGGTCCACCTTGCCAGCGCCTTTGACATTCACCAGTTGCGAGGCCAGCTGCATGTTCTGACTGCGTGCCACGCCCTTGTCCAGGCGGAAGGCGGCGGACAGGGTGGAGAAGGTGGTTTTCTGGTCGGCCTGCGCCGGCGAGTTCCATTCCTTCAGTTCTGCCGGCAGGTTCTTCAGTGCGGCTACCAGGTCGATACCGGTCAGCGCGCCCTTGTTCAGGCTGGTTTCCACATTGCCGGTCAGGGTGTTGCGCAGTTCGAGGAAGGACTTGCCGTCCGCTGTCACGTCGATCTTGCCATTGCCCTTGCCATCCAGCCGGTTGAAGTTGAGCAGGTCCACCAACAGCGGGCGGATGTTCATGTCCTTCAGTGTCTGCTTGACTTCCAGATGCGGTGTATCGCGGCGCGCCAGCAGCATGTCGCCTTGCAAGCGGCCCTGGTAGATGTCGGCGGACATCTGGTCCAGCTCCAGTTCGCGCGGGTTGATGCGCACGCTGGCGTTGAGGTTGTTCATGCGGAAGCGGCCCATGGACAGTTCGCCGACGGCCACTTTGCCGGTCAGGTCGAAGTAGTCCAGCCAGTCCAGCGGAATCGGCTTGCCATCCTGGAAAATGGCCACCGGATCGCCCTTGCTCTCGGGCAGATAGCGGTTCAGGTCCAGCTTGCCCACCGACAGCGTGACTTCATGCCGTGGTTTCATCAGGCCAAACTGGCTGACGGTGACCGACAGGTCCGAGCCGTCCAGTTTGCCTGCCACGCGCAGGTTGAGGCGGGGCTCGTCCAGATCACCATCCAGCGCACCTTGCATGCTGGACACCAGCTTGCCGCGCGGCAGCAGCGGGGTGGTGACGGTGGCGGTCATGTTCAGGGGCTGCATGCGCAGCTGCTTCATGCCCATCAGCGCCAGCGGAGCATCCAACTTGAAGTTGAGACGGGTATCACCGGCCTGCCAGTTGAAATTGCCATTCACCTTGTCGGCAGCCATGCCGCCTTCGGTCAGTTTCAGGTTGTCCAGGCCCGCGTCCAGCTGGTACTGGCTGTGGGCATAGCTCAGCTTGCCACTCAGACGGCCAGTGGGAATGCTGACTTCATTGAAGCTGGCATTGAGCTCTGGCACCTTGAGTTCCAGCTGGCTGCTGGGCCGCTCGCTGCTGAAGCGGAAGCTGAGGTCCTTGCCGGAAGTCTGTAAGGTGGCAAAGTTGAGTTTGTACTGGCCGGTGGCGGCAAACTTGCTTTCGCCAAGGCCGGGTACTTCGGAAATGGCCACGGCGTCCAGCTTTTCCAGGCTGACCTGATCATCCTGAATGGTGAGCGGGGTGCTGACCGCCAGGCGGATGGGGCGCTTGCCATTGCTGAGAATGGCAGCGGCAGTCAGGCTGGCGCCACTGCGCAGGTCGTCGGCGTCCAGGCTGACGGTATCCAGCTTCTGTTCGGTCCCGCTGCTGTGATCGGTATACAGCAAGGTACCTTCACGGACGAGCAAGCGGTCCAGCTTCATGCTGACGGTGCCGGGGGAGCGATGCAGCAGCAGGTCCATGATGGACAGCCGGCCATCGGCACCACGGGCAATGCTGGCGGTGACGCCATGCATTTCCAGCGCCTTGATTTCGCGGTTGCCGGTAAGTAGCGGAATCCATGACAGATAGACATCCAGCTGTTCCACCCGGGCAAAGCTTTGCTTGCTGCCAGGTTCGCTGATGTTCAACTGGTGAATGCTCAGGCCCGGGGACGGGAATAACAGCGGCGTGATCTTGCCTTCCACCGCGACCTGTCGGCCGGTGTCATTCAGTGCGCTGTTCAGGGTCTTGCGCACTGCGGCTTCATCAAACTGCCAGAAAATGAGGGCCTGTATCAGTACGAACAGCGCAATCACTGAGCCGCTGCCGTAGACGGCAATTCGTAGCCATAGCCGGCCGGAGTTCCATTTCATGAGTGCATCTTCGGGGGGCTAAGCGGAGTGTTTCATATGCAAGCATGCGGTGGCTGACAGGGATAAGGCAGCCGCTTGCCCGAGTTTGGCGAAGCCAAAATATTACCGGGCAGCCCGCATTTGTAAAGCGCGAATTTTAGCATGAAATGCTGCCAGCGGCCCGGGATGGCTGGAAAGGCCCGTCACACGGGCGGCCCAGCCCCGGGATGGCTGGCGGGGCCGGGACTGGTTTACCGTTTTTAACCGGTTGGCAGCCAGATGGTGCTGATGCTGGCGTGGTACGGGGGGAGGGTCGATGTAGAAGAAATTGCTAACGGTTTACTCGCGCCCGGTTTGCATGAAGTGGATGAAGCGCGGCTGTGCCGGCTGGACTGCTCCGGCATGCCCGGCACGGCGTTGTCGTGCCGCCACCGGTCGGGGCGAAGGTGCTGCGGGATGGGCGCAGCTGGCCGACATGCCCCATTGTTGCAACTGGCTGGCAGTCGCTCCGTCCTGGCACAGCAATTGCAAACGGTAGCCATGTTCATCGCACCATTGGTGCAGGCGGTGCAGGGTTTGCATGGCCGAACTGTCCAGGCTGGCCTGGCGCAGGCACAGCTGCACCAGATCGCCACGGGACAACTGTGCCGCGATGGCAGCTTGCAACTGGTCGTGCAGGCGGCTGGCCGAACCGAAGTACAAGGGGCCGCACAGCTCGGCCGTCAATACCGCGGGCTGCTGGCTGCCAGTATCGGCAGGCTGCAGGCGGATGTCCTGCAAGGGGTTTTGCTGACTGGCGCGATAGCAGAACTGCCAGGCAGACAGCACCAGACCCACCACGATCCCGGCAAGCACATTCATGGCCAGAAAGGTGAGCATGGTGCTCAGTAAAATACCGCGCTCTGCCCGTGCCAGCGCTGGCCAGCGTTGCAGCCAGTGGCTCAGCAGTTCCACCCCGAAATACATTAATACCCCGCCCAGCACATAAGGCTGGATCAGCCCCAGCATCCATTGTTGCTGCCAGATGGCCAGCAGGCAGCAAGTGACAAAGCAGATGGCCAGCGGCCAGCGCCGGGCACCCATGCGGCCCGCCAGCAGGCTGTCGGACAGCATGATGCTGACCGGGGGCGTGGCGCACAATGCAGAGGCCAGGCAGGCCAGGCCGTTGACCCGCATTTCCTGGTTCAGATCTGCCCGTGCCTGCTGCGCCTGATCCAGCGCCATGATGTTGCTGGTGCTACCCAGCATGGCCATCAGCGCGGCGGCCAGGGCAGTAGGCAGTGCGGACAGCACTTCCTGCCATAGCGGAAGTTCCAGGCCGGGCCACAGGGGGGCGGATGACTGCTGCAGCGCTGTGGCTGACGTCGGCCCGAACAGGCAGGCCAGGAGCAACAGTGCAGTCAGGGTGGCGGGGTGATCCATCTTGCGCATGCACAGCAACAGCAGGACGCCAAAGCCCACTCCCCAGCCCAGTTGCATTGCCTGGCCGCCATCCAGCTGCCAGCTGGCAGGCTGGGTCAGTGACAGGCTGTGCCCGGCGGCTATGCTCAGGCCGAACACAATCAGCAGCAGGCCGCTGCTGGCCATGAAGGCTGCCAATACCGGATAGGGCAGGCAGCGGGCCAGCTGTCCTGCGCGCAAACGGGCGGCCAGCAAGAAGGCGGCACCGGTCAGCAGGGCGGTCAGGGCGTTGATGCACAGCAAGGTGGACAGCACCTGCCCGGTCGACCATGGCTGGCCCAGCAGATGCAGGCTGCTGGCGGTAACCAGGGCGGACAGGATGACCATGGCCGGTTCATCCAGTCCGGGAATGGCCAGTTTCAGCCGGCTGTTAGCGGCAAGCAGCAGCATGGCCAGGCAGCAGGATGCCATCATCAGGGTGAACAGCAGTGGCCGCAGCGTAGCGGCATGCAGGGCGTTGCCCAGCAGGTCGGAAAAGGCTGCGTTGACGGAAATGGCAATGCTGGCGGTGATCAGCCCGGCGCTGATGCTGTGAAAGCTTTTCATCTGTCGTGTCCCATGCCTGGAGTGAAACCGTCATGCCCTTGGCCGGTCTGTGCCGGATTGCCCGCTGTCCAGTGCGGTGCAGGTGACGGAGCTGATGGCAAGGCGGCTGTGGCGCACAGGCATTGGCCATCAATCAGGTATGGTTTGATGTTAAGAGGATTGCGTAGCCGGGGACAATAATGCAAACAGACTATGCCTTTGTGCTGGAGCGTTCACGGGCAAGGCCTGGCAAATGAAAAAGCCAGGCGCAAGGCCTGGCTTTTGTGGTGCCGGATTCAGTGGAGAGAAGTGCTTAGCTCGCCTTGCCTGCCGGAATCTGCTGGGTGATGCAGTGGATGTTGCCACCGCCCAGCAGCACTTCGCGCGCCGGTACGCCGACAATGCGGTATTCCGGGAAGATTTCCTGCAGGCGGCTGGCGGCCGCGGCATCAGTGCGCTCGTCCAGCAGCGGGAAGATGATCTGGCCGTTGCTGATCAGGAAATTCACATAGGAAGCCGCCATGCGCTCGCCCACTTCACGCGGGACGGCCTGACCGCTGGCTACCACGCCGGCGGTTTCTTCTGCGGTGTAGTACAAGGGGCCCGGCGACAGCATCTTGTGGATCTTCAACTGGCGGCCCTTGGCATCGCGCGCTTGCGACAGCACTTCATAGGCGGCCTGCGAACGCGGGTATTGCGGGTCGTTTTCATCGTCCACCCAGTGCAGGATCACCTCACCCGGGCGGGCAAAACAGCACATATTGTCGATATGGCCGTCGGTTTCATCCATGAACACGCCTTCGGGCAGCCAGATGAAATGGCTGACGTTCAGATATTCGGACAGCAAGGCTTCAATCTGCTGTTTGGACAAATGCGGATTGCGGTTGGGGTTGAGCAGGCACTCGGCGGTGGTCATCAGTGTGCCTTCACCATCGACATGGATCGAGCCGCCTTCCAGCACCAGCGGCGCGGCGTAGCGGTCAAAGCCATGGTGGGCCAATACCTGGCTGGCCACTGCGCTGTCCTGGTCCCACGGGTGATACAGGCCACCGTTGAAACCGCCCCAGGCATTGAACTGCCAGTCCACGCCGCGCACCTGGCCAGCCTGGTCGATGACCACGGTGGGGCCGCTGTCGCGCATCCAGCAGTCATCGCTATTCATTTCCACCAGCATCACTTCGGCGGGCATCACGGCACGGGCTGCGGCCATGCATTCTTGCGGCACGGCCATGAACACCGGGGTGGCTGCGGCAATGGCCTTGGCGATGGCGGCAAAAGTCTGCTGTGCCTCGCGTCCGGCATGGCGCCAGTTATCCGGGCGCTGCGGCCAGATCATCCATACCGCTTGTTGCGGAGCCCATTCAGCCGGCATGTGAAAGCCGTCGGCGGCAGGCAGGCTAGTGTGCGTTGTGCTGTTCATTGAAATCACCATGCAATGATTGATGCCATCGGAAGTTTTCAAGACATCGTGCAGCTGCAGTGCAGTCCGGCGGTGCGACAAGCCAGCCGGTTTTGCCTGCCATGCACGAGGAAGTGATTGACAGACGCAGTCTAGGGAGAGGCAAACTATTCAGCAAATGAACAATACGAATACTTTCATAAATACGGTGAATGATGTGAAATTGCATCAGCTGGACCTGAACCTGCTGCTGGCGCTGGATGCCCTGGTCAGCCTGCGCAGTGTCACAAGGGCAGCGGAGAAACTGTTTGTCAGCCAGCCGGCGATGAGTCACTCGCTCAACCGCTTGCGGGCATTCTTCAACGACCCATTATTGGTGCGCTCGCCACATGGCATGCAGCCCACGCAAAAGGCGCTCTACCTGCAGCAGGGTGTGCATCAGGCGCTCAGCCTGTTGCAAAGCCACTTCAGCCAGCCCGAAGCATTCGACCCGGCCACTTCGACGCGCCGCTTCACCCTGTGCACCACGGATTACGTGGAATGCGTGCTGATTCCGCCGCTGGTGAAAAAGCTGGCGGTGGAAGCGCCCAATGTCCATATCGACATCACCATCCTGCGGGAAGAGATTCCGGAACTGGCGCTGGCCGACGGGGAAATCGACTTTCTGCTGGGTTTTGACGAATACATGAAGATTCCCGGCTATCTGTGCCGGGAAACCTGGCTGAACGAGCCCTTGATCGGCATCTTGCGTGCCGGCCACCCTTTTTGCAGCGACCGGCTGACCCTGGCCGACCTGATTGCCTTGCCGCATGTCTTCCATGCGCCGCTGGGCAATCTGGGCTCGCCGATGGATGACTTTCTGGCCGCGCGCGGCTTGCAGCGCAAGATTTCGGTACACAGCCAGAGCTATATGGCGGCGGCGGCCATTGTCAGCCATACCGACCACCTGTTCATCCTGCCGAAGAAAGTGGCAGCGATGATGGCAGGCTACTGGCCGCTGAAGATGGTGGCGCTGCCGGAGGAGTTGCCTGGCTATCACCTCAACTGCATCTGGCATCCGGTACAGGACAGCAACCCGGCGCTGCTGTGGCTGCGTGGCTTGATGCGCAGCCTGATCGAATCCACCGACTAGCGGCATGAAGCTGGCAGACCGGTATTCATCGCATGAATGGGTGTATCAAAATGAATCATTTTCCCGCATGAGCCGGACTCTTGTAGATTAGCCGCCATATTGCGTCATCGCCCATGCCTGCGCTTGGTGCAAGGCTGTCAGCGTGATGGGAATGAAACCCGTCTTCTTAAGTGGAGGTAGAAGCATGATCGAGGTTACCGAGCTATCCATTGCCGAGCTGCGTGCCGCGCTCGAATCCGGGCGTACCACTGCGGTGGAACTGGTCCAGGCCTATCTGGCACGGATAGCGGCCTACGATGGCCCCGCCACGGCAACCCGGCTCAATGCAGTGGTGGTGCCCAATCCGGAAGCTATCCGTGAGGCAGAAGCCTCCGATGCGCGCCGCGCCCGTGGCGAAACGCTGGGCCCGCTGGACGGCATTCCCTACACCGCCAAGGACAGCTATCTGGTGAAGGGGCTGACCGCCGCTTCCGGCAGCCCGGCTTTCAAGGAGCTGGTGTCCCAGCACGATGCCTTCACCATTTCCCGTCTGCGCGCCGCCGGTGCCATCTGCCTGGGCAAGACCAATATGCCGCCGATGGCCAATGGCGGCATGCAACGTGGCTGTTATGGCCGCGCCGAAAGTCCCTATAACGCCAACTACCTGACCGCGCCGTTTGCCTCCGGCTCGTCCAATGGGGCCGGTACTGCCACTGCCGCCAGCTTTGCTGCCTTCGGCATGGCGGAAGAAACCTGGTCTAGCGGGCGCGGCCCGGCATCCAATAACGGCCTGTGCGCCTATACCCCGTCGCGCGGGGTGATTTCGGTACGTGGCAACTGGCCGCTGACCCCCACCATGGACGTGGTGGTGCCCTATGCCCGCACCATGGCCGACCTGCTGGAAGTGCTGGACATCATCGTGGCTGACGACCCGGTCACCCGTGGCGACTTGTGGCGCCTGCAACCCTGGGTGGCGATTCCCAAAGCCTCCAGCGTGCGACCGGCAGCCTATCCGGCCCTGCTGTCCCGGCCCGAAACGCTCAAAGGCAAGCGCTTTGGCGTGCCGCGCATGTATATCAACAAGGACGAACTGGCCGGCACCAGCGCTGCGCCCGGCATTGGCGGCCCCACCGGGCAGCGCATCCATACCCGCGCCTCGGTAATCGACTTGTGGGAAGCCGCGCGGCAGGCGCTGGAAGCCGCCGGTGCAGAAGTGATTGAGGTGGATTTCCCGCTGGTGTCCAACTGCGAAGGCGACCGGCCCGGCGCACCCACCGTGGCCAATCGCGGCATCTTGCCGCCGGACTTCCTGCACGATGAATTATGGGAATTGTCCGGCTGGGCTTTCGATGAATTCCTGCGTGCCAACGGCGACCCGAAGCTCAACAAGCTGGCGGACGTGGATGGCCCGCAAATCTTCCCGCACGACCCCGGCACCCTGCCCAACCGCGAGGGCGATCTGGCAGCCGGCATGGAAGAGTATGTCAACATGGCCAAGCGCGGACTGAAGTCCTTCGACCAGATTGCCAGCGTGCCGGACGGGCTGCGCGGCCTGGAGAAAATCCGCAAGATGGACCTGGAAGACTGGATGGACGAACTCAAGCTGGACGCCGTGCTGTTTCCCACCGTGGCCGACGTTGGTCCGGCGGATGCCGACGTCAACCCCGCTTCCGCCGATATTGCCTGGAGCAACGGGGTGTGGGTGGCCAATGGCAACCTCGCCATCCGCCATCTGGGCGTACCCACGGTGACCGTGCCGATGGGCGTGATGGCCGATATCGGCATGCCGGTGGGCCTGACTTTTGCCGGACGTGCTTACGACGACAACGCGCTGCTGCGTTTTGCCAGCGCCTTCGAGGCTACCGGCAGCCGACGGATGATTCCGCCGCGCACCCCGGCACTCGGCCAGTAAGCCACAACAGCCGTACAAAGCAGAAAAAGCCAACCCTTGCCGGTTGGCTTTTTGTTTTGCAGCCGGGCAGGGTTGTACGGCAGGAGCGTGCAGGGGCCTGCTGCATGGCGCGATTTGTGCTTTCGATCTGGCTATCCGTCACATCAATATATAGTGTGGCTGAAACGGATACCCGATCAGCCGGCATGAGGAGGCAGGATGCAACAGACCATTGCACTGGACACGGCAGGTGGCTTGCTACAGAGCCTGGGGACTGCACAGTTCACCACGCGCCTGTGGAGCTGGCTGCACGGAGTGGTCGACCCGAGTTCCTATCACATGACCGCACTGCGCTTTCGCCGTGACAGTCAGCAGCAAGCGGTGGAACAGCTGGATGTGCTGTTCTTTGCCGGTAATGCCGACCCGGAAGAAACCCGGCTTGCCCTGTCGCTATACCAGCAGGACATGGAGTGGAAGCAGGATCGCCAGTTATTGCAGTTCATCGAACAAGTGCAGGACCCGCAGCTGGTGTTGTCGCGCAACGAGGTTTACCCGCCTACCGCCTATGGCCGCATGATTGCCCAGAGCCCGCTGGGCGAAGAGTGCAGCTTGCTGGGCTGTGAAACGGATTATGTGTATTTGCTGTCGATCTTTCGTAACCGCCACACGCCTTCCTTTACCCTTGGCGAACTCAGCCGCCTGCGCCAGACCTGTCATTTCCTCATTCCCTTGCTGGCCCGGCATGCCCAGCTGAGCACGCCCTGCATCACCCCGTCGCAAGACACCCTGTTGCAGTATTTCGACCGTTGCCTGCAATTGGCTGGCAAGCAGCTGTCCGGGCGCGAGCGGCTGATTTGTCACGCCATGCTGCAAGGCTGGTCGGTGCCGCAGATTGCCGAGCATGTTTCCATCAGCCAGTGCAGCGTGCGCACCTATATGGAGCGGGCGCTGGCCAAAATCGGTGTCACCAGCAAGTCCGAACTGTTTGCCTGGTGCGTGACGGTGGAGCAGCGTCACCGCCCGCCTGCGGCCATGTCCTGAAATCCGAGGACAGACAGTCAGCCCCGCCTCCCGCCATGATCAGGACTGGTTGCACACGGTTCTGCCAAGGGGCGCAACAGCCTCCTGATGCACGACCCTGTGCCGGTCATGAATCAGGAGGCAGGCATGCAGTATCCCGAAAAAATCTATTACAACGGCAGCATCCATACCGGTAACGACTTCAGCACCCTGCACACCGCGCTGGCCATTGGCGGCGGCAAGATCATCGCCAGCGGCGATGACCAGACCATGCTTGCCATGGCCGGCAGCCAGACCGAGCGGATCGACCTTGGCGGCAAGCAGATCATCCCGGCCTTTGTCGATGGCCATGCCCACCCGCTGGAAGGGCAGCAAATGGTGGGCGATACCGACCTTGACCGGGCCGACAGCGCCGCAGGAGTGCTGCAGCTGATCCGCGAGGCTGCCATTGCCCAGGCGGAGGAGCCCTGGGTGTTTCTCGGCGGCATTGATTTGAACGTATTCGGCAGCTACCCCACCCGTCAGCAACTCGATGCCGCCCTGCCGGACCGCCCCTTGCTGCTGCTGGGCCACGATGTGCACAGCGGCTGCCTGAATACCGTGGGCCTGGCGGCTGCCGGCATCGGCCCCGACACCCAGGACCCCAAGGGAGGCATCCATGAGCGGGAGCCGGGCAGCCGGCAGCCCAGCGGCGTGGTGCACGAAGCCGCCCTGTACCGGCTGTTCGGGCTGATTCCGCAACTGGGCCCTGCCCGTTATCCGCAGTCCTTGGCCAAGGCCATCGCCATGGCGCACCGTCTGGGCATTACCGGCTGGTTCGACGCCCGGGTGGATGAAGGCCTGCTGCAAGCCTATGCGGCCGCGCGGGATGCCGGCACGCTCAAGCTGCATGTCAGTGCCGGGCTGCTGGCCACGCCACGGCATGATCCCGCGGCACAGATTGCCCGCTTTCAAGACTGGAAACGCCGTTACGCGGGCGACACCCTGCACGTGCATACGGTGAAGATCTTCATTGACGGGGTGACCGAATCCCATACCGCGGCCTTGCTGGAACCCTATCCGGGCACCGAGGACCGAGGCCTCGCGCTGTGGGAGCAGGGCGCGCTGAATGAAATTGTCGCCATGGCCGATGCCGCCGGTTTCGACCTGCACTTTCACACCCTGGCCGACCGCGCCGTGCGCATGGCGCTGGATGCACTGGAATGGGCTGCCAGGTGTAATGGCCCGCGTGACCGCCGGGCACAACTGGCCCATTTGCAGCTGGTGCATCCGGACGACATGCCCCGCTTCAGCCCGCTTGGCGCCATTGCCAGTGTGCAGGCGCTGTGGACTGCTGCTGCCCCGCAGTTGCAGGCCCTTTACCAGGAAATCCTGGGCCGCGAACGGGCCGCACAAAGCTATCCGTTACGCAGCCTGCGCAACGCAGGTGTCATGCTGGCCGGTGGTTCGGACTGGCCGGTTTCCACCATGGACCCGCTGGCCATCATGCAGACCGGTGTCACTCACCTGCCCACGGATGACCCTACTGCAGAACCCTGGAACCCGGAGGAGCGCCTGGACCTGCAAGTGATGTTGCAGGCACACACCGTGAACGCCAGCCATGCGCTGCGCTTTGATGCTTGCCGCGGCCTGTTGCCGGGGCATGAGGCCAATTTCCTGATTCTGGAGCGCAGCCTGTTTGCGCAACCGATACAGCAGCTGCAGCAGACCCGGGTGCTCTGCACGGTGTTCCGTGGGGAAGCCGTGTATGGCGCGGATACGGATTGCAACGCAGTCGCTGCCTGATTCCCGTTTGTTCACACCATGCCGCCAGCAGAGCGGCCATCACTACAAAGGCTGAGAAATGAAGAAACTGATCCATACCTGTTGTGCGCTCGCCCTGCTGGGCGGCGTGTCCGGCCATGCGGCAGCGGATGCCGGCCAGGTCAATGTCTACAACTGGGGCAATAGCCTGGCCAAGGACAGCAATGCCAACTTCCTCAAGCAGACCGGCATCAAGGTGCGCTATCAGGAGTTCGACAGCAATGACACCCTGATGAGCAAGCTGCTGGTGGGTAATTCCGGTTACGACGTTGTCGTCCCCTCCGATGCCTACTTTGGCCGCCAGTTGCAGGCCGGCATGTTCCGCAAGCTGGACAAGAGCAAGATTCCCAATCTGGCGAAGCTGGACCCGGCATTGATGAAGATTCTGGAAGGCAGCGACCCCGGTAATCAATACGGCGTGCCGCTGAACTGGGGTACCGACGGCATCGGCATCAATCTGCAAAAAGTGGAGTCCGTACTGGGCAAGGGCGTGCCGCTCAATACCTGGGACATGCTGTTCGACCCCAAATACATGGCCAAACTGTCCAAGTGTGGCGTGTCGGTACTGGATTCGCCGGTGGACATGTTCGGCATGGGCTTGTACTACCTGAAAAAGAATCCGCTGAGCACCAATCCGGCCGATTACCAGGAAGTATTCAAGCTGCTGAAAACCATCCGGCCCTATATCGGCCAGTTCAATTCCAGCAGCTACGCACCCGATCTGGCCAGTGGCGATATCTGCATGGCCTTCGGTTATTCCGGTGACGTCAACACTGCCCGCATGGCGGCGCTGGCCGCGCACAAGCCTTACACCATCCAGTACATCCTGCCCAGGGAAGGCAGTGTGATCTGGTTCGACGTGATGGCTGTTCCCAGGACCGCCCCCAATGTCGATGCCGCGATGAAATGGATCAACCATGTGATTTCGCCCAACGAGGCCGCGGCGCTGAGCAACGAAACCTTTTACCCCAGCGCAGTACCGGCGGCCAAGCCGTTGATCCGGCCGGAAGTGCTGTCCGACCCGACTGTTTACCCCAGCGCCGCCGAAATGAAAAAGCTGTTCACCGTGCGTGCCCTGCCTACCGAAATCATGCGGCTGGAAACCCGCTTGTGGCAGGAACTGAAAACCCACTGAACGTCATCGCTTAGCCATTCGGGGTAAACATCATGCAAAGAAAACTGATCGCCATGGCCGTCATGGCCCTGCCGGTGATGGCGCACGCCGGTAGCGACAGCAGCACCGCCCTGCTGCAAAAACTGGAGGCACTGGAGCAGCAGGTAAAGGCCCTGCAGCAAAGCAATGCCCAGATTCCGCTGCTGCAGCAGCAAGTACAAAACCTGCAACAGCAACTGGGCAGCAGCAACACCGCAGCAAGTACTGGCAATGCGCCAACAGCAAGCGAAAGCGAGGAGCCGGAAACCCTGCAGCAAACCGTCAACAGCCTCAAGATCAAGGTAGACACGCTGAGCGAAGCGGCACAAACCGGGCCGATTGCCGGCCTGAGCGTAAGCGGTTTTGTTGACCCGATGTTCCTGTACAACCGCAACAGTAACTCTGCCGGTTTCCGCTTTCTCAACAAGAACAGCGCTTATAACTATTACGACAGCAATCTGGGCGATGTGTATCTGGACATCAAGAAAACCTTTGGCGTGGGGCCGGAGGCCCCCAGCGTGGAGCTGGTCATCCAGCCGGACCGCGGCAGCGGTGCCAGCTTCAGCAGTGAAGGCGGCGGCCTGACCAACAGCATTTTCAACCAGGCCAATGTCAACCTGCCGCTCAGTTCCACCGGCACCCTGCAACTGGGCCTGCTACCCAGTCTGGCTGGCTATGAGCCCAATCCGGCCAATCTGACCCAGACTCTCACCCACAACCTGCTGTTCGACTTCAGTGAACCGGCATCCTATCTGGGCATGAACTACAAGCTGTTCACCAACAACTACCAGACGCTGTGGCAGTTCATGCTGGCCAATGAACAGCTCAAGTCAGCCGGTTCCATCGTCAGCCAGAACGGGCGCAGCAACAGTAACAGCACCCCCACGCTGGCGGCGCGGGTGGACTACCAGTACACCAGCTCGCTGGACCTGGGCTTTTCCGCCAATATCGGCCGCCAGACTATCTACACACCATCCAGTTGCACCAGTGGTTTCGGCTATCAATGCAATCTGACATCGCCCTTTGGCCGCTACTTTTATGCCGAAGCTGACCTGACCTATACCTGGTCGGACATCCAGTACAACGCCCAGCTGGATTACGGCCAGCAGGCGCACGCCGCCTGGAATGGCGGCATGGCGCAATGGTATGGCTTCTCCTTGCTGGCGGCCAAAAAGTGGAATACCGACTGGCTGGGCAAGGTGGGTACGGTGGTGCGGGTGGACTACCTGAACAACAGCCGCAACGGTGGTGGTGGCAGCGGCATCCTGTATGGCCTGAGCGGTAACACGGCCAGCATCAATCCCACCAGCGGCTGGGGCGTGGACCAGCAATGCCTGAATGCTTCCAGCAACAACGGCATCGACTGCAAGGGGACCAACCGCAGTGACATCGCACTGGATTTGCTGTTCTATCCGGCAGACAAAATGACGGTGAAGCTGGAATACCGCCATGACTTTGCCAGCAATGCGGTGTTCCAGCGCAGCGATGGCAGTCTGTCACGCAATAACGACATTCTGGCCACCCAGTTCATCTACGCCTTCTGAGCATGCTGCTGCAGCCGCCCCGCCAGTGTGAGGCGGCTGCTTTTCAAGCCAGCCGGTAGATGGCAATGTCCACCCGGTCGGCCAGCGGATAATGCACTGTCCCGACAAAAACCTGATGGTTGACCCAGTGATGGGGGCCTGCGCCAGTCCTGATTTCGGGCTGGCAACGGCAGTGGTACAACTCAGCCGGAACCGGCCATACCCCGTTGCGTTCCAGCGCTGCGCCTGCGGGTGACAGATGCAGGAATCCCCGGTTATGCACCAGCAGCACTGCACCATCATCCAGCTGCACGGCATAGCGGGCATCCATGATGCCAACCCCGTCCTCACGCTGCAGGTAATTGTCGAATCCACCCGGCAATACCCGGCCCGACAGGCCATCCGGCCCGTGCACCACGCCACCGGTGATCGGGTACAGGCAGCGGTAACCATCTTCCGTATTACCTACTGCCATTTCGGGGCCGATATTGACCGAGAGGTTTAACCACAGTTGCAAAGGCGGGGGGAGATGTACAGCTTGCATCGGCGCGCTCCAGTCACAAAAGGTGGGGAAACGCCAGAGGCTACCCCCACTGTCCTGCACTGGCTGTCATCGGATTTGCCGACAACACGCTGTGGCCAGATGCTTACCTCCGGCACCGCACCAGCAAGGCCAGCAAGGATGCCAGCGCAGCAAAGCCGGTGACCGCACTCCAGCCATACCCGGCCAGCAACATGCTGGCCAATACCGAACCCAGCGACATGCCGATGAACATGCAGACAAACAGTACTACATTCAGTCGGCTGCGCGCCGCCGGGTCAATCCGGTAGATGACGGCCTGATGGGCGATCAGGCTGGCTTGCACACCAAGGTCGAACAGCACTGCGCCAGCTGCCAGCAGGCCAAGCTGCGTGTTCAGCGACAGCATGGGTGCCAGACTCAGCATGACAAAGGCCATGGCAGCCAGAGCAGCACCGGCGCGGGTGACCACCTCCGGCCCCTTGCGATCCGCCAGATGACCGGCCAGCGGTGCAGCCAGCGCCCCGGCGGCACCGGCCAGGCCAAACGCGCCGGCAGCTGCACTACCCAAGTGGAAGGGGCTTGCGTGCAGCATGATGGCCAGCGTGGACCAGAATGCGCTGAAGCCAACCGACAGCAGCCCTTGCGCAATGGCCGCACGGCGCAGGGCACGATGCTGGCACCACAGGCCAAGCAGCGAGCCGAGCAAGGCGTGATAGGGCAGTGTCGTGCTGGGCTGAAAGCGCGGCAGGTAACGGCGGATGGCCAGGCCGATGCACAGGATGCTGGCAGCGGCAATGAAGAACATGGCCCGCCAGCCGTATTGCTCGGCCACCACTCCGCTGATGACCCGCGACAGCAGGATGCCTGTCAGCAAGCCGGTCATCACGGTGCCCACCACCTTGCCACGCTCAGCCTCGGCGGCCAGCGTGGCGGCAGCCGGTACGATGTCCTGGGCCAGTGTTGCGCTCAGGCCGATCAGCAGCGAAGCCGGCAGCAATACCGCCAGCGAAGGCGACAGCCCGGCCAGCAGCAAGGCCAGCACCAGCACGGCAGCCTTGATCAGCATGATGTTGTGCCGGTCATGGCGGTCCCCCAGCGGGGCCAGCAGCAAGATACCCAGCGCGTATCCCAGCTGCGTCAGGGTGGGCACCAGGCCGGTGGCCTGACCGGACGCACCGATATCGCCAGCCAGTACGCCCAGCATGGGCTGGCTGTAGTAAAGGGAAGCAACCGACAGCCCGGCACCGGTGGCCATCAGCCCGATCAGCGAGCGGGGCAGGGCGTGAGATTGGGCCGGTGTGACCGACGGAGCCAGCGGATGTGGCAGGACTTTGGTGGAAGACATGTGCAGCCTCATGAATCAAGTGATGACCGTGACATCATGGCTGTGTGTGCTGTGCATGGGTAGGCGCGTGGATTGAAGATCTGTTATACGTATTGCGTATGACAGAACAAGGCTGACCATGATGGATGACATACAAGAACCGGGCAGTCCGCTGCGGACGAGCATGCCCTTGCAAGCAGGAACCGGAGAGCGCATCGAGCTGATGCTGACCTTTCTGAAAATTGTCGAGGCGGGCAGCCTGTCCGCAGCTGCGCTGCAACTGGGCACGACCCAGCCCACCATCAGCCGCCGGCTGCAAATGCTGGAGCGTTCGCTGGGTTTACGCCTGCTGCAACGTACCACCCACACCATGCGGCTGACCCAGGATGGAGAGCGCTGCTATGAGCGCGCCAAGGAGCTGCTGGCTGGCTGGGCGCGTTTTGAATCCGAACTCAAAGGGGCCAGGGAAGAGCCTGAGGGCGTGCTGCGCGTGATTGTGCCGCACGCCTTTGGCCAGGAACGCCTGATCGGCCCGCTGGCCAGCTATCTGCAGCAGCATGCCGGCATGTCGGTGGAATGGCTGCTGCATGATGACCGGGCC
This sequence comes from Aquitalea pelogenes, assembly GCF_041914625.1. Lineage (NCBI taxonomy): Bacteria > Pseudomonadati > Pseudomonadota > Betaproteobacteria > Neisseriales > Chromobacteriaceae > Aquitalea > Aquitalea pelogenes. The sequence continues at coordinate 33,997 of NZ_JAYSDA010000009.1, read as the reverse complement.
ATTCAGGACTACATTGCCGCCGGTATCGACTGTGCGATACAGGTGGGAGAAGTGACCGACCCAGGGCTGGTGGCCCTGCCGCTGGCCCAGGTGCCGCGCATTGTGGTGGCAGCGCCTTCCTTGCTTGATGGCCAGCCGATACCGCAAGACGCGGCCGAACTGGCGGCGCTGCCCTGGCTGGCCCTGCGCACCTTTTACCGCAACGAGGTGCAGTTGACCCACTCGGAGACGGGCAGGCACAAGCGCATCCAGATCCGCCCGCGTTTCAGCACCGACAGCCTCTATGCCTTGCGCAGTGCGGCCCTGCAGGGGGTAGGTGTCGGTATCGGCTCGCGCTGGGTGATGACCGAATACCTGGAGCAAGGGCAGTTGATCCAGCTGGCACCCAAATGGCAGGCCGCACCGCTACCGGTCAGCCTGGTGTATCCCTACGCCCGTTTCTATCCGGCCCGCTTGCGTCGTTTTATCGACTTGGTGCGCGCTGAAGCGCCTGCCATTTTTGGCGAGCAGTGAGGACAGGAGGAAGGCAGGTCAGGCATCAGATGCTTGCTGTGTCGTCTGAGCAAGTCGAGGGCATGCGGCCTGTTCAACCTTGTGGCTGGCCACAGAGCCACTCTGGCTGCGCACTTAATGGCCACAAGCCTTGGCTGCCATACTCGCGATTAGCTTGAAGAAAACCAGCGAAGCACATCCCGACAGGAAAAGCGGTGTGGGTATGGTCTGTGTTCGTTTCATATCCTCGATTGCCATCTTCATGATCAAAATCAGCAAGGCGGCAAGAGCGAGGGCGAAGGTGATAGCAAGCGCAGCAACCTTAGTCCCCTTTAGCGACCATATGTATGGGGAGCAGGGGCTGGATAGCCAGGCTGCGACCAAGGTATTCAAGACGATGAACAGCAGTGCGTATGAGCGGGTTACTTTCATTTGTTCCCGGGGCCTCTTTTGTGCCGTCCTTGCCACCAAGACTGGCAGCCGTGCTTCAGGATCTGAGCCTTGTGCATTTGGCGGCATCTTTCGGGTTTTCAGCCAGAGAAGGTGATCTTGTTCTTGCTGTTAATGATGATCTAGCGATCAGAGGCAATGCAAAGACGGAAGGCCTGGACCAAACATCGGCGTACAACATGTACTGCTTGGGGCATGGTTTTCTCAGTCATGTGTAATACCCATGGAGGCCAGCAATGAAAAAAGCCATTGAGGATCAGTAGCTTACTGAAATTCAATGGCTTTTTGCGAATCTGGAGCGGGTGATGGGAACCTCATCGTGTTCCCAACTCGTTGATTGATAACGAGTTTTTCGAACTCGGCGAACCGAGATGTACATAATTATGGACTGAAAAACCACCCTTGGTCAACGCGCGCTCCGAGCAGGTCCAGTGCGAGTCATGGACAGCCAGCAATAGCCAATGTACCCGAGCGCTCAACGTCACGAGGCCGGCTCATCTCCCTTTAACAGGAACTCCTGGCGTGCGCGCTGCAGGAACCGCTTCATCGGCTCAGTGGGTTCGGCGCCACGGCGCAGCAGATAAGTGGACAGCATGTGCGGCGTGCCGGCCAGGGGGCGGACGGTTATGTCGGGGCGGTTCAGGGTCTGCACCTGCGAAGCAATGGCGAAACCGATGCCGTAACCGGCACCGACCAGAGTCAGCATTACGCCTAAGCTCGTCACCTGATCTACCAGCTTGAGCGGCATGGACGCACTTTGCAGTACAGCCTGGATTTGATGGTGGCAGCCCGATCCTGCATCCGGATGGCATAGAACCAGCGGAAACTTCAAGGCGTCATCCAGCGGCACTTCCGCGTGTGCCAGCAAGGGGTGGCGCACGGGCACAATCACCGACAGCGGATCGGTCCACACGGGCTCGGCGACAAGGCCTTCAGTCACCGCGTCCGATAGCGCAAAACCGATGTCCAGCAGATCGTTATGCAGGCCCTTGAGTTGCTGCGCGAAAGGCAGCTCGAAGACGCGAATCTCCAGCTCGGGTTCTTCCTCGCGGCTGCGCGCCAGCAAGGTGGCAATGTGGGGCTGTGCCAAACTGTCGCAGATGGCGATGCGCAGGTAGCCCTGATAGCCCTGTGCCGCCGCCTTTGCGGCACTCACCGCCTGCTCCACGGTAGCCAGCACGCGCCGGCACTCACCAAGGAACACTTGACCGGCCCTGGTCAGTCGCGTCTGGTTTGCACTGCGGTCGAACAACTGCACGCCGAGCGTGGCTTCGAGATGGCGCATCGCGCGTGACACGGGCGATTGCTCGACGCCAAGGCGCTCCGCCGCTCGCGCGAAATGCAGTTCTTCCGCGACCGCAACGAAATAGCGCAGTAGTCTAAGTTCCAATGCGGCCTCCTGTTCGCCCCGTTCTCGGCCTGCGTCCACGTCATGCGGATTGCGCCTCGCTCTCTCCTGCAATGATGGGAAAGAGGTTCCGGCTCTGCTTAGGGAGCAAATTCGCCACAGTCCTCCTTATTCCATCAACACCACAGACCTCACCTGTATCGACCCAAACATCAGTTTTGAATGCTTGGTTTCTGCCCAAAGGCCCTCCATTCCACCAAGCGAATATTCCAAGCCCCGAGCGACAAAGCCACGTTATGGCGTCAGCAGCTCCCGTAGCATCGCTACATGAAGGCGTTTCCATTCGGCTATCGCATCAGGGGCCACCAGGCCGCGGACCACGCCGTCGAGCATTGCATGTATGCCAGGCGACAGGATCAGCCGCGGCGCATGCGTAATAGCACTGCGACGCAGCGTGCCCTGCCGGACACCACGCTGGAGCAGGCGCGCCACATCGGCGATGTGCGGCTCAAACATGGTCTGGTGCCATTGGTCGAAGGCCTGCGGCACGCGCGTGCCGTTAGCCAGCAGCAAGCGCACGGCCTGCAGCACTGAGGGATCACCGAGGGATTGGTACATCGGTTCCACGACACGGCGCACTAGCAGGTCCACGGTCACGGGTTCTTCGTCCGCCAGGGCCTCGGGAGCGGCCGGCATGGGCGGCTGGATCAGGCGCTTGAGTAGTGCGCCAAAAATCTCCTCCTTGCTGGCGAAATGCGTGTAGACGCCGCCCTTGGACAGGCCTGCCGCCTCGGCGATGTCGTCGAGGCGCGCGGACGCGAAGCCCTTGTCGGAGAACACCTGCAGCGCTGCGTCGAGGATCTGCGTGACGCGCGTGGCTGCAGGCAGGCGCCGGCGTGGCGGACCTGGCTCGCTGACGCCAGGTGAGGCTGCTGAAATATCGTTGTTGATCATGGTGGTGTGCGCTAGGCAAGAAGAAGCCGACACTTTACCCACAGCTTCCTGCTCCCCGCGACTGTTCGCCGTTGTCATCGTGGTCGCGCAACAGTATACTATTGGCCGGCCAGTCGGTATTTAAAAGATGATCGATTGATGTATGTCAAATCCATCCCCCGGAAAAGCCCCAAGATCCTAAGCATGACCTCTGCAACCACATCCTCATTGCCAGGCGCGACGCTGGCGGATCGTCTTGACGCGCAGGCCCACGCTCTGCTGGCCCGAGCCTCTGGCGGGCTCTCGCCGGCCTCGGCGCTGCTGGCCTGGCAGGACTGGGCTGTGCACCTGGCCAACTCGCCCGGCAAGCAGATGGCGCTGGCGCAGTTGGCCGGCACGCAAGCCCAGGCGCTGAGTCAGTACATGCGCGCGCGCCTGCAAGCCGCACCGGACCATGAGCAGGTGCTGGTGGAGCCACCGGCACAAGACCGACGCTTCGTTGATCCGGCGTGGCGGAAATGGCCGTTCTGTCTCTGGCAGCAATCCTTCCTGTTGACCGAACAGTGGTGGGATGCGGCGACACATGGCGTGAGTGGCGTCGACCGGCATCACGAGAACATGGTCTCGTTCTGGGCCCGGCAGTGGCTAGACATGTTCTCGCCCGGCAACCGATTGGCGACCAATCCGTTGGCGCTGCGCCGGACGGTTGAGGAACTCGGCGCCAATCTCGTGCGTGGCGCGCAGCATCTGGTCGAGGATCTGCAGCAGGCCGTCACTGGAACCGGGCCGGAGACCGGCTTCACGGTCGGCCGCGATGTCGGTGTCACGCCCGGCCAGGTGGTGCTGCGCAATCGCGTGATGGAGCTGATCCAGTACGCGCCCGCCACCGGCTTGGTGCACGCCGAGCCGGTGCTGCTGATTCCGGCCTGGATCATGAAGTACTACATCCTCGACCTGTCGCCGCATGACTCGCTGGTGAAGTACCTCGTGGATCAAGGCCACACCGTATTTTGCATTTCCTGGAAGAATCCCGGCGAGGCCGAGCACGACCTGGGCATGGATGACTACCTTCGCGACGGCTTTCACGCCGCGCTGGATGCCGTCAACGCGATTCTTCCCAAGCGTAAAGTGCATGCCGCCGGCTACTGCCTGGGCGGCACGCTGCTGGCCATCGCGGCCGCCGCCATGGCCCGCGACGGCGACACGCGCCTAGCCAGCACCAGCTACTTTGCCGCACAAACCGATTTCAGTGAGCCCGGCGAGCTGGGTCTGTTCATCGACGCGAGCCAGGTCAGCCTGCTCGAAGCGCAGATGGCCAAGACCGGCTATTTGAAGGCCAGCCAGATGGCTGGCGCGTTCCAGATGCTGCGCTCCTACGACCTGCTGTGGTCACGCCTGGTGCACGACTACCTGCTCGGCGACCGCAGCGGTTTCAACGACCTGATGGCGTGGAACGCCGACACCACGCGCATGCCGGCAACCATGCATTCGCAGTACCTGCGACGGCTGTTCCTGAACGACGACCTCAGCGAGGGCCGTTATCCGGTCGATGGCCGTCCAGTCTCGCTGGGTAGCCTGACACTCCCGACCTTCATGGTGGGTACCGCCACGGACCATGTCGCGCCCTGGCGCTCGGTGCACAAGCTGCACTACCTGTGCCCGGCCGAGATCACGTTCGTGCTGACCAGCGGCGGCCACAACGCAGGCATCGTCAACCCCCCAGTGTCGACGTCGAAACGCCAGTACCAGTGGCTGACCCGCGAGGCCGGGGGTACCTATCTGGCGCCGGATGAATGGCTGGCTGCGGCTTCCACCGTGCGGGGCTCTTGGTGGCCGGCTTGGCAGCAATGGCTGGCCGCGCGTTCGGGTGCCCAAGTCAAACCGCCGCGTATGGGCAGCAGCGCCTACCCGGCCACCGCCGATGCACCCGGCAGCTACGTCCTGGAAAAGTAAATGGCAGGCGCATTGCAAGGCAAGAAAGGCCTGGTCGTCGGCGTCGCCAACGACAAGAGCATCGCCTGGGGCTGCGCACGCGCCCTGCGCGATGCCGGCGCCGAACTGGCCCTCACCTGGTTCAACGACAAGGCCCGCCCGCATGTCGAGCCCTTGGCGCAGCAACTGCAGGCCCCCATCACGCTGCCGCTGGACGTCGAGCAAGCCGGCCAGATGGAGGCCGTGTTCGCCGCCATCGCGCAGCGATGGGGTCAGCTGGACTTCGTGCTGCACTCCATCGCGTTCGCACCCAAGAGCGATCTGCACGGCCGCGTGGTCGACAGCTCGCGCGAGGGCTTCGCGCGGGCCATGGACATCTCCTGCCATTCCTTTGCGCGCATGGCGCATCTGGCCGAGCCGCTGATGCCGCAGGGCGGCAGCCTGATGACTATGAGCTATGTGGGCGCGGAAGAAGTGATCCCGGGCTACGGCCTCATGGGGCCGGTGAAGGCCGCGCTGGAGGCCAGCACGCGCTACCTGGCAGCCGAACTGGGCCCCAAGGGCATCCGTGTCAATGCCATCTCGCCCGGCCCGCTGGCCACGCGCGCGGCCTCGGGCATCCCCGATTTCGATACGCTGTTGCAAGAGGCCGTGCAGCGCGCACCGCTGCGCCGTCTGGTGGACATTGACGAAATCGGTGCACTGTGCACTTTTCTGGCCGGCGATGGAGCCAAGGCCATCACCGGCAGCACGCTCTACGTGGACGCCGGCTACCACATCCTCGGTTGAACGCATGCTGATATCCCGACTCCTCCCTTTGGCCGGCGCTCTGCTGCTGGCCGGTTGTGCCTCGATGGCACCTTCTTACGAGCGCCCGGCCGCGCCGCTGCCCGCACAGTACGGTGCCGGGCTGGCGGCCACTGGTGCTGATGCCGCCGCGCTCGACTGGCGCGGCTACTTCACCGACCCGGCGCTGCAGCGGCTGATCGAGCAGGCGCTGGCGCACAACCACGACCTGCGCACGGCCGTGCTGCGCGTGCAGGAGGCGCAGGCCGCCTACGGCATCCAGCGCAGCGCACGCTACCCCACGCTGGGCCTGTCCGCCGAGGCGGCGCGCGCCCGCACCCCCGCCGACCTGAGCCTCACCGGCCACGCCATCACCGCCAGCCAGTTCCAGGTCGGCCTGGGTGTCAGCAGCTGGGAGCTCGACTTTTGGGGTCGCCTCGCCAGCCTCAACGAGGCGGCGCTGCAAAGCTTCCTGGCCACGGACGCGGCCCGTCGCGCCACCACGCTCAGCCTGATCGCGCAGGTGGCCGATACCTACCTGGGCCTGCGCGAGGTGGACGAACGCCTGCGCCTGGCGCAGGAGAGTGCGGCCAGCCAGCGCGAATCCCTGCGCATCTTCACACGCCGCTTCGAGGTTGGTTCTGCATCGCGACTGGAATTGACGCAGGTGCAGACCCTGGTGGCGCAGGCGGATTCGTTGGTTGTCCAGCTGCAGCAGCAGCGCGACCAGCAGGCTCATGCTCTGGACTTGCTGCTGGGCAGCCCAGCCGAACTGCCGCCGATGCCGGCTCCGGCTCCGGCCCAGGCCGAAGCGGCATGGCAGTTGCCACCGCTACAGGTGGGACTGCCATCGGAGTTGCTGTTGCAGCGTCCCGACATCGTCGCGGCCGAACACCAGTTGCGCTCTGCCAACGCTCAGATCGGCGCTGCTCGTGCGGCCTTTTTCCCTAGCATCCGGCTGACGGCCTTCGGCGGTACGGCCTCTAACGAGCTCGATGGCCTGTTCAAAGGGGCCAACCGCGCGTGGAGTTTCGCGCCCAGCCTTTCCCTACCGATCTTTGACGGGGGGCGCAATCAGGCCAATCTCGACCTGGCCGAAGTACGCCGGAACCTGGCCGTGGTGCAGTACGAGCAGGCCGTGCAGGCCGCCTTCCGCGACGTAGCCGACGCGCTGTCGGCACGCCGCTGGCTCGCCGAGCAGGTGCAGGTTCAGCGCGAAGCGTTGGCCGTGCAGCGGGAACGCGCCCGCCTGTCGCGCCTAGCCTATGACAACGGCGCCACCAGCTTTCTGGATGTGCTCGACGCCGAGCGCTCGCTGATCTCCGCCGCGCAGCAACTGGTTCAAACCCGCCGCGCGCTGCTGGCCAGCCAAGTCGCCCTGTACCGCGCACTGGGCGGTGGCGCACAAGCGCTGCCCGATGCGCCACTGCTGGCTTCTCCCACCCTTCCTGCCTCTGCCGCAGCACCCACAGCCCACTGAAAACCATGGACAACGCATTGAAAAAGAAACTGATTACCGTCGGCATTGCGATAGCGCTGGCTGCGGGTGCCTGGTACACATGGCAGAAGTACAAAGGCGGCAAAGACGACGGCGCCTTACTGCACGGCAACGGCCGCATCGAGGCGACCGAAGTCGACGTGGCGACCAAGCTGGCAGGGCGCGTCGACAATATCCTGGTCAGCGAAGGAGCCTTCGTAAAGGCAGGCCAGGTGCTGGCCACCATGCAGGTGCAGACGCTGAACGCGCAGCTGCGCGAGGCCAAGGCCCAGCGCCAGCAGACCCTGGCCGCCGTCGCCAGCGCGCAGGCCCAGGTGGTCATGCGCCAGAGCGACAAGACGGCCCAGCTGGCCCGGATGCGCCAGGCCGAGGCCGAGTTCGACGCTGCCAAGCGCCGGCTGGCACGTTCGGAGACCCTGACAAAGGAAGGTGCAGCCTCGGTGCAGACGCTGGACGACGACCGGGCTCGCGCGCGCAGCGCCGAAGCCGCGATTGCCTCTGTGCAGGCGCAGGCCGATTCGGCCGATGCCGCCGTCGCCGCCGCACGCATGCAGGTCACCAGCGCGCAGTCCCAGGTCCAAGCCATCGATGCCACGCTGGAGCGCATCCAGGCCGAAATCGACGACAGCCAGCTGAAGGCACCGCGCGACGGCCGCGTGCAGTTCCGCCTGGCCCAGCCCAGCGAGGTGCTGGGCGCCGGCGGCAAGGTGCTGAACCTAGTCGACCTGTCCGACGTCTACATGAGCTTCTTCCTGCCCGAGACCGCGGCCGGCCGCGTGGCGCTGGGCTCGGAGGTGCGCATCGTGCTCGACGCCGCGCCCCAGTTCGTGATTCCCGCCCAGGTGTCCTTCGTGGCCAGTACGGCCCAGTTCACGCCCAAGACGGTCGAAACCGCCAGCGAACGCCAGAAGCTGATGTTCCGCGTGAAGGCGCGCATTGCACCCGAGTTGCTGCAAAAGCACCTGGAGCAGGTCAAGACGGGTCTGCCGGGCGAGGCCTGGATCAAGCTCGACCCGCACAGCGAGTGGCCGGCCAAGCTGCAAACCAGGGTTGCGCCCTGACGGCGCGGCGGAAGGCTCGGCTTCATGGCTTCTGCAAGCAATTCAACCCCGGTCATCTCCCTGCACGATGTGCGCCAGCGCTACGGCAAGACCGAAGCGCTGCGCGGCATCACGCTGGACGTCCCCGCGGGCGGCATGGTGGGCCTCATTGGCCCTGACGGCGTCGGCAAATCCAGTCTGCTGTCGCTGGTGGCGGGCGCACGTGCCGTGCAGCACGGGCAGGTGCTCGTGCTGGGCGGCGACATGGCCCGCCGCAGGCACCGCAATGCCGTGTGCCCACGCATTGCCTATATGCCGCAGGGCCTGGGCAAGAACCTCTATCCCACCTTGTCGGTCGAAGAGAACCTGCAGTTCTTTGCGCGCCTGTTCGGGCACGACGCCGCTGAACGCCGCCGGCGCATCGATGACCTGACGCAGAGCACCGGCCTGCGCAAGTTCCTGGGCCGCCCCGCGGGTAAGCTCTCGGGTGGCATGAAGCAAAAGCTCGGCCTGTGCTGCGCGCTGATCCATGATCCCGACTTGCTGATCCTGGACGAGCCCACCACGGGCGTCGATCCGTTGGCCCGCGCTCAGTTCTGGGAGCTGATCAACCGCATCCGCGCCACCCGCCCGCAGATGAGCGTGGTGGTGGCTACGGCCTACATGGACGAGGCCCAGCGCTTCGACTGGCTGGTGGCCATGGACGATGGCAAGGTGCTCGACACCGGCACGCCCAGTGAACTGCTCGGACGCACGGGTACGCAGTCGCTGGAGGCGGCCTTCATCGCGCTACTGCCCGAGGACAAGAAACGCGGCCACGCCGCCGTGGTGATCCCGCCGCTGCAGACCCGCGAGGACGACATCGCCATCGAGGCGCGCGAACTGACCATGCGCTTTGGCGATTTCGTTGCCGTGGACCATGTCAACTTCCGCATCCGCCGCGGCGAGATCTTCGGCTTCCTCGGCTCCAACGGCTGCGGAAAGTCCACCACCATGAAGATGCTGACGGGTCTGCTGCCTGCCAGCGAAGGCCGGGCCTGGCTGTTTGGCCACGAAGTGGATTCCAGCGACATCGCCACGCGCCGCCGCGTGGGCTATATGTCGCAGGGCTTTTCGCTGTACGGCGAGCTGACGGTGTTGCAGAACCTGGTGCTGCACGCCCAGTTGTTCGACGTGCCGGCGGCCGAGATCTCCGCGCGCGTCGAGGAAATGCTGGAGCGCTTTGGCCTGCGCGAAGAGCGCCATGACCTGCCCGACAAGCTGCCGCTGGGCCTGCGCCAGCGCCTGTCGCTGGCCGTGGCCATGGTGCACAAGCCCGAGTTGCTGATTCTGGACGAGCCCACGTCCGGCGTGGACCCGATCGCCCGTGACCAGTTCTGGCGCCTGCTGGTGGAGCTGTCGCGCCGCGACCAGGTGACGATCTTCATCTCCACCCATTTCATGAATGAGGCCGAGCGCTGCGATCGCATGTCCATGATGCATGCGGGCAAGGTGCTGGACTCCGACACGCCCGCCGCCCTGGTGGCTAAGCGCGGCGCCGCCACGCTGGAGGAAGCCTTCATCGGCTATCTGGTGGAAGCCTCGGGCGAAGCGGCGCCCGCGCCGGCCGCCAAGGTGGAAGCGGCTGATGCCGATCCAGCCGGCGCCGCGGCTGCGCCGGCTCCAGAGCCGCGTCCGCGCGCCGCGGGCTTCAGCCTGCAGCGCCTGTGGAGCTATCTGTGGCGCGAAGCGCTGGAGCTGCAGCGCGACCCGGTGCGCGCCGCGCTGGCCCTGGTGGGCTCGCTGGTGCTGATGATCGTGATCGGCTACGGCATCAACATGGATGTGGAGAACCTGACGGTCGCCGTGCTCGACCGCGACCAGAGCACCTTGAGCCAGAGCTACACACATGGCCTGTCGGGCTCGCGCTACTTCATCGAGCAGGCGCCACTGCGCTCCTACGAGGAACTGGACCAGCGCATGCGCGCCGGCAAGATCGCGCTGGCCATCGAAATCCCGCCCGACTTCGGCCGCGATGTGCTGAGCGGCCGCGCCACCGCCATCGGAGCGTGGTTCGACGGCGCCATGCCCACGCGCGCGGAAACGGTCAAGGGCTATGTGCAAGGCATGCACCAGCGGTGGCTGAGCGAGCAGGTACGCGAACGCACGGGCCAGCAACTGAGCAGCCAAGTGAGCATCGAGACCCGCTACCGCTACAACCCCGATGTGAAGAGCCTGCCGGCCATCGTGCCGGCCGTGATGCCGCTGCTGCTGCTGATGTTCCCGGCCATGCTGACGGCGCTGGCCGTGGTGCGCGAAAAGGAGCTGGGCTCCATCGTCAACCTCTATGTGACGCCTGTGACGCGGGTGGAATTCCTGCTGGGCAAGCAGCTGCCCTACGTGGCGCTGGCCATGCTGAACTACCTGCTGATGAGCGGCCTGGCGGTGTTTGTGTTCGGGGTGCCGATGAAGGGCAGTTTTTTCACGCTGACGCTGGCCGCCCTGCTGTTCAGCTGCATTTCCACCGGCATGGGGCTGCTGGCTTCTGCGGTCACGCGCAGCCAGATCGCGGCCATGTTCTTCGCCATGCTGGGCACCTTGATCCCGGCCACGCAGTTTTCCGGCCTGACGGACCCGGTCTCCTCGCTGGAGGGGGCGGGCCGCTGGATTGGCGAGATTTACCCCGCCACCCACATGATCATCATCAGCCGCGGCGTGTTCAGCAAGTCGCTCGGCTGGCAGGACCTGAGCAGTTCCTTCTGGCCCATGCTGATCGCCATCCCGGTGATCGTCGGCATCGCCATCTGGGCGCTCCCCAAACAGGAAAAGTAGCCATGGCGCACCATCTGAAAAACATCTGGCGTCTGGGCGTCAAGGAGCTGTGGAGCCTGTGGCGCGACCCGGTGATGCTGGTGCTGATCGTCTACACCTTCACGTTGTCGGTCTACACGGCGGCCTCGGCCATGCCAGAGACGCTGCACCACGCGCCGATCGCCATCGTCGACGAGGACCAGTCGCCGCTGTCCGCGCGCATCACGTCGGCGTTCTACCCGCCGCATTTCACGGCGCCGCAGATGATGAACTTCGCGCAGGTGGACCCGGCCATGGATGCCGGCCGCATCACCTTCGCGCTGACCATCCCGCCGGGCTTCCAGCGCGATGTGCTGGCTGGAAAGACGGCGGAACTGCAGCTGAACGTCGATGCCACGCGCATGTCCCAGGCCTTCTCGGGCAGCGGCTATGTGCAGCAGATCGTGAGCGACGAAATCAATGAGTTCACCCAGCGCCACCGCGCGGCGAGCAGCTCTCCGGTGGACCTGACGCTGCGCGCGCGCTTCAACCCGACGCTGAACAAGACCTGGTTCGGCGGGGTGATGCAGATCATCAACAACGTGACCATGCTGTCCATCATCCTCACCGGCGCGGCGCTGCTCCGTGAGCGCGAGCACGGCACCATCGAGCATCTCTTGGTGATGCCCGTCACGCCCACCGAGATCATGCTGGCCAAGGTCTGGTCCATGGGGGCGGTGGTGCTGCTCGCGGCCGGGGTGTCGCTGAACCTGGTGGTGCGAGGCTGGCTGCAAGTGCCCATCGAAGGCAGCGTGGGGCTGTTCCTCGCCGGCTCGGCGCTGAGCCTGTTCGCCACTACGGCCATGGGCATCTTCATGGCCACGGTGGCGCGCTCCATGCCGCAGTTCGGCCTGCTGCTGGTGCTCACGCTGGTGCCGCTGCAGTTGCTGTCGGGCGGCGCCACGCCGCGCGAATCCATGCCGCAGATGGTGCAGGACATCATGCTGCTGGCCCCGACCACCCACTTCGTCAGCATGGCCCAGGCCATCCTGTATCGCGGCGCCGGGCTGTCCGTGGTGTGGCCGCAATTCCTGGCGCTGCTGGCCATCGGCTCGGTGCTGTTCGCGCTTTCGCTGGCGCGCTTTCGCAAGACCATCACGCAGATGGCCTGAGTTCCTTTCACCGTCATTCCTGTTGAATTGGAGATCGCCATGAGTCACGAAAATTTTGCCCTGAACCTTTGCAAGGCCAACGGCGAGTTGCAGCTTGAGTTCGGCCGCTTGCTGCTAGAGAACGCGCAGCGCAACGGCGAGCTGCTGCAGCGCAGCGCCGCCCAAGGTCTGGCCGAAGCCAGGGCCGGCATCGACGGCTTGCAGGGCGCTGCGGACTGGCAGGCCCTGACCCGCCTGCCCGCCGAATCCTTCCCGTCCGCGGTGCAGCGGCGCCTGGCCGAAAGCCAGACGATAGGCCAGCTGGCCGTGCAGAACCAGGCCGCCTTCGCGAGCGGCGTGCAGCAGGCGCTGGTCCACTGGCAGCACGCCGTGACCCGCAGCGGCGCGGAACAGCCGACGGCCGCCGCCGTGCCCGATTGGCTCAAACCTTGGGCCGCGCTGCTGCCGCAGCAAGGCACGACCGCAGTGGCTCAGAAGGAGTGATCCAATGACGCAACAACAACGCACCGCCCTGGTCACCGGCGGCATGGGCGGTCTCGGCGAGGCCATCGCACGCAGCCTGCACGACGCGGGCCACCGCGTGCTGCTGACCCACGCGCGCGATGAGGGCGCCGCGGCCGCTTGGCTGGCCGTGCAGCAAGGCGAGGGCTACGCCTTCCAGTCTTACGCCGCCGACGTGGCCGACTGGGAGTCCTGCCAGCGCATGGCCGCGCGCATCGCCGCCGACGGCCACCAGGTCGACATCGTCGTCAACAACGCTGGTATCACCCGCGACGCGACGCTGAAGAAGCTGACGAAGGACGGCTGGGACGCCGTGCTGCGCACCGACCTGGACTCGGTCTTCCACGTCACTAAGCCCTTCCTCGACGGCATGCTGGAGCGCGGCTGGGGGCGGGTCGTCAACATCTCGTCGATCAACGGGCTCAAGGGCCAGTTCGGCCAGACCAACTACTCGGCGGCCAAGGCCGGCATGCACGGCTTCACCAAGGCCCTGGCCCAGGAGGTGGCGCGCAAGGGCGTGACGGTCAACACCGTGTCGCCGGGCTACCTCGCCACCCAGATGGTGACGGCCGTGCCGCCGGACGTGCTGCAGCAGATCGTCGCGGGCATTCCCGTCGGCCGCCTGGGCCAGCCTGCGGAGATCGCCGCACTCGTCACCTTCATCGCCAGCGAGGCGGCCGGCTTCATGACTGGCAGCAACATCTCGATGAACGGCGGCCAGTACATGGGCTGAGCGCCGAGCCCCTTGCACCGACCGAGCCCCCCATGACCCCACCGGATGACAGCGCCCTGGCGGGCGCGCCGCCTGTCGCCTGCGGCGCGCCGGCCCCGTTCTCGCAGCTGGCCCAGGCCGCCTGCGCCTATGCCGCGGACGCCTGGCAGCGGGCGCTGCTGGTGGCCGACATCGAGCGCCAAGTCGGCGACCAATACCAGGCCCAGCGCGGCATGGACGCGCCGCACGTGCTGCACTTCGCGTTCGAGCCGGTGATGTCCGGCGCGGAGCTGCCGCGCCCGGTGAACTACGGCCTGGTGCGCATCCTGCCACCCGAGGGGCGGCCCACCGAGGCCGGCATGCGGCCCTTCGTCGTGGTCGATCCGCGCGCCGGCCAGGGTCCCGGCATCGGTGGCTTCAAGGCCGAGAGCGAGGTCGGCGCGGCGCTGCAGGCCGGCCACCCCTGCTACTTCGTCGGCTTCACGCCCGACCCGGTGCCCGGCCAGACCGTGGAAGACGTGATGCGCGCCGAGGCGGCCTTCCTGCGCACGGTGGCCGAGCTGCATCCGGACAGCGCCGGCAAGCCGGCCGTGGTCGCCAACTGCCAGGCCGGCTGGCAGATCCTGATGACGGCGGCGGTCTGGCCAGAGCTGTTCGGCCCCATCATCGTGGCCGGCGCGCCGCTGTCCTACTGGGCCGGCGACAACCCGATGCGCTACGGCGGCGGGCTGACCGGCGGCAGCTGGCTGACCGCGCTGGGCGGCGACCTGGGCGCGGGCCGCTTCGATGGCGCCTGGCTGGTACAGAACTTCGAGAACCTGGACCCGGCCCACACGCTGTGGGGCAAGCACTACCACCTCTACGCCAACGCCGACACCGAGGGGCCGCGCTACCTGGGATTCGAGAAATACTGGGGCGGCTATGTGTTCCTGAACGATGTCGAGATGCAGTACATCGCCGACAAGCTGTTCATCGGCAACCAGCTGTCGACCGCGCAGCTGCTGACCTCGGACGGCGTCCGCATCGACCTGCGCAACATCCGCTCGCCCATCCTGGTGTTCTGCTCCTACGGCGACGACATCACGCCGCCGGCGCAGGCGCTGGGCTGGATCACCGACCTGTACCGCGACGACCGCGACCTGCTCAGCCACGACCAGACTATCGTCTACGCCACGCACGACAGCATCGGCCACCTGGGCATCTTCGTGTCCAGCGCCGTGGGCGGCAAGGAGCACCGCAAGTTCGCCAGCGCCATCGAGCAGATCGAGCTGCTGCCGGCCGGCATCTTCCACGCCACCGTAAAGGACGCGCCGCCGGGCACCCCGCTGCAGGACCCGCACCTGCTGGCGATACGCCGCAGCGGCATCGAGGAGGTACGCGCCATCGTGCAGCCCGACGCCGTCTCCGAGCGCCGCTTCGCGGCCGCCGCGCGCGTCTCCGAGATCAACCTGGCGCTGTACCGCAGCCTGCTGCAACCCTGCGTCAGGGCCTGGGCCACGCCGCCGGTGGCGCAGGCGCTGCAGGCCTTGCACCCGATGCGCGTCAGCTTCGCGCACTGGTCCAGCGCGCACCCGCTGGCGCCCTGCGTGCAGGCCCTGGCCGAGCAGGCGCGCGCGCAGCGCGTGGCGGTGGCGCCGGACAACCCCTTCCTGCAGTGGCAGGCGCTGGCCTCGCAGGCGATCGAGCGCTCGCTGGACGCCTACCGCGTGCAGCGCGACGAAGGCTGGCGCCTCGCCTTCGAGACGCTGTACAGCTCGCCGTGGCTGCAGTCGCTCATCGGCGGCGACGCCGCCGGCCCCGTGCGCCCACACCCCGGCGAATCACCCGAGCACCGCGCCTTCATCGAGCAGGTCGGGGCCTATCTGCAACAGCAATTGCACGTGGGCGGCTTGCCGGAGGCCGCACTGCGCGCGCTGTTCTACATCTTCGGCCACTGTGGGGAGATGGACGAGCGCCTGCATCACGAGGCCGCGCGGCTGCTGCATGACAACGTCAGCGGCCGGGCCGGCAGCGCGGAGCTCCGCCGTGTGCTGCGCGAGCAGGCCTTGATCGTGCGCTACCACGGGCCGGCCATCGTCGACGCGCTGCCGGTCCTGCTGCGCGGCACGCCCGCCCGCACGCTGCAGGCCACGGCGCGCTTCATCGAGCAGTTGCTGCGCAGCAGCGGGGCCGGGCTGACGGACGAAGGCGAACAGGCGCTGGCGCGGGTGCTCGACGCTCTTGCAGTCGCAGCGCAGGTCAAGCCGAAGCCGGGACGCCAGTCCACCACATCCCGCCGCTCGCCGCGGGCAAACAAGAAAGACCAGGCATGAACGACACCACGCAGCCCATCGGCATGCTGCGCAACCACACCTTCGCCGAGCTGCAGCTCGGCGACAGCGCCAGCATCGAGCGCCAGCTGACCCAGCAGGACATCGAGCTGTTCGCCGTCATGTCCGGCGACCTGAATCCGGCCCACCTGGACGCCGAATACGCTGCCGCCTCGCAGTTCCACGGCGTCATCGCGCATGGCATGTGGGGCGGCGCGCTGATATCGGCCGTGCTCGGCACCCGGCTGCCCGGCCCCGGCACCGTCTACCTGAGCCAGACGCTGAAGTTCCGCGCGCCGGTGCGCGTCGGCGACCGGCTCACGATCGGCGTCACCGTCAGCGCCAAGGACGAGGCCAGGCGCCGCGTCACGCTGGCCTGCCGTTGCGTCAACCAGGACGGCCAGGCCGTGATCGAGGGCGAGGCCCTGGTGCTGGCGCCCGAGCAGAAGATCGAGCGCCCGGCCAGCACCCTGCCCGAGGTGCGGCTGCTGGCGGCCAGCGGCCTGCCCCGGCTGCTGGAGCACGTCCGACCCCTGGGACCGATCCGCGTGGCCGTGGTCCACCCCTGCGACGCGCTGAGCCTGGGCGGCGCGTTGGACGCGCGCGCGGCCGGCCTGATCGAGCCGGTACTGGTGGGGCCGCGCGCCCGGCTGGAAGCGGTGGCCGCCGAGGCCGGGCTGAGCCTGGCCGGCATCGAGATCGAGGACGTGCCGCACAGCCACGCCGCCGCCGCACGCGCCACCGAGCTGGGCGGCCAGGGCGCGGTGCAGGCGCTGATGAAGGGCAGCCTGCACACCGACGAACTGGTCAGCGCCGTACTGGCGCCGGCCGCCGGGCTGCGCACCAAGCGCCGGCTGTCGCATTGCTTCCTGATGCAGACGCCGGCCTACCCGCGCCCCTTCATCATCAGCGACGCCGCGATCAACATCGCGCCCACGCTGGAGCACAAGGCCGACATCATCCGCAATGCCATCACGCTGGCGCATGCCATCGGCGTGGCCGAACCGCGCGTCGCCATCCTCGCGGCCGTGGAGATGGTGAACCCGGCCATGCCGGCCACGCTGGACGCCGCCGCGCTGTGCAAGATGGCCGACCGCGGCCAGATCACCGGCGCGGTGCTGGACGGCCCGCTGGCCTTCGACAACGCCGTGTCGGCTGCGGCCGCCCGCACCAAGGGCATCGCCTCGCCGGTCGCCGGTCAGGCCGACGTGCTGATCGTGCCCGACCTGGAGAGCGGCAACATGCTGGCCAAGCAGCTTGAATACATGGGCGACGCCGCTACCGCCGGCATCGTGCTGGGCGCCAGGCTGCCCATCGTGCTGACCAGCCGCGCTGACAGCCGCGAGACGCGCATCGCCTCCTGCGCGGTCGCGGTGCTGCTGGCCCATCACTTCCAGGGCAACCCGCAATGAGCACGCCGGCCTACATCGTGGTGCTGAACTGCGGCTCATCGAGCATCAAGTTCGGCGTGTTCGAGACCACCGGCGGCGGGCGCCGGCCGGCCTGGAACGGCAAGGTGCAGGGCATCGGCGGGCCCAGCCCCGATTTCGGCGCCAGCACGCTGCCGGTGCACTCGGTGGACCTGGGCACCGAGCACCCCTATGCCGTGGCGCTGCAGATCATCCGCGACGCGGTCCTGCGCTGGCTGGACGGCCGCCCCATCGCGGCCGTCGCCCACCGCGTGGTGCACGGCGGCGCCAAATACGTCGCGCCGACGCGCGTCGGTGCCCAGGTGCTGGCCGACCTGAAGGCGCTGGTCCCGCTGGCGCCGCTGCACCAGCCCTTTGCGCTGGAGGCCATCGCGATCCTGCTGCGCGAGCGGCCCGAGCTGCCGCAGATCGCCTGCTTCGACACGGCCTTCCACCACACGCTGCCGCCGGTCGAGCAGTTGCTGCCGCTGCCGCATGCGCTCACGGAGCGTGGCCTGCGCCGCTACGGCTTCCACGGCCTGTCCTATGAATACATGGCCGTCACGCTGGCCGAGCGCCATGGCGAGGCCGCGCAGGGCCGCACCCTCGTCGCCCACCTCGGTTCGGGCGCCAGCCTGTGCGCGATGCGCGGGCTGGCGAGTCAGGCCACGACCATGGGCTTCTCGGCGCTGGACGGCCTGATGATGGGCACGCGCACCGGCGCGCTGGACCCGGGGGCGGTGCTCTACCTGATGGAGGTGGAGAAGCTGACGCTGGAACAGGTCGGCCACATCCTGTACCACGAGAGCGGTCTGCTGGGCGTGTCGGGCCTCTCGTCCGACCCGCGCGTGCTGCTGGCCCGCGAGGCCGGCGAGCCGCGCGCTGCGCTGGCGTTGCAGCTCTACGTGCGCCGCATCGTGCGCGAGATCGGCGCGCTCAGCGCCGTGCTGGGCGGGCTGGACCTGCTGGTGTTCACGGCCGGCATCGGCGAGCACAGCGCGGTGCTGCGCCAGCGCATCTGCGCCGAGCTGGGCTGGCTGGGCGTGGACATCGATGCACCAGCCAACGCGGCCGACGCGCCCCTGATCTCCACCGCCACGAGCTGCGTGCGCGTGGCCGTGGAGCCAACCAACGAGGAGTGGATCGCGGCCTGCCATGCGCAGCGCCTGCTCGACGCCACGGCCCTTGCCTTTTCCTGAGAGACCCCCCATGTATTCCAGACTCTTGGTGCCGCTCGACGGCAGTACCACTGCCGAACTGGCCTTGGACCATGCCGCGTCGCTGGCGCGCCTAAGCGGCGCGACCGTGGTGCTGCTGCACGTAATCGAAGAGCTGAAGCACTGCAACGGCTTCGAACGGCCGCAGGTCTATATCGAACAGGTCCACCCCGGCTTCCTGGCCGCCGGCCAGGCCCTGCTCGATGCCGCTGCCGCACGCCTGCGCGGCCAAGGCTTGGCAGTGGAAACCTTGCTGGTCGAGAGCAAGGGCGAGCGGGTGTCGGTACTGGTCGCCCAACAGGCCCTGTCCGCGCGCTGCGATCTGGTGGTGCTGGGCACGCACGGCCGCCGCGGCGTGGACCGGCTGCTGATGGGCAGCGACGCTGAGCAGGTGGCCCGCATAGCACCGGTTCCTGTCATGCTGGTGCGTCAGCCCCAATCAGCCGCTGTAACCAGCCAACCGGAGTGGGTGGGCACTGCAGCGTGACGGCAGTCCAGCCCAAACACTTCGTTCAGAGACTTGGCGCCGCAGCCGTACTGTTGCTGTCGCTGAGCATCGCGTCCGAAAATGCCTTTGCGCAGGAACAGTCCTGCCCGCGCGACAACCCGCTGCGCTCGACCGGAACGCTCAATCTGCGGATCGACAACGACATGTTCGGAGGCGTTGGTCAGGACCGGGGGTACACCAATGGGTTTCTCGTCAGTTGGGTCTCTCCAAACCTGATCGACTATATCGATGACCCATGCCTTCCGCGACTTGTCCGTGGACTGAATCGCTTTCTCGCAGTTCTGCAGCCCGAGGGTTTCGACGAGCAGAACATGACGATCGGACTCGGGCAGATGATGTACACCCCGACCGACAAGACGCGCAGTGATCTGATGGCTGATGACCGGCCTTTCGCCGGCGCATTGATGCTGAGTTTCGGCTACAACGCGAGGCTTGCAGATACGCTTCGTACCTCGCAGATTCGCGTTGGCGTGGTAGGGCCATCCTCCCTGGCCAGACAAACACAGAACTGGTGGCACGACATCATTGGAGTAGATCGCTTCAATGGCTGGGGGCATCAATTGCGCGACGAACCGGTGCTGCAGTTGATCCACGAACGCAGGACTCGCGCATTCAGGCAAGAGACTGCCGGCGGTTGGGGATTGGACTTCACCCACCACTGGGGCGGCAGCCTGGGCAACTTCGCCACCTACGCGAACGCGGGTGCAGAGCTTCGCTACGGAATACGTCTGCCCGATGACCTCGGTACCGCGCCGCTGCGGCCAGCCGGTGAAAATACCTCGCCTGTCAGAAAAACCGCTGGCGGCAACTGGAACGGGCATCTGTTCGTTGCGCTTGACGCCCGCTGGGTTTTGCACGACATCACGCTGGACGGCAATACCTTTCAGTCCAGCCACAGTGTCGACAAGCGGCCCTTCGTGGCCGACATCGGCTATGGCCTCGCGTTCACGCATGATCACTGGCGCATCGCGTTCGCGCGCTACTACCGCACACGCGAATTTCGCGGACAGCAAGAGATCCCAGTCTACGGAACGATCACCGTGGGGCGGAGATTTTGATGCAGGTCGATCGCTTCCTGGGCTCCACACTGGCCATCTTGCTGCTGTTCATTGGCAAGGGCTTGGTCGCTGGCGTGGAACCGCTGCGCCGGTACCGTATTTCTGAGGCACTGGCAGGCGGCATGCTGTACGTAGCGACGTTGCGCGCCCTGGCCCAGTCGTGGCTATTTGAGGCAGCGTCACCATGTGAGATCCAAAGCAGCTCATGAAGAAAGAGAGCACCCCATGCGACGACTGACCCTGGCCCTTCCCGGTAATGAAGAACTGGCCCATAGCCTCGCCCAGGCGTGCGGCAGCGAGGTCGGCGGCATCGAAATACGCCGATTCCCCGATGGCGAGAGCTATGTCCGTCTGCATGGCGATCCCTTGGGTCGTCCCGTCGATCTGGTCTGCACGCTGGCCCGGCCCGATCCACAATTCCTGTCTCTGGTGTTCGCCGCTGATGCTGCGCGCGAGCTTGGCGCCAGCGAGGTGAACCTGGTCGCGCCGTATCTGGCCTATATGCGCCAGGACAAGCGATTCCAGGAGGGGGAAAGCGTGACGTCGCTGTCTTTCGCACGCTTGGTCTCGTCGACATTCGACAAGCTGCTCACGGTGGATCCGCATCTGCACCGGCATCCCACGCTCTCGGCGGTTTACACCATTCCTACCAAGGCTTTGCATGCCGCGCCGTTGCTGGCCGACTGGATCGTGCAACACGTCGAAAAGCCCTTGGTCGTCGGTCCCGACGAGGAGAGCGAGCAATGGGTGGGCGCCATCGCGGCTCGCATCGGCGTCCCGCACGCCGTGCTGCGTAAGACCCGCCATGGTGATCGCAGTGTCGACATTGACGCCCCCGATCTGTCCGCCTGGCGCGACAGAACCCCGGTCTTGGTGGACGACATCGCGTCGTCGGGGCGCACGCTGGCCATGGCGGCGCACAAGCTCGTCGAGCAGGGGATGCGTCGGCCTGAGTGCGTCGTGGTGCATGCGCTGTTCGCAGAGGATGCCTGGACACAACTGGCGCCCTTGTTCTTCAGGATCACGTCCACCGACGCGGTACCGCATGCGAGCAACCGGATTGCCTTGGCTCCATTGTTCGCCCAAGCCCTGCTCAGCGGTCAGACCGATCCGTGCGGCTGATCCCTGCATACCCAACATCTGAAGGAGACCGACATGCCCCCTCATCAGGCCAACCCTCTTGCCGACTGGCAGTCCGGCTACGGGCCCATCGTCCACCGCGCTGAAACCATCGAACGCATGCAGGCCCTGGTGCAGCGACTGGTCACACAAATGCGTGTGGCAGACGTTGCCACGGCCCATGCGCTGTTGAGTGCGGCCGACCGTGTCAGTTGCACGGCCATGAGCGTGGTGGCCCACATGACCTATGCCCGGCGCATCGACCGCAGCGGCAACCCTCTGGAACCCGAGGATTTCAAGCGCACCCCTGAAGGCCACACCGGCGGCTCGCTGAACATGGTGCCGGCTTTCGTGGGCTACTTGCTGGCCAATGCGTTGACCGGAACGACACGCGGCTGGGTGATGGGACAGGGCCACTGCGTGGCCGCCATCGAGGCGGTGAATGCCTTGATCGGCGATGTATCCGCTACGCAACGCGGCCGCTACGACCGCAGCGAGGCGGGCCTGTCGCGGCTGATCGGGGATTTCTACTCCTATGCCATCGATGAGCAGGGCCGGCCTGCGGTGCCGTTGGGCAGCCATGCCGGACCGAACACGGCCGGCGCGATCTCCGAGGGTGGTTACCTGGGGCTTGCCGAGCTGCAGTATGTGCATACGCCACTGCCGGGAGAAAGCCTGGTCACCTTCCTCAGCGACGGTGCCTTCGAGGAGCAGCGCGGCTCGGACTGGGCGCCGCGCTGGTGGCGTGCCGAGGACTGCGGCTTTGCCATCCCCGTCATGGTCCTCAACGGCCGGCGCATCGAGCAACGCACCCAGATCGTGCAGGAGGGCGGCGCTGGCTGGCTGGCCGAGGATCTGCGCCACAACGGCTTCGATCCCATCATTGTCGATGGGCGCGATCCTGCGGCGATCGCCTGTGCCATCATCGAAGCCGAGGATGCATTGAGCGCATTCGTAGCGCAAGCGGACCGGCGCTATCCAGCCAAGTTGCCCTACGTGATTGCCGAGACGGAGAAAGGCTTCGGCTTTCCGGGCGCTGCTACCAATGCCGCCCACAACCTGCCGCTAGCGGGCAACCCGCGCGAGAACGCACAAGTACGAGCGGTTTTCAATGCGAGCGCTGCGGCGCTTTTTGTGCCGGAGGCCCAGCTGGAGGAGGCTCTCGCCGCGCTCACGAACCACGATTGGAACCGGCGCCCGCGCGAGAGCGGACACCCTATGGCCCACCGCCGTCCAGCGAACCCTCACTTGCCGCTGCCGAACTGGGCGCCGGCGGGCGCATCGAGCTGCGCCATGGCTGCGCTGGACCACTGGTTCGTCGCGCTAGTGCAGGCGAATCCACAGCTGCGCGTGCGCATCGGCAACCCCGACGAACTCGCCAGCAACAAGATGGGCACCACGTTGGCGCTACTCAAGCACCGCGTCAACGTGCCCGAGCCCGGCGTTGCGGAATCGCTGGACGGCGCGGTGATCACGGCGCTGAACGAGGAGGCCGTTGCGGGAGCCGCGCTCGGCAACAAGGGTGGGTTGAATTTGATCGTCAGCTACGAAGCCTTCGCGGTCAAGATGCTGGGCATGCTGCGCCAGGAGATCATCTTCGCGCGCCGGCAGAAGGAGCTCGGCCAATCGCCGGGCTGGATCTCGGTTCCGCTGATCGTGACCTCCCACACTTGGGAGAACAGCAAGAACGAGCAGTCGCACCAAGATCCCACCATCGGAGAAACACTGCTGGGCGAGATGTCGGACACCGCGCGGGTGCTGTTTCCGGTCGATGCCAACACGGCGACCGCCGCGCTGCGCGAGGTCTACGCCGGCCGGGGCCAATTGGCCTGCATCGTGGTGTCCAAGCGCGACACGCCGAATCATTTCACAGCCGAAGCGGCCCAGGCGTTGCTCGCGCACGGGGCGGCCCATGTGGCCGGCGACCCAGCCACCGCGCAGCTGCAGTTCGTGGCGGTCGGTGCCTACCAGTTAGAGGAAGCCCTCAAGGCTCATGCGCGCCTGGCACACCATGGCCTGGCATCGTGCGTCACCGTGGTGGTCGAGCCCGGCCGGCTGCGCATGCCGCGCGACGATATCGAAGCCGGTTTCGTGCTCGGCGATGCCGACCTGGAGAGCCTCTTTCCCCCGCAGCTGCCACGCGTGCTGCTGAGCCACACCCGTCCGGAACCCATGCTGGGCGTGTTGCGCCGGATCGACGCGGGCCCCTCGAAGACACGGGCGCTCGGCTACATCAACCGTGGCGGCACACTCGACGTCGCTGGCATGCTGATCGCCAACCGATGCACCTGGGTGAGTGCCATTTATGCCGCAGCGCAAGTCACGGGCTGGAACAACTCGCAGGCTGCCGTGGGCAACCCGGACGACCAATCAGCGTCTGCCAGTTCTGAGGCGGTTGCCACGGGCTCATCGGCAGCCTGATTCACATCATTCCAACATAGAAAGAAAAATCCATGCTTTCATTGACCAGCCTAGGCGGATCCGGCACCGTTACCGGCTCCAAGCACCTGCTCACCAGTGGCGACACACGCATCCTGATCGACTGTGGCCTGTTCCAGGGGCTGAAGAACCTGCGTGAACTCAACTGGCGCCGCTTGGAAGTGTCGCCTCGCGACATCGATGCAGTGGTGCTAACTCACGCCCATCTTGACCATTGCGGCTACCTGCCCCGACTGATACTGGACGGATTCCGCGGCAAGATCTTCTGCACCCAGCCCACGCGCGACGTGGCCGAGTTGATCCTCCTCGACAGTGCCTGGCTGCAGGAAAAGGACGCTGACTTCGCCAACCGCAAGGGATTTTCCAAGCACAAGCCGGCCTTGCCGCTGTACACCGTGCCAGACGCCGAACGTGCGCTCAAGCACTTCCATCCGGTAGCGCTGCACAGTGAGGTCGAACTGCCCGGCGGTGCCAGACTCACGCTGCGCCGCGCGGGCCACATCCTGGGCGCCACAACGGCACAGATCGATATCGATGGCCAGCGCATCGTCTTCTCGGGCGACTTGGGGCGCTACGGCGACACGGTCATGCACGATCCCGAAGCGGTGCCGTCGGCCGACTATATTGTGATCGAATCCACCTACGGTAATCGCCGCCATGACCGCTCGGACGCGGTCAAGGCGCTTGGCGAAGTGATCTCCCGCACGGTGCAACGCGGCGGTACGGTGGTGGTGCCGGCGTTCGCGGTCGGCCGTGCCCAGTCCTTGATCCACGATCTGTGGCTGCTGCGCCAACAAGGCGGGTTGAACAACGTCCCCGTGTACCTGGACAGCCCCATGGCGAGCAGTGCGACCGAACTGCTGTACCGGCACAAGAGCGAGCACAAG
This sequence comes from Aquitalea pelogenes, assembly GCF_041914625.1. Taxonomy (NCBI): domain Bacteria; kingdom Pseudomonadati; phylum Pseudomonadota; class Betaproteobacteria; order Neisseriales; family Chromobacteriaceae; genus Aquitalea; species Aquitalea pelogenes. The sequence goes on along the minus strand of NZ_JAYSDA010000009.1, from coordinate 9,418 downwards.
CTCGCGGAGCACGAGTTCGAGCAAGCCTGTGCGGCCGTCACCTACGTGCGCGAAGTCGAAGAGTCCAAGGCGCTGTCGGCCAACCGTTATCCCAAGGTGATTCTGTCGGCCAGCGGCATGGCCACCGGTGGCCGCGTGCTGCATCACATTGCCGCCTTCGCGCCAGATCACCGCAACACCTTGCTCTTCTCCGGCTTCCAGGCCGCAGGCACCCGCGGACGCAAGCTGATTGAAGGCGCACGCGAGGTGAAGATGTTCGGCCAGTGGATCCCCGTAAACGCTGAAGTGGCTGAACTGCCGATGCTTTCAGCGCATGCGGACAGCGACGAGCTTGTGCAATGGCTGTCGGGCTTTGCGCAAGCACCCAAACGCCTCTTCATCGTGCATGGTGAGCCCGATGCCTCCGAAGGCCTGCGCGAACGTGTCCAGCGCGAACTCAACTGGCTGGCCACGGTGCCGCTGCAAGGCCAGGAGTTCGAGCTGTGAGCGCACGGCTACCTCCGCCTCCCCTGCGGGCGGTACGCATGTACCTGCATGCCCAGCACCAGCCTGTCGCGCTCATGCGCACCGACTGTCACGTCTGCCGCGCTGAAGGTCTGGCACCTCGCTCCCAGGTGCTGATCGTTGCAGGCGACCGCGAGGTGCAAGCCCTGCTGTACCAAATCGACAGCGACTTGCTCGCCACCGGCCAGGTCGCATTGTCCGAAGCCGCCTGGACGGCCCTGGACATCGGAGACGGCGATAGCGTGGTCGTCCGGCATCCGCCAGTGCTGGAATCGCTGGCCGGCATTCGCAGGCGCGTCCATGGGCAACGCCTGAGTCCAGAGGAGCTCGCGGCCATCGTGCGCGATGTGGTTCAGGGGCGCTACACCGACGTGCATTTGTCGGCTTTCCTGACGGCCACAGCAGTATTGCCGCTCGACGCGCAAGAAACCGTGTCCCTGACGCGCGCCATGGTTGAGGTCGGTGAAACACTGAAATGGAACGCACCCATCGTGGTAGACAAGCATTGTGTCGGCGGTCTGCCCGGCAACCGGACAACGCCCATCGTGGTCGCGATCGCTGCCGCCAATGGACTGGTCATGCCCAAGACCTCCTCGCGCGCGATTACCTCGCCGGCAGGCACGGCCGATACCATGGAGACGCTGGCGCCGGTAGACCTGGACATCGCGGCGCTGAGGCGCGTGGTCGAGACCGAAGGCGGATGCCTCGCCTGGGGCGGGGCCATGCACCTGTCACCCGCCGACGACATTTTCGTGCGCATCGAGCGCGAACTGGACATCGACACCGAAGGCCAGTTGATCGCATCGGTGCTGTCCAAGAAGATATCTGCCGGTGCGACCCATGTCGTCATCGACATTCCCGTAGGCTCCACCGCGAAAGTACGCAGCAAGGAAGCGGCACAACACCTGGCTGCCCGCCTGGCCGAGACCGCTGCGCAATTCGGGCTGGTTCTGCGCTGCATCTTCAGCGATGGCAATCAGCCAGTGGGGTGCGGCATCGGGCCCGCCCTGGAAGCACAGGATGTGCTGGCGGTGCTGCATCGCGATGATGACGCTCCTATGGACTTGCGTGAACGCGCTGCCTCGGTCGCGGGCGCAGTGCTGGAATTGGCTGGGGCTGCAACTGAAGGAGATGGCATGCGGCTGGCTTTGGAGACGATCGACAGCGGTCGCGCATGGGAGAAATTCCAGCGCATTTGCGCAGCCCAAGGCGGCTTGCGTCAGCCCCCCGTCGCCGAGTATGTCGAACCACTGATCGCGGCGCACGCAGGGCGAGTCGTGCACATCGACAACCGCAAGCTCGCTCGACTGGCCAAACTGGCGGGAGCACCGCAGAGCCTGGCCGCCGGCATCAGCATGCATGTGCGGCTGGGCGATGAGGTCGCACGCGGCCAAACATTGCTACGCCTGCATGCGCAAACGCAAGGGGAACTCGCCTACGCACTAGGTTACGCAAACGAAGTCGGGGAAATTGTCCGAGTAGCACAGTAAGGATCTCAATCGTATATCGCCCCTAGGTTGTTTCTCGTCCCGATACCGAGGTGACTCATCCGCACCTATGGGGCTCCCTACGATCATATGGATTGATCACATCAGTAGGGAGCAAGCATGAACTTACGTCACCTTCGCTGCTTCATCGCCGTGGCCGAGGAACTGCACTTCGGCCGAGCTGCTAGACGGCTGCACATCGAACAGTCTCCACTGTCGCGGACGATCCGCCAAATGGAGACGGACTTAGGAGTGTCACTCCTCGACCGCTTGCCGCGCAGCGTTCGTCTCACGTTGGCGGGCCAGGTTTTCCTAGAAGATGCTCGGCGCGTGCTGCTAGCCTTTGAGCAAGCTCAGACCAAGGCGCGCGCCGCAACGAACCATCGGAACACGTTGCGCATCGCGCTATCGGGGGACATGGGGCAGGTCCGCTTGTCGGCGTTGCTTGCGCTTTGCCGGGAGGAGGTGCCACGGTTCGGTATTCGGATATTTGAAGCGCCACTGGCGCAGTTGGTGAGCGGACTGCGCAACGACTTGTATGACGTTGGTCTTGCATTGGCTGGCGAGGTGGATTCCGGCGTTGTCGCTACGCCTGTATGGCGAGACCCGCTGATGGTGGCGCTGCCGGCGCGACATCCGCTGCTGGTTTTCAAGGAAGTGCCCCTGGAGGAAGTGGCGAGCTATCCACTGGTGCTGTGCGAACCGCCGCTTTGTGAATGGTACAACCGACAACGCGAACGGTTGTTCCGCACGGCGGATGTACGGCCGACGGTGGCCGAGTACGTCAGCACACATTCTTTGATGATGACCCTCGTGGCCGCCGGCTACGGTGTGGGTTTTACGAGCGCGGCGCATATGGCCGGTTGCCATCAGGCTAACGTCGTGGTTCGTCCGCTGGTCGATCAGACCGCCTCGTTGACGACCTTTCTACTGCGGCTCGAAGGCGAAATCACAGAGCCGTTGCAGCAGTTCATCGACCGTGTGGAGCGTGTGGGGCGCGTGCGAAACGACGATTAACGCTCGATGTGATGCGGGAAATTCGGATCGCGCGATTCTATTTTGGTCTGACGGCAGACCCAATTTGGATCGCAGCTTGGCATCTTCTTTACGTCACGGGGACGCAGCCGATTGATCAGCCGATCTACATGACATGAAAGATCCTGCGCGCAAGCTCATTTAAGGCCAATGCACTGACGCAGAACGCATGAGCTTTGCCTGGATGCAAACCGGCTCATCCGGCTGACGCATTGGCGCTTTACCCGATCTGATTTCCTACGGAAGACTTTGCACTGGTTTCCCGGTTAAGCGCGGCATCCCTGCTTTGGTTTGGATGCGCGACTTTTCAAACCGTTGCGCCGGTAATAGGCATTTTTTGCAGGCGCATTATGGTGGAGGCGTATTGGGCATCGCCAGGAGGTGTTTGCCCCTTATGCAACGCTCGGCGTCAACGCCGATGCAATCCCCGCCATGTGCCGACCGGCCCGCGCTTCATCGGGTTCTGGGCAATCGACGCGCCCTCATCGGGCCGCGCGCGCTTGCCATGTGTCGATCCGACGATGGGAAGAGCGCATTATGCCGAAATCGAGCAGCCTTGCCTTTGGCGCAAAAACCTCCTACCGCCCGGTCGAGGCGGGCATCCGCTGGTGCGGGCTGCTGCGCTTCGAGCAGCACATCCTGGAAACGCTGGGGCCGCGTGCCATGCCGGAGTCTGGTGAGTTTCCTCGTTGGCCGCTGCTTCGCCTGTATGTCGATCGCATCTTTGACGCGCTAACGCATGGCGAGCTTGCGGGCGGCAAGTCCGGCATCGTGCTCGACGCGCAGCGGCCGGCGCTCGATGACCCGGAGCTGACCGTGCGCCACGTGGATCTCAAAGCGTGGATGTCTCACTACTACCCCGGCGAGCGGCCGGAATTCTTGTTTGACGACATCGAACGCACGATGCATCCGATGGTGAATGTGGACACACTCAACATCCTGCTGGCGGACCGCGAGGCGACAAAGGTGCAACTCGCCGAACTCTCGCAGGTGTACGAGGTGCTGCGCGCCGCGCATGAAGCCCTGGCGAAGAAGCAGGCCGCGCGCGGCGACGCCAACGACACTTCGCGTGAGCCGGGCCTGCGCAGCGAGACGACTTACCTCAACATCATCGGCGGGCTACTAACGCTGCTGCTGGGCAAGTCGCCTTCGGGTGCGGCCTATTCGTCGTTCCACAGCATGGATGCCGTGGTGAGCGCGCTGCTCGCGCACCACGAGGGCCGGCCTGGCCTGAGCGAACGCACCTTGTGGAGCAAGCTTGCGCAGGCGCGGCGCCACCTCGAAGCGTCACGCTGACCTGCGCCCCGGGTGCGGTCTGCAATTGCAGTCGCACCTTCTGCAATTGCAGTGATTTCGGCGGCGGTCGTCTATTCAATGCGAGGCACTTTCCGAACAGCGCCAGTAAGCGTCAAGGAGTGTCTCTCATGTCTTCGCAGACCACCGTACCGGCCGCGCCGGCAGCCGAACACCGCATCTTGCGCCGCACCGAAGTCGAGGCCAAGACCGGCTTCAAGCGCGCCCACATCTATTCGCTCATGAAGGAAGGCAAGTTCCCCAAGGCGCTGCGCCTGGGCGTGCGCGCCGTGGGCTGGGACTCGGTGGAGATCGAGCAGTGGATCGCTGACCGCCTCAACGAGCGCGCCTGACGCTTCTTCCGGCACATGCCAACCAACTGGGAGAAGCCCATGCAGGTGGTGTCCATCATTTCGACCAAGGGTGGCGTAGGCAAGACCACGACGGCGGCCAACCTGGGCGGCTTCGCGGCCGACGCCGGGCTGCGCGTGCTGCTGCTGGACCTGGACGTGCAGCCCACGCTGTCGAGCTACTTCACGCTGGCCGAACGCGCGCCGGCCGGCATCTACGAGATGCTGGCCTATAACGAGCAGCGCGTCGAGCAACTGGTGTCGCACACCGCGATCGAGCGGCTTGACCTGGTGCTCTCGAACGACGACCGGGGCGAGCTGAACACGCTGCTGCTGCACGCGCCCGATGGCAGATTGAGGCTGCGCCACCTGCTGCCCACCTTGGCGCCGCGCTACGACCTGCTGCTGATCGACACCCAGGGCGCACGCAGCGTGTTGCTGGAGATGGCGGTGCTGGCCTCGAACCTGGCGCTGTCGCCGGTGACGCCGGAAATCCTCGCAGCCCGCGAGCTGCGGCGCGGCACGCTGCAACTCATCGAGGACATCGCGCCATACCGCCACCTTGGCATCGAACCGCCGCCGCTGCACCTGCTCATCAACCGCGTGCATCCGGTGTCGTCCAATGCGCGGCTGATCCAGCAGGCACTGCGGCAGGTATTCCAGGAGCAGCCCGGTGTGCGAGTGCTGGACACCGACGTTCCGGCGATCGAGGCGTATCCGCGTGCGGCCACGCGCGGCCTGCCGGTGCATCGGGTGGAGTACCGCCAGCCGGCGGGCCGCTCCGCACCCGCGGCGCTGGACACCATGCGCGCGCTGGCCGGCGAGCTGTTCCCGGCCTGGCAGGAGCGCTTTGCGCTCGTCACCGGCCGAGAACAAGCGGGAGGGGCCGGCCATGGCCAGCGCGCATGAACTGGAACGCGGCCACAAGCGGCTGCGAGCGCTGATCGAGTTCGCCCTCGGCGAGGGCTGGAAGGTGGTGCGCACCCGAGGCGGGCATCTGCTGTTCACGAAGCCGGACTGTGCGCCGATCTACACCAGCTCGACGGCAAGCGACTACCGCGCCGAACGCAATGCCCGTGCGCAGCTTCGCCGCGCCGACCGCCAGGCGCAGGCGGTCGAAGTCGTGGCATCTCCGCAGGAGAGCGGCCATGGCTGACATGACGCCGGACGACATGGTCGCCAAGCTGCTGGTCTCGGGCTTCGAGCGCAGCGGTCCTTCGGCCGCGGCCTTGGCCGATCCCATCGCCGACACACCGATGGTGGTGACGCTGGATCAGTTACGCCCCTATGACCACGACCCGCGCGTGACGCGCAACCCAGCCTACGCGGACATCAAGGCGTCAATCCGCGAGCGCGGGCTGGACGCGCCGCCCGCGATCACCCGCCGGCCCGGCGAGCCGCACTACATCATCCGCAACGGCGGCAACACGCGCCTAGCCATCCTGCGCGAGCTGTGGAGCGAAACCAAGGACCAGCGCTTCTTCCGCATCCCCTGCTTGTTTCGCCCCTGGCCGCAGCGTGGCGAGGTGGTGATGCTGACCGGCCACCTGGCCGAGAACGAGCTGCGCGGTGGCTTGAGCTTCATCGAGCGGGCTCTGGGCGTGGAGAAGGCGCGCGAGTTCTACGAGCAGGAAATGGGGCGGGACAGCGGCCAGCCACTGTCGCAAAGCGAGCTGGCACGGCGGCTCACCGCCGATGGCTTTCCGGTGCCGCAGTCGCACATCAGCCGCATGCAGGACGCGGTGCACTACCTGCTGCCGGCGATCCCAAACCTGCTGTATGGCGGGCTCGGTCGGCACCAGGTCGAACGGCTCGCAGTGCTGCGCAAGGCCTGCGAACGCACCTGGGAGCGACGTGCCCTGGGCCGCAGCCTGCCGGTGGATTTCGCCACGCTATTCCAGGACGTGTTGGGGCAGTTCGACACGCAGCCCGACAACTTCTCGCCGCAGCGGGTGCAGGACGAGCTGGTCGGCCAGATGGCCGAGCTGCTGGAAGCGGACTACGACACGCTGGCCCTGGAAATCGACGACACGGAGAGCCGGCAGCGTGCGCTGACCAGCGATCCGGCGCCACCATCGGCACGACCTTCGGCGCCGACCACACCTGCACCCGAGCCGCAACGGCCTCCATCACCGCCTTCGTCGCCGGCTGCTCCTTCGGTGCAGTCGTTGGGGCCTCCTGCTTCCGCGCCGGCGGATGCCGGCAAGGCAGCACCGGCCGCTAGCGCCGAAGGCGAGCAGCAGGGCGACGGCCAGCGCGATGAACGTCTGCAGGGCCACATCGTGTCGCCGGCGCCGACCACCGAGCGCCTGCAATCCATCCAGCGCATGGTCGCCGACCAGATGGGTGACAAGCTACCCGATTTCGAGGCCGACGCGCTGCGCGCCATTCCCGTGCAGGTGGGCGGGCTCTATCCCATCTCGGACGTCTGGTATATCGAGCCCGGCCTGGACGTGCCGGATCGGCTGCGCGTGCACATCGCGCAGTTCGCACGCGAGATCGCCGAGGAGGCCGGCGTGACCGAACAGGTCGAGCCCAGCGACGGCGGGATCGGCTTCGCCTGCGTGGCGCCGCCGGCCGCACGCGCAATGCCACCGTTCGCGCGGGCGGTGCTGACGCTGCTGCAGGCGCTGTGCGCCGCACATGCCACAGACGGACTCGATCGCGCCCGGCTGGCCGACGACCTGGCGCCTTTGCTGTATGGCGGCGGGGTCCACCCGCGCCTGAGCGATGCCGGGCTGGTCAAGCTGTTCCGGCTGCTGCGCCTGGCGCGGCGGCTTGTGGATCTGGAATCCGGCGCGGGCGCCAGCGCTCCCGACCACGGCGTCTGAGCGGAGGCCGCCCATGTCCGCACCGCACCCGCTCAACCAGGCCGTGATCGCGCAGGCGTTGCACGACCTGCGCAACGGGCAACTGCGACGCTGCAAGGCGATGGGCTTCGGTGAGGAAGAACTCGATGCGCTGAAGCATCCCGAACTCGTGAGCATGCTGGTCAATGCCACCGTCTCGTGGTGCTCTGTGTCGGTCAACCGCGAGGTGCTCAAGCGATTGCTGAGCCAGGTGCACGACGTGGAGCGGGAGATTGCGACTGTCGACCGCATGCTGCGCCTGGGCGCTAGCACGGAGATGGTCAGCCGCTTCTACGGGCTGACGCACCAGGAGGTCGCGTTGCGGCGCGACATCCTCGGCCTGCCCAAGCGCAAGGGACGGCATCCGGTGCTGGACGAGGCGCAGGACACGGTGCTGTGGAAGCACTGGAAGGCCGGCGTTGCGCAACGTGGCATCGCACTCGACGATGAGATGGCAATTCTGGCGCTGACCATGGACCTGGCCGAGACCTTGAGCCTGCCGATGTCGGTGATCTGGTCGGCGATACGCAACTGGATTGACCAGGGGCTGGTGTAGGCCATGGCAACCGGCGGCGCACCCCGGCGCGATGGCCCCGTGGCGCTGTCGGAGCTGTTTGACGAGGCGATCCAGGAACTGGTGCCACCGGCAGCGCTGGCTGCACGCGGCACAGCCCCCACGTCGCCGGCTGCGCCGGTCAGCGATGGCTTCCTCTTCAGCGGCAACCGGCACGAAAGCGTGCCGCGCACGTTGTTTCTCGACCGCCGCCTGACACCGCTGGAGCGCAATGCCTGGCAGGTGTTCCGCCTGCAGCTCAACGACGACGGCGTGACCGCTTTTCCGACCTACGACCAGCTCCGACCCTATCTCGCCTCGATGCCCTGCGCGGCGCAGGCCTCGCACGAGACCGTGGCGCGCGCCTTGACGCTGCTGCGGCTGACGCGCTGGCTGAGCCTGGTGCGACGGCGGCGCGACCCGAAGACCGGGCGCATCCTCGGCAACCTCTACGTGCTGCACGACGAACCGCTGACGCCCTTCGAGGCAATGCAGCTCGACCCCGACTACCTGGGCCTAGTCAGCCAGGCACTGACCCATGCTGCGAAGGCGGTACAGATCGTCGGTATGAACACCCTGCGCGAGATCGCCGAAGACCCGATGCTCAATGGCCGCACGTTGCCCACGCGGCTGCAGGTGCTGGCACAGCGCATGGCCCGCAACGAATGGCTGGATGCGAGTTATCCACAAGAGCCTGTGGATCACGAATCCGAAGAAGGCCAAGACGGCCTACTTCGGAATCTCGAAACCCCGTCTTCGAAATCTGAAGCAGGGCCGAAACCCGCGCCAGACGGCTTACTTCGGAATCCGAAGGAGGACCGTACAGTACGTATGGGTCGTATAAATCAAGTACGTACAGTACCGCGCGTAAAGGCGTCGCAGCATTTGTGCCTGCCCGAGCGTTTGCTGCGCTTGAAAGACGAGCAGCAAAGCGGCGCACTGGTGGCATTGCAGCAGGTGGACGAGTCTCTACGGCAAGCGGTGCTGGACGAATGGGATGCCCGCTGCCGCAACAGCGCGGTGCGCAACCCGGCCGGCTACCTGTTCGGCATCATTCAGAAAGCGATCCGCGGCGAGTTCAAGGCTTGGGCCGGCGAAGGCGGTTCGCCATCGACGCCGCCTGCGCCGCCGCCACGGCCAGCCGCACCGGCACCGTCTGCACCGCCACCGCCCGCGCCGAACGGCCCTGGCCGCGAGGCAGCGCGGGCCTACCTGGCGAAACTGCGTTCAACCCTGGGCGATTCCTGAGCAGCTATCCCCAGGGGATAGATGGAACACGCAGCCTTCCGGGGCGACAACCGGGAGCGCACCCGCTGCGGTTTGTTGACTGACGCCCTTCCGGGCGAT
>NZ_JAYSDA010000008.1:0-179053 GCF_041914625.1 Aquitalea pelogenes | reverse complement strand
CGCGACCTCAACCTTGGCAAGGTTGCGCTCTACCAACTGAGCTATTCCCGCATACAACTTGGTTTGCTTCTCTTGTCTGCCACCGAAGTGGCGTCGAGAGAGTGCGAATTATAAGGGTTTCTCAGACCCTGTCAACACTTCACACATCAATTTTTTTACCGGAAAACTCGCGTGCAGCCATGCGCAGATAGTAAACCATTGACCACAAAGTCAAAATCACGGCGATTACCATGAAAATATTTCCCAGCAGCAAGGTGCTGACACCCGGCAAAAGCGGGCCAGCGTACAGCAAAAGCAAGATGGCCAGCATCTGCGCAGCCGTTTTCAGCTTGCCGATATAGGCCACGGCTACGCTGCCACGACTGCCCATGCCGGCCATCCACTCGCGCAAGGCGGAGATGGTGATTTCCCGGCCGATGATGATCATGGCCATCCAGCCTGGCGTGCGGCCCATTTCAACCAGCAGGATGAGCGCAGCGGCCACAATCAGCTTGTCGGCCACCGGGTCGAGAAAAGCACCGAATGCCGATGTCTGCCCCAGCTTGCGTGCCAGAAAGCCATCCAGCCAGTCGGTCCAGGCGGCGAGAAAGAAGATGAGCGCGCCGACGTTGTTACGGTCGGTCGCCATCAGCATGGAATCTGGCAGGAAAAAGACGGCTACACACAGTGGTATCAGCGCAACGCGCAGCCAGGTTAGGAAGATCGGCAAATTGAAGGGCATGTAGTTAATCTGCTTATGGTTTTCGTTTAATGCAAAGCCTGGTAGATCTTTTCCGCGAGGGTTTGACTGATGCCATCTACCTGGGACAAATCGTCAATACTGGCTGCCACTACACCACGCAAACCACCAAAGCGCAGCAACAATTGCTGACGTCGCTTGGCGCCAACGCCCGGAATCTCTTCCAGCGTGGATGCCGTGCGCGCCTTGGCGCGTCGTGCGCGGTGTCCGGTAATGGCAAAGCGGTGTGCTTCGTCCCGGATGGTCTGGATCAGGTGCAATGCCGGGTGGTCACTGCGCAATTGTAGCGTCTTTTGCTGATAAGGGAGGATGAGCGTTTCCAGCCCGGGCTTGCGTTCTTCGCCCTTGGCCACGCCGATGATGGGCAAGGTAAGGCCCAGTTCGGCAAAAACCTCCATTGCCACACCCACCTGGCCCTTGCCGCCATCAATCAGTACGGCATCAGGCAAAGTCCCCTCCCCTGCCGCCAAACGGCTGTAGCGGCGGGTAAGCGCCTCGCGCATGGCTGCATAGTCGTCACCTGGTTTGGCCGTTTCGATATTGAAGCGGCGGTACTGGCCCGGCTGCATGGCTTCCTTGTCATACACCACACAAGAGGCCACCGTGGCTTCACCCATGGTATGGCTGATATCGAAACATTCCAGCCGCTGCACACCTTCCAGGCCCAGGGCTTCGTTGAGTTGTGCCAGGCGATGCTGCTGCGTTGCCTTGCTGCTCAGACGCTGGCTAATGGCTAGCGCGGCGTTCTTTTCCGCCATTTCCAGCCAGACGCGCCGTTCGCTGATGGGGTTGCTGACCAGATGAACCCGTCGCTCCGACTGTTGCTCCAGCAGTTCACGTAATGCAGCTGATACATCCTGATTGACAATGATGACCGGCGGCATGGGCGCACCCAGATAATGCTGGGCGAGAAATGCGTCCAGATGGCTAGCGGCATCGTCGTCAACTGTCCCCTGGGGAAAGAAGCTCTTGTCTCCCAGATGGCGACCGCCACGTATCATCACCAGATTGATGCACACCAGCCCGCCATCGGCGACGGCGGCCACCACATCACAATCCTGCTGGCTGGCATTACTGGAAACAAACTGCTTTTCCTGTACCCGGCTCAGGGCCTGGATCTGGTCGCGCAGTTCGGCCGCCAGCTCGAACTCCAGCGCCAGCGCAGCTTGTTCCATGCGCTGGGTCAGCGTGTCGATCAGCTCATTCTGCCTGCCTTGCAAAAAGGCTACGGCGCTTTGCACATCGCTGCGGTATTCCTCTGCCGAGATATGTTCGACACAAGGGCCGGAGCAGCGTTTGATCTGGTATAGCAGGCAGGGACGCGAGCGGTTGGCAAACACTGCGTCTTCACAGGTACGCAGGCGGAATACCTTTTGCAGGATCTGGATGCTTTCGCGTACAGCGTAGCTATTGGGATAAGGGCCAAAGAACTGATGCGGTTTCTTGGGTTCGCCCCGGTAATACGCCAGTTGCGGGAAGGCGTGACCGGACAGCATCAGATAGGGGTAGGACTTGTCATCCCGGAACAGGATGTTGTACTTGGGCGCCAGCGCCTTGATCAAATTGTTTTCCAGAATCAGCGCTTCGGCTTCCGAGCGGGTCACCGTGGTTTCGATATTGGCAATCTGCCTAACCATCAGCTGGATGCGCGGGGAGTGGTCGGTCTTCTGGAAATAAGAGCTGACCCGCTTTTTGAGGTCGATGGCCTTGCCCACATAAAGCACATTGCCCGACGTATCGAACATGCGATAAACGCCGGGCAAATTGGGAAGGTTGGCCAGTACCGATTGGGGATCGAAACTGTTTGTTGTCATGAGTTCACTGATTGCACCAGTTTTGCACATCCTGCTGGGCTTGCTGCAACAGCGCACTGCGCTGGCTGTCGGTGGCCAGCGCATTGCTGCCCGGCATCTTGATCCGGCCATTTTGCTGAATCGCCGCCTGGTTTTCCCGCGCTCGCTTGCAGTTTTCCTGTGCGACCTTCTTGTTTTGTTCTTTCACCTTGGCATTGTCGGCCGCGATTTCTGCGTTTTTCTTGTCAGCTTCGCTTTGCGGGGCCGACTTGACCGCCTTGGCCGGGGATGAAGCAGGACCGTAAGCGCGCACATTGACCTGTTTGGCCTTGGACCCTGGCGGCGGCTGATCGGAGAAGACAGTCTTGCCGTTGGCATCGACATACTGATACACCTCCGCCATGACCGGGGCGGACAGCACACATGCAACAAGCACACTCAGAATCGCAGGGGATTTCATTGTTTGGTGTCCTAAGCTGAAACATGCTGATTGTACGGTGTAGGCAGGCTGATCGCAAAAGCAAGCATCAGCATTTTTTGCAACACATCAACAGTCTCGGTATAATGCCGCTTTGCCGCAAAGGAAACGCCAGATGCGTATCATCGAGAAAGCCTATACTTTCGACGACGTTCTCCTCGTCCCGGCCCATTCTGAAGTTCTGCCGCGCGACGTAGTCCTCTCTACCAAACTCACCCGCAATATCACGCTGAACCTGCCTTTGGTTTCTGCCGCAATGGATACGGTTACCGAATCCTCGCTGGCCATTGCCATGGCACAGGAAGGCGGCATTGGCATCATTCACAAGAATATGTCGGCCGACAAGCAAGCTGCGGAAGTGTCCAAGGTAAAACGCCACGAAAGCGGCGTGGTCAAAGATCCGATCACCATTGCCCCGGACATGCTGGTGCGCGATCTGGTCCTGCTGACCCGCCAACACAAGATTTCCGGCCTGCCGGTGATCGAAAACGGCAAGGTTGTTGGCATTGTCACCAACCGTGACCTGCGTTTCGAAACCCGTCTGGAGCAAACCGTCGGTTCCATCATGACGCCGCGTGATCGCCTGATCACCGTGAAGGAAGGCGCCAGCATCGACGAAGCCCGCGAACTGATGCACACCCACCGCCTGGAGCGCGTGCTGGTGATCAACGATCAGTGGGAGCTGAAGGGTCTGATTACCGTCAAGGATATCGTCAAGACCAGCGAACACCCGAACGCCAACAAGGATAGCCAAGGCCGTCTGCGTGTAGGCGCGGCCGTGGGTACTGGTGGCGATACCGAACAGCGCGTGGCTGCACTGGTGGCAGCCGGCGTGGATGTGATCGTGGTGGATACCGCCCACGGCCACAGCCAGGGCGTGATCGAACGCGTGCGCTGGGTAAAGCAAACCTACCCGCAAGTCGATGTGATTGGCGGCAATATCGCTACCGCTGCTGCGGCTCGCGCACTGGTGGAAGCCGGTGCCGATGGCGTGAAAGTGGGTATTGGCCCGGGTTCCATCTGCACCACCCGTATCGTGGCCGGTGTGGGCGTACCGCAACTGACCGCCATCCACAATGTTTCCGAAGAACTGAAAGGCACTGGCGTGCCGATGATCGCCGACGGCGGCATCCGCTTCTCCGGCGACATCTCCAAGGCACTGGCTGCCGGTGGCAACTGCGTGATGCTGGGCGGCATGTTTGCCGGTACCGAAGAAGCACCGGGTGAAGTCGAGCTGTATCAGGGCCGTTCCTACAAGTCCTACCGCGGTATGGGCTCGCTGGGTGCGATGAGCCAGGGTTCGGCTGACCGTTACTTCCAGGACAGCTCCAACGCTGCCGACAAGTTCGTACCGGAAGGTATTGAAGGTCGCGTACCGTACAAGGGCCCGATCGCTGCCGTCATCCATCAGCTGATGGGCGGCCTGCGCTCCTCCATGGGTTACCTGGGCTGCGCCAACATCGATGAAATGCATGAAAAAGCCGGCTTTGTGGAAATCACCTCCGCCGGTATGCAGGAATCGCATGTACACGACGTACAAATCACCAAGGAAGCGCCGAACTACCACGTTTCGCGTTAATTCTCGGTCACAGCCGGTCCCCGACCGGCTGACGAACAAAAGCCCGCATTTTACGATGCGGGCTTTTTTGTGGCTGTTACTCAGGCCAAGGGCAGCAACAAGCGGGTACGCCACGCCTCCGGTGCCACATCATGTGGACCGATCAAGGCCTCATCCAGCAAGGGGCGTTGGCCAAATTGCTCGTCACTACCCGGCAACCACTCTTGCAGCAGCCAGTGACAAAGCCGGGGGCGGGGTCAGGCAAGCAGCGGAACGCAATGCCTGCGGCGCCACCATGGCAGGGTCATCCAGGTACTGCCCGAATGCGCGCACGGTTTGCGGGCCTGCTGCATGCTGCTGCATCAGCGTGCGCAAGTCGGCAAAAGCAGCAGCAATGCCGGAATATGGCCCCTGCTGCGGCTTCATCAGCACCGGCAGCGGCTGTTGGTAATGGATGATTTCTACCTGATACATGATGGGCTCCGGTTTAATCTTGCAAGGCCAGTAGCAAACGGCTGCGCAGCTTGGTGGGCGACGTATTGTAAGGGGAGTTCAGATGCTGCCCGAAGCACAGCTTATTGGCTGGACTTCCAGCCGCTGCCTCCCGCATGCAACATATCACCTTTCGAATGTCATGCTGGCCTGCATGCACCATGTCTCTTACGCTTCATGATGAGCCGGCACTGATTTTTCCGTACACTGATGCCCTGCCCATTCCTGCCGACTAGCCTGCCATGCAACCTGTTAAGCCCAGCCGTAGCGAATTCATCACATTGAACCGGCACCACTACCATCTGCGCCACTGGGGCGATCCTGCAGCCCCCTTGCTGGTCATGCTGCATGGCTGGATGGATAGTTCGGCCACTTTCCAGTTTCTGGTGGATGCCCTGCCCGGAAACTGGCATGTGGTGGCACCCGACTGGCGCGGCTTTGGCGACAGCGCCTGGAATACCGGCAGCTATTACTTCCCCGATTACCTGGCCGATCTGGATGCCTTGCTGGAACATCTATCCCCCAATCAGCCCGTACACCTGCTGGGTCACAGCATGGGGGCGATGGTTGCCGGCATTTATGCTGGCGTTAGGCCAGCGCGCATCGCGCGGCTGTCACTGGTGGAAGGCTTTGGCCTGAATGCCACGCGTCCGGCTGAAGCCCCGGGCCGCTATGCCCGCTGGCTGCGCGAACGACAGGAGCCGCCCGTCTTCAATCCCCTGGACAGTCTGGAAAGTGTTGCGGCCAAACTGATTGAACGCAGCCCGAGGCTGGAACAGCCCGCAGCCCTGTGGCTGGCAGCCTCACTGACCCGTTGCAATGAACAGGGCGAGCTGGTTTATCGCGCAGACCCGCGCCATAAAATGGTTAACCCGGTGCTGTACCGGCTGGAAGAAGCCAAGAGTTGCTGGCAGCGCATTACCGCACCAGTGCAATGGGTGATTGGCGGGGCTCACTGGGACCACCCCATGGCCAAAGGGGTGAGAGACACCCTGCCGGAACGTCGCGCCTGCTTTGCCCGCTTGCAGGAAGATGTCATTGCCGATGCTGGCCATATGGTGCAGTGGGAACAGCCGAAGCGCCTGGCGCAGGTCATTCAGTCCTTCCTGCTTTAAGCTGTATCCAGCAACGTTTTCAGACCGGCATCGAACACGCTTGACCAGTGTCAAAATTGGCAAACAAGTGCACAAGATGGGCCTACATTGCATAAGAAGGCTGATAAAATGAACGATAACCCTACACTCTAGTTGCCCAGCATGACGCCCTTGATCAGCACCGACGAACGCGACGAGCTCCTGAAAAACCTGGTTATCCCTCCTCGGCCAGATGTGCTGGACAAGCTGATGGGCTTGCGTCAGGACCCTGATATCACCCTGCAAAAACTGGATGACATCATCAATGAAGACCCGGCGTTGTGCGTGGCCATGCTCAAGGCTGCCAATACGCCCATTCTGGGTCGCGGCCGGCACATCACTTCGGTGCATCAGGCAATCAGCCTGCTGGGTATCAAGAATGTCATCAGCCTGGTAAGCGGCCTGGTATTGCGTACCCGGCTGACGGCGGAAACCCCGCCGGCACTGGAACAGTTCTGGGATGGCACCTTGCAGATTGCCATGATCAGCTCGGCCCTGTGTGACCGCATTGTCCACGTCACCGACGACTGCCGCAGCTTTGCCCTGTTTCACAACTGCGGCATGGCCATCATGCTGATGCGTTTCCCCAGCTACAGCCGCACGCTGCGCCTGGTGGAAATGGCCAGTGATGATCGTGTCGGACTGGTGGAACAGGAACTGCACGGTACCCGTCACGATGTGGTGGGTTATCTGGTGGCCCGCAGCTGGAACATGCCGGAAAACTTTGCCAAAGCCATCCTGATGCAGAATGACGATACGGTGATGGATACCAGCCCGGATGCACCACTGGACCACGATGGCCGCATGATGGTGGCGGTGACCCGCGCAGCACGCCATGTATGGCGCACCCTGACCCCTGGCAAGGAAGATGCCGGCTGGGATGCCCGCAAAGACGAGGTGCTCAATTACCTGGGCATGTCGGATGTGGAATTTGAAGACTGGGTGGATGCCATGCATCAGGAGCTGGCAGTCACGGCATGAATACAGTGCCGCCCCAATAAAAAACCGCGTGTCAGACACGCGGTTTTTTTATTGCTGATGACGAACAATCAGCCCAGGTAGCGGGCTTGCAAATGCGCACGGAAATAGTCCGGATTCAGCGTTTCCCCGCATGCACGGCTTACCAGTTCTGCGGTGGAATAGCGGCTGGCCTGGCTCCAGATGTTCTGCTCCAGCCAGTCAAACACGGCACTCAGCTCACCGGCTGCAATGCGCTGGTCCAGGTCCGGCATACTGCGGCGCATCACGGCAAAGTACTGCGCGGCGTACATCGCACCCAGTGTGTAGCTGGGGAAATAACCGAAACTGCCGTCCGTCCAGTGAATATCCTGCAGGCAGCCTTGACGGTAATTGCCACGGGTGTCCACGCCCAGATAACTTTGCATTTTTTCATCCCACAATGCCGGAATGTCTTCTGGCTCGATATCGCCTTCAATCAGCGCCTTCTCGATTTCATAGCGCAAGATGACATGGGCGGGATAGCACAGCTCGTCGGCATCCACCCGGATGTAACCCGGATGCACCCGGCTGTAGAGCAAGGCCAGGTTTTCCGGTGCAAAGGCCGGCTGCGTGCCCAGATGCTCGCCGATCAACGGTGAAATCAGCGACAGGAAGGCCGGGTTACGGCCCAGTTGCATCTCGAAAGACAGGCTCTGGCTTTCATGGATGCCCATGGAGCGTGCACGCCCTACCGGCAGATGCAGCAAGTCGCGCGGCAAGCCCTGCTCGTAACGGGCATGCCCGGTTTCGTGGATGATGCCCATCAGGCTTTGCATGAAGTCATCTTCCCGGTAACGCGTGGTGATACGCACGTCTTCCGGCACGCCACCGCAGAAGGGATGCACGCTGACATCCAGCCGGCCGGCATCAAAGTCGAAACCCAGCAGACCCATCACAGCCAGGCCCAGTTGACGCTGCTGCTCCACCGGGAAGCTTCCTTGCGGCAGCAGCAGCTTCTCCTGCGCCTGCTTTTCCATGACCTGGGCAATCAGCCCCGGCAGCCAGCTTTTGACCGCAGCAAAGATGCGGTCGATATCGGCGCTTTGCATGCCCGGCTCGTACTTGTTCATCAGGGCATCGTAAGGTGTGCAGCCCTGGGCGGATGCCAGCAATTGTGCTTCCTGACGCGACAGCTTCACCACTTCGCGGAAGTTCTGCAAAAAGCCGGTCCAGTCATTGTTGGCACGCTGTTCACGCCAGGCATGTTCACAACGTGCACCAGCCAGTGCCTGGGCCTCCACCAGTTCGGCCGGCAACAGATTGGCCTGCTGCCACTCCCGGCGCATCTCGCGCAGGCTGGCTTGTTCGAATTCGGTTTTGGCTTCCTGCTCGGCCTGTTGCAGTTCTTGTGCCAGCGCGGGGTCGGTGAGGGTGGCATGCATCAGCACCTCCAGCTCGGCCTGTGCGGCTGCCCGCGCTTCATTGCCCTTGGCGGGCATCATGGTGGCTTGGTCCCAACCGGCGATGGCAGCCAGATGGGCATAACGGTGCAAACGGGTAAACCGGGTCAGCAAGGATGCATAAGCCGAGGATTGCGACATGCAAACTCCAATGAGTGGGCCGTGCAGCACAGCCGCTTGTCAGGCGTGGTCTGCTGCTCCGGCAAGGTTGATGGTATGGCGCTCTTCAGTGCTGGCGGGTGGTATTACCCGGTTGCATCAGGCCTAGCGGTTGGGCAGCCTCTTCGGCAAGGTGAATCCGCTCATGCGCCGGCGGGAATGACAGCCAGTAATAGAAGTACTCCCGCGCCAGCTGGACAAAGGCTTTCTGGTTTTGCGCATCGCTCAGGTGCAGCAGCATGGCATCCACCACCATGCGGAAGCTGTCCGGACGATAAGGTTGGCCCGACAGCAGGAACAACATGGCTTTGAGCAGGTATTCCCGCTCCTGGATGTCCGCTTCGGGCATACCATCTTCAAACAGCTTGCCCAGATAGATTTCCAGCGAGGGCGGGAAGGTATTGAAGCCTTGTTGCTGCATGCGTTCGAGCAGGGATGCCAGCGAATCGGCCATCTCCAGCCGTACATTGCGCGTGGTGAAGCCGGAGCGGGAGGTGATTTCCACCAGCTTTTTGACATCACCAAGCCAGAAATAATAATACTCGCGGGCACAGGTCAGGGCGGTCACCCGGTCTGCCACTTCGGAGTCGTTGACGAAACGCTCCACCACCCGGCGAAAGGATTGGGCGTCCCGCGACACGCCAACCAGCAGCGGCAGCAAGCGGTCCAGCAACTGGCGGCGCTCTTGCAATACCTGCTCGCTGGCCCCCTGGCGCAGGATCAGGCGCAAATAGGCATCCAGTGCCTGTTGCAGGGCTTCCCTGTCCATGGCTGGAAGTGCTGAGGCGTTCTCGGTCATTGGCATGTACTCGCAAGGTCGGCCTGTGCCGCTGCAGTCTTTCGGCGCGCATGTGCGCCGTAAAGACCTGTTTCATTGTGGAACAGGATAAGGGCTTCGGCCAGATGATTTCTCCGCCGGCCTTAGCCCGGTCCTTCAAGGCTGGGCAAACGTCATGTTGATACGGATGTCGGCGCCAACCATGCGCACATCCTGAATCTTCACCTGCTGTTTGTCGGCCAGATCTTCCAGCGCAGGCCAGGCAAACAAGCCCTGTGCCGTACTGCCCACCAGCGCCGGGGCCAGGAACAGGATGGCTTCGTCCACCAGCCCGGCACGCACCAGTGCACCATTCAGCCCGGCACCTGCTTCAATCATGAGTTCATTGACACCACGTTCGGCCAGTCGTTGCATCAGCATGGGCAGATTGGCGTGACCGGCATCTTCGGGCAGCACCATCAGTTCGGCACCGCGCTGCAAATACGGCTGGTGCCGCAGCGGGTCGGCAATGCTGGTCACCAGCAAGGTATTGCCACCGTGGAAAATGCGCCGGTCCGGCGGAGTGACCAGCCGGCTATCCAGCACTACCCGCAGCGGCTGCTGCGACAGAATGAAATCGCGCACGGTCAATTGCGGATTATCCACCAGCACCGTACCGCTGCCGGTCAGGATGGCGCAGCTGCGCGCACGCAGCTTTTGCACATCATGACGGGCGGCAGGGCCGGTAATCCATTGGCTTTTTCCGTTGAGCAATGCCGTTTTGCCATCCAGTGTGGCAGCAGCCTTGAGCGTCACCCACGGACGTTGCCGCTCCACCCGCGACAGAAACCCACGATGAACGCGCCGAGCCTCGGCTTCCAGCAGCCCTGCGGTGGCATCAATGCCGGCAGCACGCAGCATGGCCAGTCCGCGACCGGCAACCTCATGGTAAGGATCCACCATGGCGGCCACCACGCGTACCAGCCCCTCCCGAATCAGCCGTTCGGCACAAGGTGGCGTCCGGCCATGATGACTGCATGGCTCCAGCGTGACATAGGCAGTTGCACCCCGCGGTGAATCACCACGCGCCAGACAGTCCTTGATGGCCTGGATTTCGGCATGATCGCCACCTACTTGCAAGGTGGCACCTTCACCAATTACCTGGCCATCGCGCACCAGTACACAACCTACTCCGGGATTAGGTGCAGCTCGGCGGGTGGCGGACTCGGCCAGGCGTAGCGCCTGTTGCATGAATACATGGTCTTGCGGGGAAAACAACGACATCAACAAGCCTTCCAGCGGAATGAGAATGGCCACGTCTGACTGGCAGGCAGCGGCCGATGGCGTAAGCAAGCAAGCTGACCGGCAATGTAGCGGTCAGGCTGATAGTCAGTGATTGGACTTCTGGATTTCCTTGATGGCGTCGGAGAATTCGGAAATATCCTGAAAACTACGATAGACCGAGGCAAAACGCACATAGGCCACCTTGTCCAGCTTGGCCAGCTCGTTCATCACCATTTCACCGATCTGCCGGCTGGACACTTCGCGCTCACCCAGCTGTAGCAGACGATGGCAGATACGGTCGATGGCATCATCCACCAAGGCGGTGGGAACCGGGCGTTTGTGCAGCGCACGCAAGAAGCTGGTGCGCACTTTCTCGATATCGAATTCGGAGCGATGGCCACCAGACTTGACCACCTGCGGCATGCGCACATCAGCAGTCTCGAATGTCGTGAAGCGCTTTTCGCAAGCCAGGCAACGACGACGACGACGGATGCTGGCTCCGTCTTCACTGACGCGGGAGTCGATGACCTGCGTATCGGCATTGCCACAGAAAGGACATTTCATGACGTGTCAATCCAGTGTGTTTGATATGGTCTGATGGTATCAGCAAAGGCCACACAGGTTAATGCCTGCAATCGTAA
This sequence comes from Aquitalea pelogenes, assembly GCF_041914625.1. NCBI lineage: Bacteria > Pseudomonadati > Pseudomonadota > Betaproteobacteria > Neisseriales > Chromobacteriaceae > Aquitalea > Aquitalea pelogenes. The sequence continues at coordinate 167,620 of NZ_JAYSDA010000008.1, read as the reverse complement.
AGCAGCGCCTATTTGCTGCAGACAAGAAAAAAGGCAGCTCGTGGGCTGCCTTGTTGATGCATGCTGGCGCTTACTTGGCGTAAACCGGGAAGCGATGGCACAGCGCGGTAGCCTGTTCGGCCACACGTGCAATGGCTGCATCGTCGTTCGGGTTGTCCAGTACGTCGGCCACCAGATTGGCTACCATCACGGCTTCGGCTTCCTTGAAACCGCGGGTGGTGATGGCCGGGGAACCGATACGGATGCCGGAAGTCACGAACGGGCTTTCCGGGTCATTCGGAATAGCGTTCTTGTTGACGGTGATGTGACCACGGCCCAGCAGCGCATCGGCAGCCTTGCCGGTCAGGCCCTTGGGACGCAGGTCCACCAGGAAGACGTGGCTTTCGGTACGGCCAGAGATGATGCGCAGGCCACGCTCGGCCAGGGTACGGGCCATGGCGTCGGCGTTTTTCAGCACTTGTTCCTGATATACCTTGAATTCCGGCTGCAGCGCTTCCTTGAAAGCGATGGCCTTACCGGCAATCACGTGCATCAGCGGGCCGCCCTGCAGGGTCGGGAACACATTGCTGTTGATGCTCTTTTCGAACTCGGCCTTGGCCAGGATGATGCCGCCACGCGGACCACGCAGGGTCTTGTGGGTGGTGGAAGTCACGAAGTCGGCATGCGGCACCGGGTTCGGATATACACCAGCGGCGATCAGACCGGCGTAGTGCGCCATGTCGACCATGAAGTAAGCACCGCACTTCTTGGCGATCTGGCCCATGCGTTCGAAGTCGAAGCGCAGCGCGTAAGCGGATGCACCACCGATGATCAGCTTGGGCTTGGTTTCCATCGCTACGCGTTCCATGTCGTCGTAGTCGATTTCTTCCTTTTCGTTCAGACCGTAGGCCACGATGTTGAACATCTTGCCGGACAGGTTGGCCGGGGAACCGTGAGTCAGGTGACCACCGTGGCCCAGGTTCATGCCCATTACGGTGTCGCCCGGCTTCAGGATGGAGAAGTACACGGCCTGGTTGGCCTGGCTGCCGGAGTGCGGCTGCACGTTGGCATATTCGGCACCGAACAGTTGCTTCACGCGGTCGATCGCCAGTTGCTCGATCACGTCCACGTGTTCACAGCCACCGTAGAAACGCTTGGCCGGGTAGCCTTCAGCGTACTTGTTGGTCAGCTGGGAGCCCTGGGCTTCCATCACTGCGGGGCTGGTATAGTTTTCGGAAGCGATCAGTTCAATATGATCTTCCTGGCGTTGGCACTCGGCCTTGATAGCGGCGGCCAGTTCCGGGTCGAACTTGGCAATCGTCTGGTCAGCTGCAAACATCTTTGACTCTTCCATCAAAGGGTTAACGATGAGGCCATTCTACACGAATCGCCCGGTGGAAAATTTTCACATAAAGCTATTTTGGCAGTATCCGCAAACGCGCTACGCCATGGTTGTCCTTTATTGCCCGCTCAGCTGCGGCAGGTCGTCAGCGGTAAAGAACAGCGGTATTCCGTCACGGTTTTCCGGGTAAACCTCGGCCAGCACATGCACATCGCGAACCCGGCATTCAGCCATCAGTTCGCGGAAATTCGATTCAATCAGTGCCACATTGTCCATGGCAGCCAGCGGCCAGACAAAAGCCTCCCAGTTACGCTCGTCGCCTTCTGCCGACAGGGTGATGTGCAACTCACCGTTGTCATGGGAGGACAGAATGGCCACCGGGTCTTTCGACAGCTCGCGCAGGCGGCGGATCTGACTGCTGGCAAACACCTGCAAGGCCACCTCGAAGCGGGCGAAATTGCCAGCCACCAGGGCCTGCATCACCGGCAAGGGCGGACGGGCAATCGGGAACAGCGTCACTCCATCGGTGTGCAATTGTTCGCCCAGGAATTTCATCAGCGGCATGCCCCAGGCACCGACGGCACCACCCAGCTTTACCGGGACCGCATCGCCTTCCGGCTGGATGGCGACACCCAGCAGGTAGCGCAGGAACACGCCCTCTTCTTTCAGGGTAATGGCGGCACCGTTCAGTGCTTCGCCAACACCATCAGCCGCACTGGTCAGGTCACGGGTCAGGCGGTACAGCCTGGCCGCATCCATCGCCACTACCGTGTCCGGATGCAGCAATTGACCAAACACGCGGACATCGCCATCCGAGCTGATGACACCGTGTTGGCGCAGCAACGCGTTCAAACCGTCTTCATCCGCAATGGCGGCAGGCAGCGTTGCCTGGTTCTTGCTACCGGCCACCAGCACCAGCGGCAAGGCAAACACATGTGCACAGCGCCCGTCCGGCTGCTCGACTGCGGCCCGCAATGCATCCCAGACAATCTTATAAGTGTCCTGTGACGGCACCATCGCCAAAGCGACCGAAATGGAGAGCAATTCGCCACGTTGCAGCATTTGCGCCATGGCATCGCGGATGGCAACAAACCACATCTCACGATCCGCTTCTGTCGTTGCGTTCTGCACCGACAACGCGTTGTGGATCAGCATATTGGTCAGCGATACCTGCGGGTGGTATTGGCGCGGGTCCGGGAGAGTGAGAAGCGGCTGCGACATCTTGTCATCCTGCTGAAATCGGGAAAGGCGATATTGTCGCACAGTCAGCCGCTGACGGCTCACCAAGCAAGCGCTTGACTTTCAATTTAAAACATAAGAATGTGCTAATTTGCGACAAAAATGGATGTTTTTTCGTTTTCCGAAAATTCAGATGTTGACACTCGCACACGGCATCTGGATAATCCGTACTCGTTGAGATGCAGCAATTGCTTCTTGATAGTTTCTCCTCTATTTCTCCTTTGTAGACTTGGCGCGGGCCTCACGGCACCGCGCATTTTTTTGCCTACTCGCACCAAACCCCCTTCAAGCAATGCTGTAACATAATGTTATTAAAGATTTTTTACGAAACAGCATAAGAAATCCGCCCTGCCACAAGAACAGCCCAAGCTGCAACATCCCCCACAACAGCCCTCCGGAACGCCGTCAGCACGCTATCGCTGGACAGCCCGATTCATGCCAATGGGAAATGTTCGAATGTGATTAATTGCAGCGCAATTAACACTTATATATTGTATACAAGTTCAAATTGTGACAAAAAAGAAAAACCGAACATGCGGAAATGTTCGGTCTTGCAGGAAGAGCAAGAAGACGTAGCGCCAGAACACGCTACCAATCAGGGAATCCGGTGCGCTTGCGTGACCGGAAATGATGTGACTTGGCGCCGAATTTTAAGTTCACCGCCCAAGAAAAATCTTATCCTGGATCAAACAGGGTTGTGGCAAATACCCGACAGTTTTACTTGGTCTTCACCACTCATGACAAGGCAGGCCGTGACAGACCCAGCCAGGCCTGCACGGATGGCCGTTGCCATTGCAAGGCAGCGTAATCCGCCAGTCGCTGCGGCATGGGGTCGCCATTCAGGCGCAAACGGTTGAGCATCAGTGCCAGATCGACATCGACAATGCTCCACTCTCCAAACAGGCAGTCCGAACCCGGCGGCAGGATCTGCTCGGCCACGCGTAGCAATTTGTGCGCCGCGCGCTGCGCAGCGTCCGACAAGGGGCGTGCGATTGGCCGGTAGAACACCACCAGCGTGTCACGCTCCTCACGCAGAGGCAGCAGATCGCTGCGCAGCCAGGCCTGGATTTGCCGCGCCCGCGCCCGGTCCTGTGCTGACTGGGGATAGAGCGCAGGGTCGGGAAACAACTCTTCCAGATATTCGGTAATGGCCGAGGACTCGCTCAGCACGAAATCGCCATGCTGCAAGGCAGGCACACGTGCAGTCAGCGAACTGAGCGCATAAGCCGGTGCATGATTGGCCCCGCTGTTCAGATCCAGTGTCGACAGGGTGAAGGGCAACTGCTTCTCCTGCAACGCCACATACACCGACATGGCATAGGGACTGCAATACTGGGCGTCGACGGTCAGGTGCAGTTTGGTCGTACAGGTCATCAGTGACTCACTTTCTACGGTTCAATCAGTCAGGGTTGCCCTTGATTACGCAGGCAGGGACAAGCAAAAAAAACGGCAGCCGCAGCTGCCGTTGTTACCGATTCAGCGGGCAGCCCGCTTATTTTTCCACCTGGGTCACATCACGCACCGCACCGGTATCGGCGCTGGTGGTCATGGCCGCGTAGGCACGCAGGGCGGCGCTGACCGGGCGCTGGCGATCCACCGGTTTCCAGGCGTCACGGCCGCGTGCTTCCATGGCGGCGCGTCGGGCAGCCAGTGCCTCGTCGCTGATGGCCAGACGAATACCGCGGTTGGGGATGTCGATCTCGATGGTGTCACCCTCTTCCACCAGACCAATTGCACCGCCTTCGGCTGCTTCTGGCGATACGTGGCCGATGGACAGGCCGGAAGTACCACCGGAGAAACGGCCATCGGTCAGCAGCGCGCAAGCCTTGCCCAAGCCCTTGGACTTGAGATAGCTGGTGGGGTAAAGCATTTCCTGCATGCCGGGGCCGCCCTTGGGGCCTTCGTAGCGGATGACCACCACGTCGCCAGCCACAATCTTGTCGTCCAGGATGGCAGCAACAGCGTCGTCCTGACTTTCAAAGATACGGGCGCGGCCGGTGAACTTGAGGATGGAATCATCCACACCAGCGGTTTTCACGATGCAGCCACGCTCGGCGATATTGCCGTACAGCACGGCCAGGCCACCATCCTGCGAGTAGGCATTGGCCTTGTCGCGGATGCAGCCACCGGCACGGTCGTCATCCACATTCGGATAGCGCATGGATTGCGAGAAAGCGATGGTGGTGGGCACGCCGCCCGGTGCAGCGCGGTAGAATCGGCGGGCTTCGCTGTCTTCACCATGGCGCATGATGTCCCAGGCTTCCAGACCCTCGGCCAGCGTCTTGCTGTGGATGGTCGGCACATCGCGGTGGATCAGGCCGGCACGGTCCAGTTCGGACAGGATGGCCACCACGCCACCAGCGCGGTGCACGTCTTCCATATGATATTTCTGCGTGGCCGGGGCCACCTTGGACAGGCAGGGAACCGAACGCGAGATGCGGTCGATGTCGGCCATCTTGAAGTCGACACCAGCTTCGCTGGCAGCAGCCAGCAGGTGCAGCACGGTATTGGTGGAGCCGCCCATGGCCACGTCCAGGCTCATGGCGTTTTCAAAAGCCTGCTTGGTGCCGATGGCACGCGGCAGCACGCTGGCGTCGTCCTGTTCGTAATAACGCTTGGTAATGTCAACGATCAGGCGACCGGCACGCAGGAACAGTTCCTTGCGGTCGGCATGGGTAGCCACCAGACTGCCGTTGCCCGGCAGCGACAGGCCCAGTGCCTCGGTCAGACAGTTCATCGAATTGGCGGTGAACATGCCGGAGCAAGAGCCGCAAGTCGGACAGGCCGAACGCTCAACGCGCTCCACGTCTTCATTGGAAATGGCGCTGTTGGCGGCTTCCACCATGGCGTCCACCAGGTCGAGCTTGCGGATGTCGTTGCCCCATTGCACCTTGCCCGCTTCCATCGGGCCACCGGAAACAAAAATCACCGGAATGTTCAGGCGCATCGCGGCCATCAGCATGCCGGGAGTAATCTTGTCGCAGTTGGAGATGCACACCAGTGCGTCGGCACAGTGGGCATTCACCATGTATTCCACGCTGTCGGCAATCAGGTCGCGGCTGGGCAGGCTGTACAGCATGCCGCCGTGGCCCATGGCGATGCCGTCGTCGATGGCGATGGTGTTGAATTCCTTGGCCACACCGCCGGCGCGTTCGATTTCACGTGCAACCAGCTGCCCCATATTGTGCAGGTGGACATGGCCGGGCACGAACTGGGTAAAGCTGTTGGCAATGGCGATGATGGGCTTGCCAAAATCCTCGTCTTTCATGCCGGTAGCACGCCACAGGGCACGGGCACCCGCCATGTTGCGACCGGCGGTGGAGGTTTTGGAACGGTATTGGGGCATGTCTTGTTTCCTTGATGATCAGATGCTTGCAGAGCGCATTGCCACTGACCGCGCCTGTGTTGCAGGCAGGTCTGCCCTCTCCGGGGTGCCGCGGGATCGGGCTGGCCGCAATCTGTCATGGTAATGACAGGACGCGGCGGAACGCATTCCGTATAATTTCGTCCATATTCTTTTACCGCAAACGCACCCACCTGACAAATGATCGTTCATCCGCAGTTCGACCCCGTTGCCATTCACCTGGGCCCGCTGGCCATTCACTGGTATGGCCTGATGTACCTGCTGGGCTTTGGCCTGTTCCTGCTTCTGGGCAATGTCCGTATCCGCCAGGGCCATGCTTTCCTTACTTCCAAGCTGCTGGACGACTTGCTGATGTATGGCGTGCTTGGCGTGGTGATTGGCGGACGCCTGGGGGAAGTGCTGTTTTACGAGCCCGGCTACTACTTCAGCCATCCGGCGGAAATCTTCATGGTATGGAAGGGTGGCATGTCCTTCCATGGCGGTTTCCTGGGTGTGCTGGTAGGCATGGCCTTGTTTGCCCGCAAGCAGCAGCGTAGCTTCTGGGAGCTGACCGACTTCATCGCCCCGCTGGTGCCGCTTGGTCTGGCCGCCGGGCGTATCGGCAACTTCATCAATGGCGAGCTGTGGGGCCGGGTAGCCAGTCCCGATCTGCCATGGGCCATGCTGTTCCCCCAGGCGCGGGCCAATGATCTGGTCGAAGGTCAGACTTCGTCCGACCTGCTGAACATGCTGATGCAGTACGGGGCACTGCCGCGTCACCCTTCCCAGCTGTATGAATTTTTGCTGGAAGGCATCGCCCTGTTTGCCGTGCTGTGGATTTACAGCAGCAAGCCGCGCGCGCGCGGGCAGGTGTCGGCGGTATTCCTGATCGGTTATGGTCTGGCGCGCTTCATCAGCGAGTTTTTCCGCAATCCGGATGCCGGCATCTTCGGCCACTCCTACATCATCAGCATGGGTCAGTGGCTGAGCCTGCCGATGATTGTCATTGGCGTGGTGTTGCTGGTCTTGTTCGGCAAACGCCAGCAGCGCTAGGCTATACTTGGCTCTGGCAGCCTTTTGCCTGCCACTGCGGTTTATCAATAAAGCCAGTCATGAAGCCAATCATCGACTGGCTTTTATTTGTCCTGCGGCCTTTTGCCCGCACAGATAAGGAATACCAGGCATGAAAACCCTCAAGCTCTCGCTGGCCACCGCCTTGCTGGCCATCTCTGCACTGGCCTCGGCCGAAGAGGCGGTACTGAAAGTCTCCGCCATTCCGGATGAAGCCCCGACCGAGTTGCAGCGCAAGTTTGCCCCGCTAGGCCAGTATCTGGAAAAGCAGCTGGGAATGAAGGTGCAGTTTGTGCCGGTGACCGACTATGCCGCCGTGGTGACCGCGCTCAATAGCGACAAGATCGACATGGCCTGGCTGGGCGGCTTTACCTTTGTGCAGGCCAGCCTGCATGGCAAGGTGGTGCCGCTGGTACAGCGTGAGGAGGACAGCAGGTTTACCTCCAAATTCATCGTCAATGCCGCCGTGGGCGCCAAGTCGCTGAAAGACCTGAAAGGCAAGAGCTTTGCCTTCGGCTCGGCCTCTTCCACCTCCGGCCACCTGATGCCGCGCTACTTCCTGCAAAAGGAAGGCATCAAACCGGAAACCTTCTTCAAGAATGTGGCTTATTCCGGCGCGCATGACGCCACCGTGGCCTGGGTGGCTTCCGGCAAGGTGGACGCCGGTGCGCTCAATGCCTCGGTATGGGACAAGCTGGTGGAAAGCGGCAAAGTGGACAGCAGCAAGGTGAAACTGCTGGCCACCAGCCCGGCCTTCTACGACTACAACTGGACAGTGCGCGGCAATCTGGACAAGAAACTGCAAGAACGCATCAGCGCCGCCTTCCTCAAGCTGGACCCGAAAAATCCGCAGGACAAGGCCATTCTGGACTTGCAACGCGCCAGCCGTTTCATTCCCACCAAGGCGGATAACTACAAGGGCATCGAGTCCGCAGCTGAAGCGGCAGGCCTGCTCAAGTGAGCCTGCTGTTTGACAACGCCAGCCTGGAACTGGCTGGCAGCAACATTCTGCGTGACATCCGGCTGGAGCTGGCCAGCGGCGAACAGGCGGCCTTGATCGGCCCTTCCGGGGCGGGCAAAACCTCGCTGTTGCTGCTGGCAGCCACCCGCTACCGCCCAAGCAGCGGCAGCATGACAGTGCTGGGCGACAACCCCTGGCATTTGTCGGCACGCTGGCTGCGCCGTTTGCGCAGCCGCATCGGCATGGTTTACCAGTCGCCGCCGCTCCCCGCCCGGCAAAGGGTGATCCACGCGGTGGCAGCCGGACGGCTGGGGCAATCCGGCGCACTGACCGGGCTGCGCCGCCTGTTGTGGCCTGATGATGGCGCCGCCATTCAGGATTGCCTGCAACAGGTCGATCTGGCCGACAAACTGTGGCAACGCTGCGACCAGCTTTCCGGCGGCCAGCGCCAGCGGGTCGGCATTGCCCGCGTGTTGTATCAACAACCCCGGCTGCTGCTGGCTGACGAACCGGTTTCGGCACTGGACCCCAGGCTGGCCGAAGACACCATCCGCCTGCTGCAAAGCTCCGCCTCCGCCAGTGGGGCAAGCCTGCTGGTGAGCCTGCATTCGGTAGAGCTGGCACTGGCCTATTTCCCGCGCATCATCGGTGTGCGTGATGGCCAGATCATGTTCGACCTACCACGCGAGCAGGTACATCCCGGCGTGGTCAGCGCTCTGTATGCCGGAGAAAGAATGCGTGAACAGGTGGCTGACAGCCCGGCAGAAACCCTCCCCCCCGGACTACGATGCTGAAACCCCACCCGCGCGACCCGGCACGCTGGCCGCGGCTGTTCACCCTGCTGCTGTGCCTGGCCTTGCTGGCACCCAGCTTCAGCCTGACCCAGTTCAATCCGGCCACGCTGGCCAACCCGGATAGCTGGCACACCATGGCCGGTTTTGTTGCCGGTTTCTTTCCGCTATCCACCCAGGGCAGTTTTCTGCTGGATGTGGCACGCGAAACCATCACCACGCTGGCCAGTGCCACGGCCGGTATTGCCTTGGCAATGCTGCTGGGCGCACCGCTGGCGTTTGTCACCACACGGGCACTGGAGCGCCATGTGCTGGCGGCTGAAACAGCTTCTGCCAGCATGCTGCTGTTCAAATCCGCAGTGCGCGGTGTCATGGTCATCCTGCGCGGTATTCCGGAAATCGTCTGGGCACTGCTGTTTGTCCGGGCTGCGGGCTTGGGCAGCCTGCCGGCGGTGCTGGCCATCGGCCTGGCCTACGGCGGCATGCTGGGCAAGGTGTATGCCGAGATTCTGGAATCCCAGCCGCGCGAGCTGGCCACTGCCCTGCACTTGCAAGGCGCAAGCCGCTGGCAATGCCTGCTGTACGGCTTGTGGCCGCAAGCCCTGCCCGAGCTGGTGAGCTATAGCGTCTACCGCTGGGAATGCGCGATACGCGCCTCGGCGGTAATGGGTTTTGTCGGTGCCGGCGGGGTGGGCCAGTTGCTGGACACCAGCCTGAAAATGCTCAATGGCGGCGAGGTCAGCACCCTGTTACTGGTGTTCCTGCTGCTGGTGGGCCTGAGCGAAGGCATCAGCCTGTGCTCACGTCATGCGCTGGAACGTGCGCGTGGTGGGCTTTACCTGCTGGGCGGCGGCGTGCTGGCCGTAGTGGCCAGCGTGCTGTGGCTGCTGCCGGGCTGGCGCGACAGTGGCTTCGATCTTTCCGCCATCCCGCGTTTCATCCATGACTTTTTCCCGCCGGATAGCGACATGCTGGCCGAGCTGGTACACGGCACGCTGGAAACACTGGCCATGTCGGCACTGGGCACGGTGCTGGCTTTTGTCGTCGCAGCGGTGCTGGCGATGCCGGCCGCCGGGCGCTTTGGCAGTCTGCTCAAACTGGCCAGCCGCCTGTTGCTTAACCTGCTGCGCGGGGTGCCGGATTTGCTGTGGGCGTCGATAGCCGTACTGGCTGTCGGGCTGGGCCCAGCCGCCGGGGTGCTGGCACTGGCCTTGCACACCGCTGGCGTGCTGGGGCGGCTGTTTGCCGAGACGCTGGAAAATGCGGATCACACGCCAGAACTCGCCCTGCGCCAGTCGGGTGTCAGCCAAGTACTGGCCTTTGCCTACGGCCTGCTACCGACAGTATTCAGCCAATGGGTGGCCTATACCCTGTACCGCTGGGAAAACAATATCCGCATCGCCACGGTGCTGGGCATCGTCGGTGCCGGCGGACTGGGGCAGCAGCTTTATCTGGCCTTGTCGCTGTTCCAACAGCACAAGGCAGCCAGCCTGATCATTGCCATGCTGCTGTTGTCCTGGCTGGTGGAGCAGCTAAGCCGGGCCTGGCGACAGCATATGGCGTGAACAACTGGCCGCTACCTGCCCCACTCTAATTATTCCAAATTATGATAAAAAATTCGTTTTTAATCGTTTTACCTTCTTAACAGTCCAGCCTAGCATGGAGGCCATTCACAGCAGCACCTACCGGTACTGACTGTCATTGTCATCTCACTCCACAAGAGGCTTAGCCATGAAAACCCCTTCCCTGCTACTGGCGCTCACCCTGCTGGGCACTGCCGGCCATGCCCTGGCCGACCGTCTGGACGATATCAAGAAAGCTGGCGTACTGCGCGTGGCCGCCTTCGACAGCAACCCGCCGTTTGGTTTTCTGGATGCCAAAACCCACCAGATCAGCGGGCTGGATGTTGAAGTGGCCCAGGCCATTGCCAGCAAACTGAAAGTAAAACTGGAACTGGTGCCCACCAATCCGGCCAACCGCATTCCGCTGTTGGTGGCTGGCAAGGCCGACCTGGTTGCCGCCAACTTCACCGTGACCGAAGAACGCAAGAAGCAGGTGGACTTCAGCCTGCCCTACTTTGCTTCCGGTCAGCAGTTCATTGCCCGCAAAGGCAGCCTGAGCAAGCCGGAACAGCTGGCAGGCCTGCGTGTGGGCGTGGACAAGGGCACCACCCAGGAAATCTACCTGCGTGAGAAATACAGCAAGACCACCGTGGTGGCCTACGATGACACCCCGCTGGCCTTCACTGCACTGCGCAATGGCAATGTGCAGGCCATTTCGCAAGATGGCTCCAAGCTGGCCGCCCTGCTGGCCAATGCCCCGGACAAGGCCAAGTACGAGCTGGCTCCGTTCACCCTCACCCGCGAATACCAGGCCATCGGCCTGCCCAAGGGCGAGGCGCGCCTGACCAAGGTGGTAAACGAAACGCTGCTGGAACTGGAGAAATCCGGCCAGGCCCGCAAGATTTACGACCGCTGGTTCGGCCCCAGCACCAAGGCCCCGCTGCCGCGTGATTTCAAGATCGGCGACGCCGTCTGATTCTTGATGGCTACCTCAACCGGCCTGCGCCTCATCCGCACAGGCCGGTTTTCTGCATTGTCAAACTCCACTTGTTGAAAGAAGAAGCCGATGACACCGCCTTCCTGGCTGGGACAGGGCTGGCTGGCGCCGCATTATCTGGGCTGGCTGCTGCATGGCGCAGCCATGACTGCCGCACTGGCACTGTGTGTCAGCCTGGCGGCCACCTTGCTGGGCATCTTGCTGTGCGCAGCACAGGATAGCCCGCTGCGGGCGCTGCACTGGCCGGCCCGACTGTTTTGCAGCCTGCATCGCAATACGCCGCTGCTGGTACAGGTGTTGCTATGGTATTTCGGTGCCGGTGGCTTGCTGCCGGATGCTGCCATGCAATGGCTGAACACCCCGCATCAATGGACATTGCCGCTGGGCTTCAGCCTGGGCTGGCCGTCCTTTGAATGGCTGGCCGCCTGGCTGGCACTAACGTTGTATTCGGCCAGCTTCATCAGTGCCGAACTGGCCGCCGGGCTGAATACCGTGGCACGCGGGCAAAAGCTGGCGGCACGGGCGCTGGGCATGAATGAATGGCAGATTTTCCGTTTCATCGTGCTGCCGCAAGCCTTGCGGGTCATCCGCCAGCCGCTGCTGGGGCAGTACACGGCCGTGATCAAGAATACTTCGCTGACCATGGCCATTGGCGTGGCCGAACTGTCCTATACCTCGCGCCAGGTGGAAAGCGAAACCCTGCTGGCCTTTCAGGGCTTTGCCGTCGCCACCCTGCTATACCTGCTGCTGGTGATCGGCACCCAGCTGGCAGGCAGCCGCCAAGCCAACGGAGCACCTGACGCATGATGCTGACCCTGTTGCAAGACAATCTGGACTATCTGCTGTGGGGCAATCTGGCACAGGGGCAGCCGGGCGGGCTGCTGCTTACCGTCGGCATCAGCCTGGCCGCTGGCGTGCTGGCCACCCTGGGCGGGCTGGCCGGCGGCATTGCCCTCACCATGGGCAGTCCGCGCCTCAAGCGCAGCCTGACCCTGCTGGTGCAGGTGCTGCGTGCCATCCCGGTGCTGATGCTGATTTTCTGGTGTTACTTCCTGCTGCCCATTCTGTTCGGCATCGACATCCCCGGTGTGCTGACGGTGATTGCCGCGCTGGCGCTGATCAACGCAGCTTATCTGAGCCAGTCGGTTCAGGCAGGCATCGCAGCTATCGGCAAGGGCCAGTGGATGGCTGGCGCGGCCCTGGGCATGACGCGCTGGCAAACGCTGCGCTACGTCATCCTGCCTCCGGCCCTGCGCCACATGCTGCCGTCCTTCATCAACCAGTGGATCACCCTGCTCAAGGACAGCTCGCTGGCTTATGTGGTGGGTGTGGCGGAGTTCACTTTTGTCGCCACCCAGATCAACAATCGCGAGCAGGTTTACCCCTTGCAGGTATTCGGCATTGTAGCCATTGCCTATCTGCTGCTGTGTTCCGGCCTGGAATGGAGTGGGCGACGACTGGCGGGCAATAGCCGCTGATTTGCAAGGATTTACCCTCAGCCTGCACCCGCCCGACAGTGATCCACCTACAATCCTGCATCAACATCCGCCCCCGACAATGCAGGTAGCGGATAGCACGGCAAGCGCAACCCGGAGCATGACAGCGGCGCAATGTCATGGCATCAGCTACACTGCTAAGGGCTTCATGCAGCGCTTCACGCAAGGGGATGCACATGCACGTCAAGGTTCTGGGTTCATCATCCGGCAACGATCAGGCAGCGCGTACCACCTGTTTCAAGGTGGACGATAACTGCCTGCTCGATTGCGGCAGCGGCATCAGCGAGCTGGATACCGCCGCCATGTTGCAGATTGATACCGTGCTGCTAACGCACAGTCATCTGGATCATTGCTGCGGTCTGCCCTTGCTGGCCGACGCACATATCACCCACGGTGGCCGCGGAGTGGATGTCTATACCCAGCAGGAAACCATCAGCGCGCTGAAGCAGCAGATGTTCAACAGCACAGACTGGCCGGACTACACCCGGGCGGCACCGGGCAATGTGCCCTGGCTGCGACTGCACCCGCTGGAAGTGGGCGATGCCGTCACCTTGCCCGACGGCATTGCCACCGCCCTGCCTGCCGAGCACAGCGTACCGGCACTGGGCTGGCTGCTGGAAGGCCCATGGCGTGCGCTGGCCTTCACCGGAGACTCCGGGCCTTGTCTCGCCTTCTGGCACTGGATCAGCCATGTACCGTCGCTGACCGACGTGATTTGCGAACTGAGTTTTCTGAACGAGAAATCCGCCAATGCCCTGGCGGCAGGCCATATGTCCCCGGCCCTGCTGGTTCCGATGCTGGAAATCCTGCCGCCCAATGTCCATGTCTGGCTGACCCATACCGACCATGCGCAGCGTGCGCAGCTGCTGGAACAGGTGCGCAAGGAGCTGCCTTCGCTATTGCACCTGCATCCGCTGGATCAGAGCATCAGCATCGAACTGTAGCGCCATGCCGTGTCATTCGCCACGGCCATAAATGCGGTTCAGTGGTGCCATGGTGCGCGCCACGCTGCCATTGCGCCGGGCTTGTTCAAAGCCCTCGCGCACCTGCTGCACCAGCGCGTCGCTGGTATCGCGGCTGAATACCATGTAGAGCGCGGACTCCAGCTCGCTCAGCACATAAACCGGCTCCATGGCATTGCAATCCAGCCCGTGCGGCGCGCATTTGGCCAGGCCAAGTGGAATCAGGTCGATGCGGCCGGCTTGCAGCATGGGTAGCAGCAGCTCACTGGAGTTCACCACCACCAAGGGCTGGCTGCCAGCTTCCCCAAAGCCCTTGCGCCGCAGGTATTCCTCGCGGAAATCCATGTTCACCACACCGATACGGTAACGCCGGGCATCATCCAGACTGTGCACCACCACATCGCGACGCCCTTTCTTGCGGAACAGGGCAATGCGGTTGGCAACCAGCGGGCCGATCCAATGGAACTTGTCTTCCCGCTCTGCCGTTCTGGCCACCGGATACATCAGCGTGCCGGGCTTGGCCAGTGTGGTGGTATAGATGCGAGCCCAGGGCTGGATATCCATCTGGTAGGGCAGATGCGCAGCCTCCAGCGCATTGCGTACCACTGCCGTGCAGTAGCCCTGTATCGTGCCCCCTTGCCGATAGGAAAACGGCAAGTTTTCCTCTGCCAGCACTGACAGAGGCGCACCTTGTGCTGCATGACCAGCCAGCGCCAGCAGGCAGAAGACCGTCAGCTTACGGATCCAGATACCCATCATCGTTTCATGTCACGGCTTTGCGCCGTTGCTGTGTCTATGAATGATGCCGGCCCCGGGACCGGCATCTGTAATGACAGGAGTATAAGTGTTTCTACGGACTTGGGGTATTTATTCCCTTACTCGGCGGCCACCACATCAAAACCGGCATCTTCCACCGCGGCGGCCAATTCTTCCGGCGACACCGTCGCGGCGTCGTAAACAATGCTGGCCTGCTTGTCCTGCAGGCTGACTTCCGCGCTGCTGACTCCGGCCATGGTAGACAGCACCTTGCTGATGCTGTTGGCGCAGCCGCCGCAGGTCATGCCTTCGATTTTCAGTTTCAATTCACTCATGCTGCTTCCTTTCCGTTTATTTCCAGCGGCGCAGCAATAGCGAATTGCTGACCACCGACACCGAACTCAGGGCCATGGCTGCGCCGGCCACTACCGGGTTCAACAAACCCAGCGCCGCCAGCGGAATGCCCATAACATTGTAGAAAAAGGCAAAAAACAGGTTTTGCCGGATTTTTGCCAGCGTGCTGCGCGACAAGCGGATGGCAGCTGCCACCTGGGTGACATCGCCCTGCATCAGAGTGATGTCGGCAGTTTCGATGGCCACATCCGAACCCGCACCCATGGCAAAACTGACATCAGCCGCCGCCAGCGCCGGGGCATCGTTGACACCATCGCCCAGCATGGCCACCTTGCGGCCCTGCTGCTGCAGCTCGCGCACCACCGTGGCCTTGTCTTGCGGCCGCAAACCCGCGCGGTAATCGGCAATACCAGCCTGCGCAGCAATGGCCGCTGCCGTTGACGGGTTGTCGCCGGTCAGCATGATGACCTGCACCCCTTTTTGCTGCAAGGCTTTCACCGCTGGTCCGGCTTCCGGGCGCAGGGTATCGGCAATGGCCAGCAAGCCCAGCAAGCCGTCATCGTTTGCCACGGCAATCATGCTTTGACCGGCCAGCGGCCAGCCCGCAGGCAAGGCAGTATTGCAGGCCCAGTCCGGCCGCCCTACCCGCAGGTGGCCATGTCCTTCGATGCTGGCCATCACTCCCTGGCCAACCTCGACCTGAAAAGCCGCCAAGGGCAGCAAGGCCAGGCCACGCTGTGCAGCCTGTTGCAGGATGGCGTGCGCGAGTGGATGTTCCGACCCGCTCTCCACACTGGCCGCCAGTTGCAAGACGCGGTTTTCATCACCATCAGCAGCCCAGATGGTGGTGAGTTCGGGCTTGCCGCGGGTCAGGGTGCCAGTCTTGTCCACCAGCAAGGTATCGATGCGGCCTGCGGTTTCCAGGGCCGTTGCATTTCGAAACAACACGCCGCGGGCGGCGCCCTTGCCCACCCCCATCATGATGGCCGTCGGGGTCGCCAGCCCCAGCGCGCAGGGGCAGGCAATCACCAGTACGGCCACCGCGCGGATCATGGCCTGGCTCCAGTCGCCCAGCCACCAGCCATTGCCCAGCAAGGTGAGCAGGGCAATGCCCACCACCACCGGCACGAAGATGCCGGCGATCTGGTCTGCCAGTCGCTGGATGGGTGCTTTCGACCCCTGTGCCAGCCCCACCAGGCGGATGATTTCCGCCAGCTGGGTATGACGGCCCACACTGCTGGCGCGTACCTTGAGCATGCCTTGCTGGTTGCGCGTGGCGGCAAACACCTTGTCACCACGGCCCTTGCTGACAGGCATGCTCTCACCGGTCAGCATGCTTTCATCCACGGTGGCCTCGCCTTCCAGCACCACGCCATCCACCGGCAGGCTTTCGCCGTGGCGTACCACCACCACGTCGCCCACTTGCAACTGTTCAACCGCGATGTCCTGTAGCTGGCCATCCCGCTCGATACGCGCCTGACGCGGTGCCAGCCGCACCAGGCTGGCGATGGCGGCCGAAGTCTTGCCACGCGCACGGGCTTCCAGCAGCTTGCCTAGCAATACCAGGGTGATGACAGCGGCGCTGGCTTCAAAATACACATGCTGTTGTGATGCCCCAGACAGGGTCACCACGGTGGAGAGCAGCCAGGCCATGCTGGTACCCAGCGCCACCAGCACATCCATATTGGCACCGCCACTGCGCAAGGCATGCCAGGCACCACGATAAAAGCGCCAGCCGACAATGAACTGCACCGGAGTGGCCAGCGCCAGTTGCCAGCCGCGTGACAGCATCAAGCCATGCCAGCCGAACATCATGGCCAGCATGTCGAACAGGAATGGCAGGGTGAGCAGCAAGGATGCGGCAAACCAGGCCAGCTCCTTGCCATCCTGAGCGGCTGTCTGTTCCGGGCTGGTACTGTCTGCGGCATCTGCCTGTGGCGTGGCGGTGAAACCGGCCTTGCGTACCGCCTCCTGTGCATCGGCCAGGGCCAGCATGCCGGTGGGAAACTGCATGCTGGCGGTACTGGTGGCGAAATTGACCTGTGCCGTCATGCCGGGCAGCTTGTTCAGCACTTTTTCCAGCCGTACCGCGCAGGCAGCACAAGTCATGCCGTGGATATCCAGCTGCAATTGCTGTTGCGGCACCGAGAAACCGGCCTTGCTGATGGCCGCCTGTATTTGCTGCAGCTGGTCTTGCCCACCCTGATAACGCACTTGTGCCTGCTCGCTGGCAAAGTTGACGCTGGCACTGACGCCTTCCAGCTTGCCCAGTACTTTTTCCAGCCGTGCCGCGCAGGCGGCGCAATGCATGCCGGCGATGGGCAGGGTAACGGTAATCTCGCTCATGATGGACTCCTTGCCAGCAGTATATACCCCCAAGGGGTATATTTGCACCATGCGTTTCTGCAAGTGAAGTAATAAAAAACCGCAGGGCCTGGGCCGCTGCGGTGTGTGTCGGGAAGTCCGGATTCAGATCCAGTTGCGCCGTGAAAACAGCCAGATCAGCCCGATGGCAATCGCCGCCATCAAACCCAACACTCCAAAATAGCCATAGTGCCAGTGCAACTCCGGCATGTTTTCAAAGTTCATGCCGTAAATACCGGCAATCAGGGTGAGCGGCATGAAGATCATGCTGAATACGGTCAGCACCCGCATTTGCAGGTTCAGCCGGTGCGACTGGGTGGAAAGGTACAAGTCCAGCATGTCCGCCACCATTTCGCGCGACATTTCCAGCGACTCCACCACATGCATGGTGTGGTCGTAGGCATCGCGCAGATACACCTGGGTATCCGGCTGGATCAACTGGTGCTCCCCGCGCATCAGGTTCAGCAGGATTTCGCGCAAGGGCAGGATGGAACGGCGCAGCTTGAGGCAATCGTGCTTCAGGCGCTGCACCTTGTGCAGCACGCCTTGTTCGCGCCCGTGCAGCAGCATCTGGTCGGTGCGCTCGACATGCTCGGTAAACTGGCTGAGCACGCCGAAATAGTCATCGATGATGGCGTCAATCAGGCCGTAAGCCAGGTAGTCCGCCCCCTTGTTGCGCAAGGCCGCGCGCCCGCCACGCAAGCGTTCGCGCACCGGCTCGAACACCCCGGTGGGCTTTTCCTGAAACGACAGGACAAAGTCTTTGCCAATCACCAGATACATCTGGTTGTAGCCCAGGCGACCACCATGTGGCGGGAAATCAAAAACACGGGTGGCGATGAACAGATAATCGCCGTAGTCCTCCAGCTTGGGACGCTGACGATTATTGAGAATGTCTTCCTGCACCAGCGGGTGCAGTCCGAAGCGATCGCCGATGGCCTGCATGACGGCCGGGTCGTGCAGGCCGTACACATTCAGCCACAGCACGGGCTGGCTGGGCTGATAGGACAGACCGTCGGCCACGGTCTCGAAGCGGGTTTCGTGCAGTTGCTGCGGGCCGTATTCCAGCAAGGTGATGCTGCTGCTGGCCACTTTCTGCTCGCCCACCGGCAGCAGCGTGCCGGGTGCTTCCCCCAAGGTGGGCACCCGTTGTTTTACCTGAGCATGGCGCATGGTTCAGCGTTGACTGATGTCGAGTTCAAAACCGACATTTTTCCACTGCGACACTTCCTGACGGAAGGCACTGGTGGTCAGTGGATTGTCTTTCAGCCAGTTCTGGCTGACGGTCAGAACAAACCCTTTGGCATCCGGTTTCAGGTCCAGCTCGGCAGGTAAAACAATGGTATTGCGGCTGCGATAGAACAGGACAGCCAGACGCAGGGCTACCACCGCTTGCCACAAGGCCGGATCGTTAACCACTTGCAGCATCTTGCCCATATCGCCACGATGCCCCAGCACGATGGTGGCCAGCATGGCCTGCTCACGCTTGGAGAAACCCGGCATGTCGGCGTTTTGCAGAATATAGGCCGAGTGCTTGTGATAGGCCGTATGAGCGATGGTGAGGCCGATTTCATGCAGCCGCGCCGCCCAGATCAGCCGCTTGAGCATGTCCTGGTCCAGGTCCTCGCCGGCCACCATGCGGTACAGGCGCTCGGCCAGTGCCTGCACGCGCTCGCTTTGCGCCACATCCACGTGATAGCGCCGCTTGAACAGCTGCACCGTGCTCTCGCGCATGTCCTTTTCGCGCTGGCGCCCCAGCAGGTCGTACAACACCCCGTCGCGCAGCGCGCCTTCCGCCACGATCATCTTGTTGACGCCAAGTTCTTCGAAAATGGCAATCATGATGGCAAGGCCACCAGGCAATACCGGCAGCCGGTCTGCCTTCAGGCCGTTGAGGCTGACATTTTTCAGGTTTTCCCGCCGGATCAGCTCGGCACGCAGCTTGAGCATGCCATCCAGCGTGATGTCGGACGCAGACCAATCATTGATTTCCAGGATATCGCGCAAGGAGCGGGCGGTGCCGGAAGTGCCGACGGCCAGCTGCCATTCCTCGGGACGATATTCGGCAGTGATTCGCTGGATCTCGTTACGCGCTGCCAGCGTGGCATCGGCAAAGTTGCTGCGGCTGAGCTTGCCATCGGCAAAATAGCGCAGGCTGTAACTGACACAACCCAGCGGCAGGCTTTCGGTCACATGGGCCTTGAACTGGCTGCCGATGACAAATTCGGTGGAGCCGCCGCCAATATCCACCACCAGGCGCTTCTCCTTGGTGGCAGGCAGCGAATGTGCAGCACCGATATACACCAGCCGCGCTTCTTCCCGCCCGGCAATGATTTCAATCGGAAAGCCCAGCAATGCTTCGGCACGCTGGATGAATTCGGCTGAGTTCTTCGCCACGCGCAGTGTATTGGTGCCCACAATGCGCACCTGGCGGGGATTGAAACCCCGCAGACGTTCACCAAAGCGTGCCATGCAGGCCAGCGCTTTCTCTTGCGTGACTTCGTCCAGGTATTTGTCCGCAGTCAGGCCGGCACCCAGACGAACGGTTTCTTTCATCGCATCCAGCGGATAAAGCTGATCTTCAACGACACGGGAGACTTGCAGGCGGAAGGTGTTGGACCCCAGGTCAACAGTCGCCAGCACATCCGGAGTAGGCAGGGTGGAGGTCAAAGGCAAGCCTTTTGCATGAGGGTTTGCTGCGAAGTCCGGGCCAATGGCAAGGATGGCACCTGACTCCGTCATCGATTATTCAATAAAAAATGGCAGTAACACCGAGGATGTTACCGCCATTTATACCGTTACGTCATTGCGCTTGATCAGCCGCCCAGTGTTTCCCGCTTGATGGTTTCCAGCGAGGTATGGCGGATGTCCTTGCCCTTCACCAGATAAACCACGTATTCGGAGATGTTCTTGGCATGATCGCCAATACGTTCAATGGCCTTGGAAATGAACAGGGTATCAATGGACATGCTGATGGTGCGCGGGTCTTCCATCATGAAAGTAATCAGCTGGCGCAGTTCGGCAGCAAAGTCGTCATCCAGCCGCATGTCTTCTTCGGCCAGCTCCAGCGCAGCCGTGGCATCCAGCCGGGCAAAGGCATCCAGCGCGCGGCGCAGCATGCCCAAGGCCACTTCCGCCATCTTGCGGATTTCGCGAAAGCGCGGCATCTGGTAGCGCTCGGACTGATAGATGGTCTTGCCCATGCGGGCAATTTTCTGGGCTTCGTCGCCGATGCGTTCCAGGTCGGTGATGGTCTTGATCACGGTGATGATGATGCGCAGGTCACTGGCCGCCGGCTGGCGACGGGCAATGATGTGCTGGCAGTCGTCATCAATGGTGACTTCCATGGAGTTGACCAGTGCATCTTCGGTAATCACCTTGTCGAACTTGGCGATATCTCCGGACATGAGCGCATCGATGGCAGAGAGAATCTGCTGTTCCACCAGGCCACCCATTTGCAGCACGCGGGTACGGATGGTTTCCAGTTCCATGTCGAACTGCTTGGAGATGTGTTCTGCCATGTCTGCCTCTTGAACGAATCCGGAATTCGGGTAAAGGGTAATAGTAAGCCAGCCAGATGACAGGCTGATGACATTTAATCGGAACGGGCCCGTGCAACCAGGCCCGTTGACAGGGATAAAAGCTTAGCGGATGACTTCCACGCCATCCTGACGGCCCAGCACCAGCACGTCGGCACGGCGACGGGCAAACAGGCCGCAAGTCACCACGCCGGCAATGTGATTGATGGTTTCTTCCAGCTCCACCGGGGTGTTGATGGTGAGGCCATGCACATCCAGGATCAGGTTGCCGTTATCGGTCACCACGCCCTGGCGCAGTTCCGGGTGGCCACCCAGCGCCACCAGCTGACGGGCAACCGAGCTGCGCGCCATCGGGATGACTTCGATCGGCAGCGGGAAGGTACCCAGCTTGGTGACATACTTGGTTTCATCTGCAATGCAGACAAACTGTTCGGCGACGCTGGCCACGATCTTTTCACGGGTCAGGGCGGCGCCGCCACCCTTGATCATGTGCAGGTGATGGTTGATTTCATCGGCACCGTCGATATACACCTCGAGCTTTTCCACATCGTTGAGTTCGAACACCGGAATGTGCAGGGCCTTCAGACGGGCGGTGGATGCCTCAGAACTGGAAACAGCGCCTTTGAGTCGGCCCTTGATGGTAGCCAGTTCCTGGATGAACAGATTGACGGTACTACCGGTGCCCACGCCGATAATGCAGTCTTCCGGCACGAATTCCAGCGCTTTACGGGCAACGGCCAGCTTGAGTTGGTCTTGGGTCAGCATAGTATTTGCTCCATCAGGTGAGTTCGATTGCATGTCCGGCGCCGATTATCCCACAACGACAGCCATCTGTCGGTGCGAGCAGGCTCATTGCTGCGGCATCAGCAGGCAGATGGCCTGGGCTTCGATCGCCTCGGCACGGCCCAGATAGCCCAGTTTTTCGTTGGTCTTGCCCTTCACATTGACCGCGTTCACGGCAATGCCCAGGTCGGCGGCAATCGTCGCGCACATGGCGTCGATATGGGGCGCGAGCTTGGGACGCTGGGCAATCAGGGTGGCATCCACATTCACCACCTGCCAGCCCGCAGCACGCACGCGTGCCACTGCTTCGCGCAGCAGCACGCGGCTGTCAGCCCCTTTGAACCGCTCGTCGGTATCCGGGAAGTGGCGGCCGATATCGCCGAGGGCGGCAGCGCCCAGCAGCGCATCGGTGATGGCGTGCAACAGCGCGTCGGCATCGGAATGGCCCAGCAGGCCGTGTGTATGCGGAATGGTGACGCCACCCAGAATCAGCGGGCGGCCTTCCACCAGTTGGTGTACATCGTAACCTTGTCCGACTCGGAACATGGGGTTCAGTCCTTTCGTGAAGCCAGAATCGCCCGGGCCAATGCCAGGTCGCGCGGGTAAGTCACCTTGAAGTTCTGGGCATCCCCATCCACCAGGCGGGGCTTGTGGCCGTAGTGCTCGATGGCCGAGGCTTCGTCAGTGACATCAGCGGCTTCAGCAGCCTGCAAGGCACTACCGAGCAAGCCGGCACGGAACATCTGTGGCGTTTGCGCCAGCCACAGGCCCTGACGCGGCACCGTGGCGCTGATGCGTTCTTCGGCATCTGCCCGTTTGACGGTATCGGCCACCGGGAGCGCCAGAATGCCGCCCACCGGGTCGTCGGCCAGGGTGGCAATCAGCCGTTCCACCGCCGTCACCGACAGGCAACAGCGGGCGGCATCGTGCACCAGCACCCAGTCTTGCGCATCTGCCGACATGGCTTGCAGGCCATTGCGCACGCTTTCGGCCCGGCTGGCGCCGCCAACGCGGTATACCCGCAGTTTGGGCAGATCCCAGTCAAAATCATCAAACCATTCATCTGCCGGAGAAATCACCACCGCCACTTCGCTGATGGCTGCCACCTGGCTCAATACCTGCAAGGTGTGCCACATCAGCGGGCGATTGTTCAGCTGCAAATACTGCTTGGGGCTGGGACCGCCAAAGCGGCTGCCGGAACCGGCGGCCGGAACCAGTGCAAGATAGCGGCTCATGTGGCATCTCCGGCGGGCGGTGCTTCCAGTGTGCGCCACAGACAGCTGCCTTTTACCGCCTTGTCCAGCTCGCCCAGATAACTGGCGTGCGCGGCCAGCTCTTCCTCACTGGCCCGCTTTACCAGCAAGGGTTTGCGTTCGAACTGGATATCACCACCCTGGCTGTTGCCGGCATCCACGTCGATGTCCATCACCAGGCTTTCCTGGCCACGGGTCATCCACAGGTACACCTCGGACAGCAGTTCACAGTCGATCAGTGCGCCGTGCAGGGTACGGTTGGAACGGTCGATGTCAAAGCGGTCGCACAGTGCATCCAGGCTGTTACGCTTGCCGGGGAACTGGTCGCGCGCCATGGCCAGGGTGTCGGTCACCTGGGCGGCCAGCTTGTTGATGCGCGGCAGACCAAGGCGGTCGAATTCGGCATTGAGGAACTTCACATCAAACGGCGCGTTGTGGATGATCAGCTCGGCACCGCGCATGAAGTCGGCCAGTTGCTCGGCCACCTGGGCAAAGCGCGGTTTGCCTTCCAGCGAGGCCAGCGAGATGCCATGCACCCGCTCGGCATCCGGGTCGATATCGCGCTCGGGATGAATGTACAGGTGCAGATGCTGGCCGGTGAGCTTGCGGTTGATCATTTCCAGACCGGCAAACTCAATGATGCGGTGGCCTTGATCCGGGTCGAGGCCGGTGGTTTCGGTATCGAGAATTATCTGTCTCATGCTGCTGCTTTCAGGCCGGACACGTGGATCCGGCCATATTCAATAAGAGGACAATGCGTTTACAGGGACTCAACGCCCCGGTTGGCCAGCTGGTCGGCCCGTTCGTTGAATTCGTGGCCGGCATGGCCTTTCACCCAGCGCCAGTCGACATGCAGATGGCGATTGCGCTCGGCATCCAGCATTTGCCACAGGTCGGCGTTCTTGACCGGCTCCTTGGCGGCGGTCTTCCAGCCACGCGCCTTCCAGCCGTGAATCCACTCGGAAATGCCCTTTTGCACATATTGCGAGTCGGTGTAGACCACTACATGACAGGGCCGGTTCAGTGCGGCAAGGCCACGGATGACGGCCAGCAGCTCCATGCGGTTGTTGGTGGTGCCATGCTCGCCGCCAAACAGCTCCTTCTCCTTGCCCTTGAAGCGCAACAAGGCTCCCCATCCGCCCGGGCCAGGATTACCCTTGCAGGCACCATCGGTGTAAATTTCGACACAATCTTCGCTTGTCATGTTCTCGGTTCTGTTGGCTTCGTTGATGGCAACGAAGCAGGTTTATTCTTGCGGATCGCGCAACTGACTTACCGTTGGCGGCATCTCGCGGTGTGAGGGGTGACGTTCGTTGCCGCCGGCCACCACCAGGCCCTTGGCCGGTTTGGCGGCCTTCCACGCCGGGGTGATCAGACGCATGCCCCGCTGGCGCTTGACTGCTTCGATGCCGTAAACACCAGCTGCCAGCGGCCACCATTTGTCGCCCGCGCGCTCCATGAAGCCAAAGCGCTCCAGCCAGCCCTGCTGAGACAAGGGGGGGGCGTAGGCCATGAAACAGCCCGCCACCGGCTCCAGGTCAAGCAGCTTCAGCCAGTCGCGGATACGGATCAGCGGGAAAAAATTGCCACGCCACGGAATGGCCGCCCGTCCCTGAATCAGCCGGCGTACTCCCCATAATGAAACCGGATTGAAGCCGGTCATCAGCAATCTGCCCTCAGGCACCAGCACCCGTTCCACCTCACGCAGAACCTGATGCGGCTCGGTGGTAAAATCCAGCAAATGCGGCATCACCAGCAAGTCCAGGCTGCGGGTTTCAAACGGTAGTTGTTCAGGGTGGCAGATGATTTGCGCCGCCTCCCCGCCCTCTGCTGCCCGGCATTGCCAGGGAATGCGGTTGGCACTCAGGAAGTCCACCTGGGGCAGACCTATCTGCACAGCATGAAAACCGAAAATATCGGCGACCGCCCGATCGAAAAACGCCTGCTCACACTGCAGCAGGTAAAGGCCCAGTTCGGTCGTGGTCAGCCACGTGGAAAACGCTTGCATCATTGAAGGAGTCCGATCCGACCATGTTTACCGTTACCCCCGTTCGGGCATTTGCCGACAATTATATCTGGGTTTTGCAACAGGGCACCGGTGCTCTTGCAGTGGACCCCGGTGAAGCCGCTCCGCTGATTGCCCATCTGGAGCAGCGCGGACTGGCCTTGCAGGCTGTCCTGATCACCCATCATCACGCCGATCATTGCGGCGGACTGACCGAACTGTTGCAACGCTGGCCACAGGCGCAGGTATATGGCCCGGCCAGCATCGCCGGCGTCAATCAGCCGGTCATGGAAGGCGCCAGCGTGCACTGGCATGAATATGCCTTTGATGTACTGGCCCTGCCTGGCCATACACTGGACCACCTGGCCTATTACGGTCATGGGCAGCTGTTTTGTGGCGACACCCTGTTTGGTGCCGGTTGTGGCCGCCTGTTCGAAGGCAGCCCGGCACAGATGCTGGCCTCACTGGACAAGCTGGCCGCCCTGCCGGACACCACCCGTTTTTATCCGGCACATGAATACACCTTGTCCAACCTCAAGTTTGCCCTGGCCGTAGAGCCGGACAATGACGAAATCCAGCTGCGACAATTGCTGGATCAAAAACAGATTGCCATGGGGCTGCCCACCCTGCCCACCGAACTGGGTCTGGAAAAAACCACCAACCCCTTCATGCGCAGCCAGGTGGCGGCGGTAAGACAGCAAGCCAGCCGTCATGCCGGAAAAGCATTGGAAACCCGACTGGAAGTGTTTACGGTGTTGCGTGAATGGAAAAACACCTTCAGTTGAAATTCATTCCGGGTAGATCATTCTTGTTAAAAGGCTGCTTGCCGGAATTGATTGCTTTTCCATGACCATTTTGCGCAAAGCTCATGAAATGATTTGCCTTTTTCGATTGACACACCCATGGGTGGTGTTTAGCATCGGCCGAGATCAGAATTCCGGGCTGGCCCAATGAAAAGAATCACCCCATTGGCACTTTCGCTGTCATTTGCATTTTCCCTCCCCTCGCTGGCGCATGCCGATTCAGGCGCATTCCGTCAGTCGGTAGGTGTCGATGAAGCACAGGCAGCCGGCCTGGACATGATGTTGCTGAACTCCAGCCTGCTGCGTAACGGCGACAATGTCTGGGAGCGCGCACGCGAAGGTTTCCAGCTGCCGGAAGTCAACGCCGACATCGTCCGCAAGCAGGAACGCCTGTACAGCAGCAAGCCCGAATACTTCAAACGCATTCTCGATCGCGGCCACAAATACCTGTTCCACATCATGAATGAAGTGGAACGTCGTGGCATGCCCACCGAAATTGCTTTCCTGCCCGTGGTGGAAAGTGCTTTTGTCCCCACCGCCAACTCTCCGGTGGGCGCGGCTGGCCTGTGGCAGTTCATGCCCGCAACCGGTCGCCATTACGGCCTGGAACAAACCTGGTGGTATGACGGCCGTCGCGACATCATGGAAGCTACCCGCGCCGCGCTGGACTATCTGCAAAACCTGTATGCACAGTTTGGCGACTGGAACCTGGCACTGGCCGCCTACAACTGGGGTGAAGGCAATCTGGCACGCGCCATTGCCCGCGCCCAGGCCGCAGGCCTTGAGCCCACCTACGAAAACATCAAGATGCCGAATGAAACCCGCAATTACGCTCCCAAGCTGATTGCGGTGCGCAACATTCTCAGCCAGCCTGATAAGTACGGCATCCGCCTGGACAAATTCCCCAACAAGCCCTACTTCATTGCGGTATCCACCGGACGCCACATGGATATCGAAGTAGCGGCCAAGATGGCAGGCATGTCGGTCGCCGAATTCAAGGAACTGAACCCGGCGTTCAATCTGCCGGTATATGCACACAAACCCGGTCGCCAGATGCTGATTCCGCTGGCCAAGGCCGACAAGTTCGATTACAACCTGTCGCACTGGGACAAACCCTTGCTCAGCTGGCAGGTTTATACCCCGACGGCGGATGAAAACGTGGCCAGCGTGGCCGAACGCTATGGCATGAGCCCGGGTGAACTGCAAAACGTCAACAAACTCGGTTCACGCAATCTCACCGCAGGCCGCCCGCTGCTGGTTGCACTGCGCGGCAAGAGCGATGGCGCCACCCCGCTTGATGGCACAGACAACAGCATTGCCGCCAGCGACAGCCTGATTGCCAGCGCCAAACCGCAGCCGGTGACGACTGTGGCCGTGCAAGCCAAGCCTGTTACAGTTGCCCTGAGTACCCCGGCAATAACAAAACCGCAGCCGCTGGTAGCCAGCATTCGTCCGGCAGCAGAAACCACGAGCCCGGCCATTACTGTGGCAACAGCTGACAAGAGCGTGACGCCGAGCACCTCAATTGCAGGCGCTGCCACTACAAGCGCCACTCCGGCAGTCAATACCGTCGCCACGGCATCGGCCAATGTGACTGATGTGGCTGAGGCCCCGGCAGTAAAACCTGCCAGCAAGCCGCTGGTACTGGCCAAGGCCGAAGCCCCCAGCCTGCCTTCTGGCAATACGCCGCCGCCCAAGCCGCTGGAAGCCCGGCTCGCCAGCGTCAACCCGGCAGCCAGCCAGCACACCGTGGTGGGTGGCGATACCCTGTTCAACATCTCGCGTCGCTATAACGTGAGCGTGGCCGACCTCAAGGCCTATAACAACCTCAGTGACAACACCGTCAAGCTGGGCCAGGTCATCCGGGTGAAACCGAATCCGCTGGCCAGCAACACCATGCTGGCTGAAGCCGTACCCGCCCCCTCCGCGCAAGATGAGGCACTGGTCAAGATCAGCAGTGGTACAACACCGGCCACCGGTGCGGTTCCGGCTGAATATGTGGTGCAACGTGGTGACACCGTGTACAGCATTGCCCGTCGCTTTGGCGTGAACCATGCCGACATCCAGCGCTGGAACGATGCCAACCAGCTCACCCGCCTGCAGCCGGGACAACGCGTCCGTATCGAGACCCAGGGCCTGTAATCCCTTGCAGACCATCCATGAAAAAACCCGCCTTGGCGGGTTTTTTTATTTCCGTTCAGCCAGTACTGCACTCAGGCACTCATTCCGGATTCCGGCTGTCCAGCAAGATGGTGACCGGGCCGTCATTCACCAGACTCACCTGCATGTCGGCACCGAACACCCCTGTCGGGACTGCTTTACCCAGAACCTGCGCAAGGCTGGACACAAACTGTTCGAACAGCGGACGTGAGATATCCCCCCTCGCAGCACGGCTGTAGGACGGACGATTGCCCTTGCGGGTGGAGGCAAACAAGGTGAACTGGCTGACCGCCAGCGCCTCTGCACCACAGTCCAGCAGGGAAAGGTTCATCACCCCGTCAGCATCGCTGAAAATGCGTAGCTGGCTGATCTTGCGTACCAGCCAGTCGATATCCTGCTGTGTATCCACCTCCTCCACACCCACCAGCAACAGCAAACCGGCAGCAATCTGCCCGCAGGTTTCCTCTGCCACTGCTACCTTCGCTTCACTCACCCGTTGAACAACCACCCGCATGCCCGCATCTCCTAGAATTCGACATGTCATTTTACCCGGTAGGAGCTTGTAATGAATATTCTGAAGATTGCTGCATTTTCCGATGGCGACAGCGGCGGCAATCCTGCCGGTGTAGTCATCCAGCCCAGCCTGCCCAGTGACAGCGAAATGCAAACCATTGCCGCCCGGTTAGGCTTCTCCGAAACCGTATTTGCCATGCCACAGGACCAGGGCTGGCGAGTGCGCTATTTCTCACCAGAAGCAGAGGTTCCATTTTGCGGCCATGCCACCATTGCATTGGGAGCGGCTCTGGCGATGCAATATGGCAATGGGGATTTCCCCCTCCAACTGAATCAGGCCAACATCAGCGTCAGTGGCCAATACCAAGCGGGACAGCTTAGTGCCGCCCTGCAATCGCCACCGACACGCAGTACTGCGGCACCGTCAGCCTTACTGCAAGAAGCACTCGACTTGTTCGGACTAAGTGCCGACCAGCTCTGCCCAAAGCTGCCTCCTGCCCTGATCCATGCTGGAGCCGACCACCTGCTGCTCGCCGTACAAGAGCGTTCCACCCTATCCTCTATGCGCTACTCGCTGGAAGCTGGCCGCGACTTGATGCGCCGTGCCGGCCTGACCACCATCCTGCTGCTGTGGGCAGAGGACCAGCAACGCTTTCACAGCCGTAATGCCTTCGCCGTGGGTGGCGTCTATGAAGACCCGGCCACCGGAGCGGCCACGGCCGCCCTGGCCGGTTATCTGCGAGATATTGGCTGGGAGCATGGCGGCCATATCGAGGTGGTACAAGGTGAGGATATGGGCCAGCGCTCTTGCTTGCAGGCCACGATCCCGACTGAAATAGGCAGTTCAATTCGCGTTTCCGGCAAGGCCAGGCTCATGGCCCCGCACGCTAATCCATCGGCTCCGTTACAATTCACCCCATTCTGCTGCAAGGACATCGCCCCATGTTGATGGTACTTTCCCCGGCCAAGACGCTGGACTACACCACACCGCCCCACACCACGCGCCATACTCAGCCCGACTTCCTGGCCGACAGCCAGCAGCTGATTCAGGTGCTGCGCGAGAAAAGCCCGGCAGACATTGCCAAGCTGATGGACATCAGCGACGCCCTGGCCACGCTGAATGTTGGCCGCTATCACGACTGGCACCCCGACTTCACTCCGGCCAACGCCAAACAGGCAGTACTGGCCTTCCTGGGGGATGTCTATGAAGGACTGGACGCGGCCAGCCTGAACGAAGATCAACTGGACTACCTGCAAAATCACCTGCGCATTCTGTCCGGCCTGTACGGCCTGTTGCGACCGCTGGACCTGATGCAGCCTTACCGCCTGGAAATGGGAACCAAACTGCCCAATCCACGCGGGACCAACCTGTATGCATTCTGGGGCGAGCGCATTACCGATGCGCTGAACACACTACTGGACGAGTCGGACAACCCGGTGCTGGTGAATCTGGCATCCGACGAATACTTCAAATCGGTAAAACCGGCCAAACTGCATGGCCGGCTGATTACGCCGGTATTCCAGGACTACAAGAACGGCCAGTACAAAATCATCAGTTTCTACGCCAAGCAGGCACGTGGCTTGATGGCGCGCTGGGCGGCACTGCACAAGGTGGACATCCCGGAAGCGTTGCAGGACTTCAATCTGGGCGGTTACCGTTTTGACAGCAGCGAGTCAGACACCCGGCGCTGGGTGTTCCGCCGTCAGCATGGCTGAGGCTGGTCGCCTCACACCTTGTTGTCCAGCAGCCGGCCCTGCTCGAATGCCGTGGCATTGGCCAGCGTGGTTTCGGCAATATTGTCCAGCGCCTCGCGCGTAAGGAAACCCTGATGTGCTGTCACCAGCACATTGGGGAAGGTCAGCAGGCGGGCCAGCTGGTCATCCTGCAAGCCGAGTTCCGAGTGGTTTTCAAAAAACACGCCCTCTTCCATCTCGTACACATCAAGGCCCACGCCAGCCAGCCGGCCATCCTTCAATGCAGAAATCAGCGCCGCTGTTTCAATCAGCCCGCCGCGACTGGTATTGATCAATACTGCACCAGGCTTCATACCGGCCAGTGAGCTGGCATTGATCATGTGCTGCGTCTCTGCCGTCAGTGGCAGATGCAGGCTGACCACATCGCATTCCGCCAGTAACTGCGGCAGCGTGACATATTCAAAACCCAGCTTTTCATCCAGCCCGGCCTGCGGGAACACATCAAACGCCAACACCTGCATGCCAAAGCCCTTGGCAATGGAAATGGTTGCCTGGCCAATGCGCCCGGTACCTACCACGCCGATGGTCTTGCGATACAGATCGAAACCTACCAGCCCGTCCAGCGAGAAATCCATTTCGCGCACCCGGACATAGGATTTGTGAATACGCCGCACCACGGCCAGCAACAAGGCAAATGCATGTTCGGCCACCGCATGGGGCGAATAGGCAGGTACGCGCGTCACGGCAATGCCGTACTGGCGGCAGGCTGCCAGATCCACGCCATTGAAACCGGCACAGCGCAAGGTAATCAGGCGCACGCCACGCGCCGCCAGACTGGCAATCACCTCGGCATCCAGCCGGTCATTGACAAAGGGACAGACCGCATCGACATCGTGCACCAGTTCCAGCGTGTCACGGTTGAGTCGTGGTTCGAAGTAGCTCAGTTGATGACTGAACTGCTGATTGGCACCATCCAGGCTTTGGCGGTCGTAGTTTTTGGTATCGAAAACAGCAATGCGCATGTTGGCTCTCTGACGGCGATGGATGAGCTTTCAGTATAAGCTGTCCACCCGAGCAACTGCTGCCTGCACGGCAGGGCAGCGGGAATAACAAAAAACCCCGTAGAAACGATGTTCTATCGGGGTTTCCTGACTAGTGCCGGCCATCAGGCCGGGACTATTTTTGGTTGCGGGAGCAGGATTCGAACCTACGACCTTCGGGTTATGAGCCCGACGAGCTACCAGACTGCTCCATCCCGCGTCAGTGTTCTGTCGCTGTCTTCTGCTGTGTTTCTTCAGAAGAGGAGTGCATAGTACAAGCAAGGCATTCGTCTGTCAACAGTTTCTTAAAATTTTTTTAATATGACAGCCAGCTTATTTGTAAAACTTATTAACATTTGCCGCTTTGCATGACACATCTTCTCAACATTGCTGGCCTAAAGTTATACCTGTGTTACCGCCAATCACTTCTGCCCCAAGAGTGCTTGGCAGCCCGCCGCACATCCCGTCACCGTTCTTGCGGTGAACGTGCGACAGACAGGTAGCCAGTGCAGTTCGAATCGTTCTGCGCCACCCCCTCAGGTGTGCAGCACGTATTCTCCTAAGTGTTCATCACGGAAATTCAAGGCCGCCTCCCCAGGCGGCCTCTTTTTTTGCCCTCAGGAAACAGACAGGGGGCTGCTGGCCCGCAAACGGCGCCGGCCCAGCCAGGTACCGGCCAGCAGCAAGCCCATGATGCCGTAGCTGACAAAGGGCGACACAATCAGGAAACGCTCCACTGGCAACTGCCAGATCAGCAAGGCACGCAACAGCGTTTCAGCACACAATCCCCCGCCCCAGAGCAAGGTGAGCTGGCGAATGCCGCGCCTAAAGGCTGCTTCCTGCCAGCGCACATCAAACCGCCACTCCCCTTCGGCTGATTCACGCGCCACCGTTGCACGCGCCAGATAGAACAGCAGCGGCTTGGGCAGCAACAATGAGAGCAGGAATGCCAGGCCAATCAAACCGGACAGCAAGGATTCGCGCATCAGCAATACCCGCGGACTGCCACCGAGCAAGATGGCCAGCAAGGACAAGGCAATGCCGCCCAGTACCAGCAGACTGAGCGCATCAATACGGCGAAAGCGCAGCAACTCGACCACGCTCCAGGCAATGGGCGGCAAGGAAGATGCAATCAGCCCGGCAGTTTCGCCCCATTGCGGCTGTGCCCAGCGATAACACAGCCAGGGCAACACAAAGTTGGCAAGCAGTTCGGGAAGCAGTTGATACAGGCGGGTCATGGAGAAAAGGGCTGGGAAACACGCAGACAGTCATGATACGGCAGAATCCAAGTCACGCGCACCGGAAAACAAAAACCCCGCCAACGGCGGGGTGCTTTGCTTGATATCGACCCGGGTTCGTCGGGTCGGTGTGCGGGCTCAGGCGGCTGCGTGGATGAAGCCGTTGGCCGGGTAGAAGGCACTGGCGAGGCCAAGTACCGACTGGAATGTCACTTCAAACATCTTGCCTACCTGGCGGATGCTGACGACGGTGTAGTGGACGATATCGCCACTGTCTTTATGCTCAAGTACGGTGTAACCCGGTTTCAATTGAGAGATTTGCATTTTTATATTTCCTTGTTTTTTTTATCATTGCGACAAAATTTTAGTTTGATCTAAAGGTTTAACACGTTATTGACAAATAAGCCAACAATATAGTTCCACATCTTTATGGGGAATGACTCTAACAGCCCCAAATGACACATTCATGACGTTTTTCTGGCACAACAAAGAAAAAGCCCTGCCACATCAAGGGCAGGGCTGTATGGGTGCGAAACGCAGTCCGCTTAACCGATACGCATGCCTGGTGCCGCGCCC
The DNA here is from genome assembly GCF_041914625.1 of Aquitalea pelogenes. Lineage (NCBI taxonomy): Bacteria > Pseudomonadati > Pseudomonadota > Betaproteobacteria > Neisseriales > Chromobacteriaceae > Aquitalea > Aquitalea pelogenes. The sequence goes on along the minus strand of NZ_JAYSDA010000008.1, from coordinate 134,798 downwards.
TGATCCACGTCCAGCAGGAACAGGCCGGAATTGTCGTCAGCACCGGAGGCGCAGACGATCATGCCTTGCGACACGCCAAAGCGCATCTTGCGCTCGGCCAGGTTGGCCACCACCACCACATTGCGGCCCACCAGCTTTTCCGGTTCCTGATAGGCAGAACGGATGCCGGAGAAGATATTGCGCTGTTCAAAGCCCAGGTCCACAGTGAACTGCAGCAGCTTGTCCGAACCTTCAACAAAGTTGCAGGCCAGTACTTTACCGATGCGCAGGTCTACCTTGGCAAAGTCGTCGATCTTGATGGTATCGGCCAGCGGCTCGTAAGCAGTGGCAGCCGGGGCATTGCTGGTGGCTTGCATATTCTGTTTGTTTGCTTCGATCAGTTTGTCGATCAGCGCCGGGTCGATGCGCTGCATCAGGTGCTGATAAGTATTGATGGTATTGCCCAACAGCAGGCTGTCGGCATCGGACCAGGCCAGCGGCGCCACGCCAAGGAAGGCTTCCACGCCTTCGGCCAGCTTGGGCAGTACCGGCTTCAGGTAGATGGTGAGCAGGCGGAAGGCGTTGATCAGCACGGTGCAGACTTCCTGCAGGCGTGCGTCCTGCCCTTCCTGCTTGGCCAGTTCCCACGGCTTGTTGGCGTCGACGTAGGCATTCACCTCATCGGCCAGTGTCATCACGTCGCGCAGTGCCTTGGCGTATTCACGTGCCTCAAAGGCGGCAGCCAGTTCCGGCGCAGCAGCTTGCAGCTTGTGCAGGATGGCGGTATCGGCCACGCTGTCGGCCAGCTTGCCGCCAAAGCGCTTGCTGATGAAACCGGCGGAGCGGCTGGCGATGTTGACATACTTGCCCACCAGGTCGGAATTCACGCGGGCCACGAAGTCATTGAGGTTGAGGTCGATGTCTTCGATGCGGCCATTCAGTTTGGCGGCCATGTAGTAGCGCATCCATTCCGGGTTCAGGCCGCAGTCCAGATAGCTCTTGGCCTGAATGAAGGTGCCACGCGACTTGGACATCTTCTGCCCATCCACAGTGAGGAAGCCGTGGGCAAACACGCCGGTGGGCGCACGCAGACCGGAGTAATGCAGCATGGCCGGCCAGAACAGTGCGTGGAAGTACAGGATGTCCTTGCCGATGAAGTGATACATCTCGGCGTCCGAATCCGGTTTGAACCAGGCGTCAAAATCGATGCCCTTGCTGTCGCACAGGTTCTTGAAGCTGGCCATGTAGCCGATCGGCGCATCCAGCCACACATAGAAGTACTTGCCCGGCGCATCCGGAATCTCAAAACCGAAATACGGTGCATCGCGGCTGATGTCCCAGTCCTGCAGGCCGCCTTCGATCCACTCGTTCATCTTGTTGAGCGACTCGGGCTGCAGGTGCGGCTGGCTCACGCCATCGACACGGGTGCTGCTGCCGCTGGTCCAGCCCTTGAGGAAGTCGGCACACTCGCCCAGGCGGAAGAAATAGTGTTCGGAGGTTTTCAGTATCGGCTTGGCACCGGATACCGCCGAGTACGGGTTCTTCAGTTCGGTCGGGTTGTAAGTGGCACCGCACACTTCGCAGTTGTCACCGTACTGGTCCTTGGCGGCACACTTGGGGCATTCGCCCTTGACGAAGCGGTCCGGCAGGAACATCTGTTTTTCCGGGTCGAACAGTTGCTCGATGGTACGGCTGGAAATCTTGTCATCCGCACGCAGGGCCTTGTACACCTGCTCGGCGAATGCCTTGTTTTCCGGACTGTTGGTGCTGTAGTAGTTGTCGTGGCCAATCAGGAAGCCCTGCGAATCAGCCAGATGCAGCTCGCGTACTGCATCCACCAGCTGGGTCGGGGTGATGCCCTGCTTTTCGGCGGCCAGCATGATGGGGGCACCGTGGGTGTCGTCCGCGCACACGTAATAGCATTCGTGCCCGCGCATTTTCTGGAAACGCACCCAGACGTCGGTCTGGATCTGTTCCAGCATGTGGCCCAGATGCAGCCCCGCGTTGGCGTAAGGCAGTGCACTGGTTACCAGAATCTTGCGTTTGCTCATTGTGGGTGTTCCTGATGGTAAGCGATCTCAAGCCGTCGATTATAGAGCCGTATCGCCTTACCGGTCACGGCACTGTTCGGCAAAAACCCGGTGGATGGGCGATAAAAGCCATCATACCGGGTGCCTGGTGCAGGGAAAATCGTGGTTCAGCTGTTCTGGCCCTGCAGCTCCAGCGGCAGGTAATCGGCCGGTGCGGCGCGCTCGGCCATGGCCTGCGGCACGGTGCGGCGCGCCAGCAGAACGAACAACACGGCAGTCAGTACCGAGCAAGCGGCAAAGCCGGCCATACCACCAGCCATATAAGCCAGACGGAACAGCTCGATACCCAGTGCATAGCCAGCCATCGACAACATGCTCATGGCGGCCGATACCGTGCCCTTGGCCACCGGGGATGACATCAGGGCAAAGCGGTACAACACACCAAAGCTCAGTCCTTCGCCAAAACTCATCAGGCTCATGCCGGCCACCATCAGCCACACCGGCTCGGCGGTGAACAGCACACCAGCCAGCATCAAGAGCAGGCCGCCAACAATCGGGCCCATGCCGACAAAGACCGAACGACCGAGCGGCCAGCGATCCGCCACCATGGCCAGCGCAAAGTTGCCGGCAATCAGCCCGCCAAATACCGGCAGCTGCATCAGGCCGTATTCCACAGTACTCATGCCAAGGTCACGCACCAGCAGTACCGGCGACAAGGCAATCCAGCCCATCAGCGGCAGGGCCAGCAGTGGAATGCACAGCGCAGACAGCACAAAGCGCGACTGTTTCAGCAAGCGCAGGTAATCGGCCCCCATCTGCGTCAAGGGCTGGCGGTTCTGACCCGGCACCACGGTTTCCGGCATCTTCCACACCAGCCCCAGCAGGGCAAGACCAGCCAGCGCGGCAATCACCAGGAAGCAACTGCGCCAGGGGGCGATTTCCACCAGCGCGGCACCAGCCAGCGGGCCGACCAGTGGTGCAATCAGCGCCACATTGGCCATCAGCGCGGTTACCTTGACTGCCGTGGTTTCCTCAAATGCCTCTTGTACTGCGGCATAGCCCACCGCATTGATAAAGCACAAGCCCATGCCCTGCACCACGCGCAGCGCAATGAAAGCTTCGATGGAATGAACCAGATAAGTGGCAAGGCAGGACAGCATGAAAAAGGCCACGCCGAACAACAGTACCGGGCGACGACCGATACGGTCCGACAGGGGGCCGGTCAGCCAGGGCAACAAGGCACCGCCAACCAGAAAAGCCGTCATGGAAGTGGGCACCCAGCTGCTGCCCACCAGAAACTCGCGGGTAACCTGCAACATGGCGGGTTGCACCATGTCATTGGCGATATAAACGGCAAATTCGAACAAAACCAGCGCCAGCGGAAACAGCAGATTCGCCGCGCTGAGGGAAACATGTTTGGACTGCAAGACAACAACCTTTCTTGGCAACAAAGATCATGGCCACGGCCTGACAGGGCCGAACCCGGGCGTGGCAGAAAACAGCAGCCAGCGCACGAAAAAAAGCCGGGAATTCTACACAGATCAAGTGCTTGCGGCAAATTAATTCAAGATGAAGCAATAATTGCAGACACAACTTGCCCAAGGCCAAACCCATAGCCAGCACAGGCGCGCGGGAGTAACATGCCCACTTACAGAAGGGACAACACCGCTGTCCCAAAAACATAGTAAAATTGTCGGGTATTCACCCACTTCCATCGCCCCCATGCTCTCCAAACTGACCAAGCTGTTCGGCAACAAGCCGGACGCAGATAGCGCAGCCGATACCATGACCCTGACCGACGCCCAAGTGCTGGAGGCCGTTGCCGGCCTGACCGACAGCAATACCGGTAAAACCTATGTTGCCGCCAAGGCAGTGAAGAACATCAAGATCAGCGCTGATCAGCTGTCGCTGGACGTGGTACTGGCCTATCCGGCCGCCAGCCAGTTTGCACGGGTGGCCGAAGAATTCCGCACTGCCTTGCAATCCGTCGCGGCAGGCCGTGCATTGAATGTAAGCGTGAGAAGCCAGATTACCAGCCACGCAGCCCAGCGCGGCGTTCCCCTGTTGCCTGGCGTGAAAAACGTGATTGCCGTGGCATCCGGCAAGGGCGGGGTGGGCAAATCCACCACGGCGGTCAACCTTGCGCTGGCCTTGCAAGCCGAAGGGGCACGCGTAGGGATTCTGGATGCCGACATCTACGGTCCGTCGCAACCACTGATGCTGGGCCTGCAAGGCCAACGCCCGGAAACGCCGGATGGCAAGAGCCTGCAACCCATCATCAATTACGGCATCCAGACCATGTCCATCGGCTATCTGGTAGATGCCGACCAGGCCATGGTGTGGCGCGGCCCGATGGTGAGCCAGGCCTTGCAACAACTGCTGAATGACACCCGCTGGGACAATCTGGATTATCTGGTCATCGACATGCCGCCGGGTACCGGTGACATCCAGCTCACCCTGTCGCAAAAAGTACCGGTGACGGGTGCCTTGATTGTCACCACGCCGCAAGACATTGCCCTGCTGGATGCCCGCAAGGGCGTCACCATGTTCCAGAAAGTGGGTGTACCCATTCTGGGCATGGTGGAAAACATGGCCATCCATGTTTGCAGCAACTGCGGTCATGCCGAACACATTTTCGGCGAAGGCGGTGCTGCGCGCATGGCAGCCGACTTTGGCGTGGAGGTGTTGGGCTCACTGCCGCTGGACATGGGTATCCGCCTGGCGGTAGACCAGGGCAAACCCACCGTCGCTGCCGACCCGGATGGCAACGTGGCCGCCCTGTACAAGGACATTGCCCGCAAACTGGCGGTGAAGGTGGGCGAAAAGGCCCAGGACTTCTCCGGCAAGTTCCCCAAGATCGTCATCCAGAACAACTAAGCCGCACAGCATGATTGCGATGTTCGACTCCGGGCTGGGTGGGCTATCCATCTGGCGTGCCGTTCAGGCTACCCTGCCTGACTGGCCCATTACCTACCTGGCTGATCAGGCTTACTGCCCCTATGGCGGACGCAGCAAGGCCGAAATCATCGAGCGCAGCCTGAAAGTCGGCCGCTACCTGCACAGCCAGGGTGCCAGCTTGCTGGTGGTGGCCTGCAATACCGCCACCACCGCCGCCGTGGCCGCGCTGCGCCAGCACCTGCCCATTCCCATCGTCGGCGTGGAACCGGCCATCAAGCCGGCTGCGGCAGCCAGCCGGACCGGCCGCATTGCCGTGCTAGCCACCCAGGCCACGCTGGCCAGCGAACGGGTACAGGCACTGCTGGACAAACATGCCGGGGAGGTGGAAGTACTGCGTCGCCCCGGTGTGGGCTGGGTGGAACAGGTGGAAGCGGGAGAGCTCGACAGCGCTCTCACCCGCGCCCGGGTTGCCGCCGTGGTGCAGCCGCTGCTACAGGAAAACATCGACCACATCGCTCTGGGTTGCACGCACTATCCCTTTCTGTCACCGCTGATCCGCGAGCTGACCGGCGAGCAGATTGCGCTGTACGACCCGGCCGAGGCCATTGCCCGGCGCGTGGACTCGCTGCTGCAACAACATGGCAGCGACAGTATTGGCGATCGCTGCTACCGTTTCATCACCACCGCGCCGGACACCCAGCCCATGGCCAGCATGCTGCCATTGCTGATCGGTCACGGCCATGCTGTCGAATCCCTGAATCTGGAGTAAAACATGCGGCTACGTCACGTCTTGCAAGCACTGCTGCTCACCACCCTACTCGCCCCCGCAGCCTGGGCCTTGCCCCGGTGCAGCGATGTGGCCGGCATGGTGAACCAGCAAACCGGCAACCGGCTGGACACAGCCGAACTTGGCAACGTATTGCAGGCACTGAAACAAACCGGCCGCCTGCCGGATCAGTTCATTCCCAAGCGTCAGGCGCAAGCCGCAGGCTGGCAACCGGGCCGCAGCCTGTGGAGCGTGCCCGCCCTGCAAGGCAAATCCATTGGTGGAGACCGGTTTGGCAATTACGAAAAGCAGCTGCCGAAGGGGCAATGGCAGGAAGCGGATTTGAACTATAAAGGTGGCAAGCGTGGTGCCAATCGCTTGGTATTTTCCCGTGCCGGCCAGCGCTTTGTTTCTGTCGATCACTACCAGCGCTTTATCGAGGTGCCTGCATGTCAGTAACCATCTGCCAGTTGCAACAGATCACGTCACTGGAACAGTTTTACGATGAAATCAGCCGCCAGCTGCACTTGCCGGCCCACTTCGGCCGCAATCTGGATGCCCTGTACGACAGCCTGAGCGGCGATGTCAGCGGCCCGTTTGAAATTGTCTGGCGCGACACCGAGCTATCCCGCAGCAAACTGGGAGCCGATGTCTACGCCACACTGCTGGAAATCCTGCAATCGGTAGCGGAAGAACGTGGCGATGTGACGCTGGACATTCACCACTGAACGTTGTCGCTCGCACTCCAGCAAAAAGGCTGCCTTTCCGGCAGCCTTTTTGTTGATCACCCGTCACCGGCCCCATCAGCCCAGGCTGGCAATCCGCGCCACCGCCTCAGCCAGCCGGTCGATGCCAGTGGTGTAAGCCACGCGCACATGGCGGGCCGCGCCAAACTGGCCAAAGTCCGCTCCGGGCGTGATGGCCACGTTCACCTCCTCCAGCAAACGCGCACAGTAGGCAAAGCTGTCATCCGTTACCGCGCTGACATCGGCATACAGATAAAACGCGCCTTCAGGCTGCACCGGCAGCTGCCATCCCAGTTGCGGCAGCGCCTGCAACAGGAAATCCCGACGCCGACCAAACTCGGCACGGCGCTGTTCCAGCTCGGCAATCACCTGCGGCTGGAAAGCCGCCAGCGCCGCATATTGCGCCATCGCCGGCGGGCACAGGAACAGGTTCTGTGCCAGGCGCAATGCCGGTTCAACATAATCATCCGGCACCACCAGCCAGCCCAGCCGCCAGCCCGTCATCTGGAAATACTTGGAAAAGCTGTTGATCACAAATACATCCGGGTCCACTGCCAGCGCAGTTGCCGCATCACAGCCATAAGTCAGGCCATGATAGATTTCGTCCACAATCAGGCTGCCGCCATGCTGCTTGCAGCTGGCACTCAGTGCCGCCAGCTCGTCTGCGCTCAGCAATGTCCCGGTCGGGTTGGCCGGGCTGGCCACCATGGCCGCCACCGTTCGCTCGCCCCAGGCGGCATCCACACCATCAGCCAGCAACTGATAGCGGGTATCCGGCCCCACCGGCAGGCAAACCGGCTCACCACCCAGCAGGCTGACAAAATGCCGGTTGCAGGGATAGGTAGGGTCGGCCATCAGCACCTGATCATCCTGATTGACCAGCAAGGACAAGGCAATCTGCAAGGCGCCCGACGCACCCGGCGTCACGATAATGCGACGCGCATCCACCGTCACGCCATAGCGCTGCTGATAAAAACCGGCGATGGCTTCGCGCAATTGCGGCAGGCCCTGCGCCGCAGTATAGAAAGTATGACCATCCGCCAGCGCCTGCCGTCCCGCCTCTACAATGGCGTGTGGGGTGGCAAAATCCGGCTCGCCCACTTCCAGATGAATCACATCACGGCCCTCTGCCTGCAAGGCCCGCGCCCGCTCCAGAATGGCCATCACCTGAAATGGCGCCACGCCATCCATCCTGCTTGATAGTTTCACTGCAATCCCCTGTGCTACAGCCTGCATGCGGCAGCTGCCTGATAAGCCGCTGAGTGTAGCAAGCCCATTGCAAGCCCACCACCAAGAGGCCTGACTACTCTCGCCAGACCCACTTCCGGCCCCGAAAACAGCGCTTTCATGCAGATGCTATTGACAGGAAGCACCTCCACCAATACACTGCGCATCTCTGAGTCGGAGAGGTGGCAGAGTGGTCGAATGTACCTGACTCGAAATCAGGCGTACGTGCGAGCGTACCGAGGGTTCGAATCCCTCCCTCTCCGCCAGACCAAACAGCTAAGCCCTTGAGAAATCAAGGGCTTTTTTGTTTTTTACTTCAGTCAGTATGCCATCAGGTATGCCATTAACCATTTGCTTTCTCGGCACAACATTGCACCATTTTGGCTAGATGATGAGACATAGCTTCAACTGCTAATCCCGGCTACTGGTAACCAAACCAGTGTTTGAGCACACAGGCATCATCTGATATCAGTGCGCATGAGTGCTCTGCCCCAGCGATCTCATTGGCGAAACGCACATAAATCACCCCCACCAGCATGAACGTGCTTGGATCAATTAGCACCAGCACATCCATCAACACGGTGCCCCCTACAAACGGCGGGCCGCTCTACTGACTGATCTGCTTGTTGCTCCACAAGGAGGCGGGTTGTCGGCCAAAGCGGTCGGTGAGTCCTTCAAAGAAATATGGCCGGTTCTGTTTACAGACCGGCCATTGCCATTTTTCCTAGGTCAGGGCCTGCCTACAAGAGTCGTGGCGATTCAGACAAAGCCGGACAGCCCACACTGTCCGGCTTTTTGCGTCTGGCGCGATGGGTCAGCCTGCCAGGCGATGCGCCGCGGCGGTGAGGATGGCGGCCAGCTCTTCGCGGCGGACGACGACGGCGTCCAGCGGTACCGGCTCGGACTGGATGTTGCCGTGGCGACTGGACGTTAAATTTCGGCATCTCGCAAGACATTTGCGATGACGGGGCAATATAATCAATGGAATTATCCTTTTGCGTTAGTACATTGAGTTCTCTGTGACGGAATGCCTTTGCTTGATCGGTTTTGGCCAGTATGCCGAGAAGGTGAGCGCCTCGCAGCGAGAAGATCCGTACCGACTGTTTGCCGCTGGCCGTATCCAGCCCAACCAGCGCGGATATATCGCCATTGAACTTGTCTCCGTTTCGGGCATACAGGTTTTGGATGTCTGCTGCAGGGTCTCCGTCGCCCAAGGTACTTGCCCCCTCTTGATCAAGGGGGGAGCACAATGTCCGGTGACGTTGAATGTGATATTCCGAAAACCAAGGGATTGAGCAGTCACTATGATTCCATTGACAGAATGAGTGCTTCATAGATGCTTTCCGCCGAGTGGTTAAGAATTTGCATTTAATGCCAAACAACTTAATTGATGGATGAATTTGTGTTAAAAAATATAACTGTTCTTAATTCTGTTTGTGTCAACAATTTCCGCGGGCTGCAGAATGTTGATATTAAATTTGGTAAGCGGTTGACTGTTATTTGCGGCAAAAATGGAACATCGAAATCTACAATACTAGGTATTATTGCGCAGGCGTTTAGTTTTGATAAGGATGTTACAAAGTCACCACATAGAGATTTGTCTTCTTTTAAAACGATACGTAATAAATCGTTTAAGTCGAATCCGAGAGAGCATTTTAAAATATCTAAAGATAGCGACCCAAGTGGCTCTATGGATGTAGAAATTAACGTCTTTGATGGTGGTGAAAATAAAGAATTAAATGTCAAATTAACTCTTGTTAATTCGACTGATAGACGTGCGCCAAGGCCGGTTGTTCGTGGGAATACGGTCACTAATGATGCAAATTCCAGTAGGAATATCACTCATCCTGTTATTTATTTAGGATTGAACAGACTCATGCCGATTGCTGATAGGACTGATTATTCTGCAGAGGATGTTGCTTATTTTGACAGTATTTCAGGTGAGTTTATGAAGTTGAATAATCAAATTCTTACCACTGTAAAAAGTTCAAAAATAACGGCAACGAAGGGTAGTATCAAGTCAGTGGTTGCTCATGGTAAAAGTTACAATCATGAATGTGTTTCCTCTGGCGAGGATAATGTTGGTCAAATGCTTCAGGCATTGTTTTCATTCAAGAAACTGAAGGATGAGTATGATGACTATCATGGTGGTATTTTACTCATAGATGAAGCGGATGCAGGGCTTTTCCCGGGTGCGCAAGTGGAATTTATTAAGGTTTTGTCAAAAATAGCTAAAGACTTGTCTTTGCAGGTGGTTATGACAACGCATTCTCCACTTATGATTGAAGAGACGTTAGCTCTTGCTGGAAAGGCACCTGGAGATTATAAGACTATTTATCTGACTGATAGCTATGGAAAGGTTGAGGCTAAAGAGAATTTTTCTTGGCCAGAAATATATGCCGACCTAATGGTTAAAACTTTGGTTTTGTCGAATGAGTTTTCATTGCCAAAACCAAATATTTATTTTGAGGATGATGAGGCCTTTGATTTTTTCTGTTCCCTGATAAGACCTACTGTTCGTCAGAAAATTAACCTGATGAAAGGCGTGAAGATTGGGTGTAAAAATTACTTGGAATTAATAAAGAAGAAAATACCTGAGTTTCACGCTAGGAGTGTCATTGTTTTTGATGCAGATGTTTCTGGTGTTGGCAATATAAATAATGTCGTCAAGTTGCCAGGCGGGGTCCCGCCTGATCAGCTTGTATTTGACTGCCTTGTGAGACTGCCGCCAGGTGATGACTACTGGAAAGGGAGTGAAATTGGCTTTACAAAGTCTGTATTTGTTAGGTGTGCAAACAAAATAATTACAAGATTGGGAATTGAATTAGATGATCTAGATGGGTTTGATTTGCAGGCGGCTATCGTGAAAGACTCCAAAGAAAAATCACCTGGCGATGAACCAATTAGAGATCTTTTTAAGAAGTTTTATAATGATAAAAATATACAAGGTGTGATACACGGGAAGGTAGCTCGTAATCCGTTTAGGATTTGGCAGGCAAGTAGAAAAGATGAAGTGGAGAAATTTAGGAAGGAATTTGAGACGGCCATAAAACATGTTCTCATGCGAGGTTATGGTGTGGGCAGTGAAAAAATTAACGGCTATATTTGATATTGGTTGGAGAGGTTATGTCTGAAATTAAATCACTGGCTGTCAGTAAGTTGCTTCTGGATTTGGAAAACCCACGTTTTCCAGAAGAGGTTGTTGGGCAGCGTGCTGCTATCAATCTTATGTTGGAGCTTCAAGAAGAGAAAATAATTAGGCTTGCAAAAGATATCGCAGCCAAGGGCATGGACCCATCAGAGAATTTGATGGTTTATAAAAGCTCAGAAGAGGCTGGTTTTTTTGTTGTGGCGGAGGGGAATCGTCGCACTACAGCTCTGAAGTTGTTGGCGCGCCCAGAGCTAGCTGAAAAAGATCGCATTAGAAAGATTTTTATCAAAATAAAAGATGCAGCGATCCATGATGTAACAAGAGTTAATTGTGTAATTTTTGATGATGAAAGTTATGAGCATTGGGTCAGCTTAAAGCATACAGGAGACAACAAGGGCGTTGGTCGTGAACGTTGGACAACTCCTGAGGCTGATCGTTATCAGGCAAAGCATGGAAAGAGCTCATACCAAAATCAGTTGTATGATTTTATATTGATACATGAAAAAGAGTATGAAGATATTCTTTCGCGTAAGAAGTTTATTTATGCAACTAACTTGGGTCGTCTTTTTGGTGATAAAAGCGCTCGGGGGCGCTTTGGGTTGGTAGCTGTGGATGGGAAACTTTATAGCAAGTTGCCTTATCAAGTTTTTTTAAATAATTTTAAAAAGGTTCTGGAAAATATGACTGAAATTGAACCGGGAAAGAATAAACCCGAGTTCAATGTGAAACGAATTTACACGGTAGACAATCGTTCTGATTATCTTACTGACCTTGGGATAGAGATTGAGCCTGAATTGCAGAGTCAGGCATGGTTGCTTACTGATCCAAAACCAGTTAACCCAGGAGTAGTGAATAATCCTGAGTCGGTTCTTAATACCCCAGAAGAAGAAAGCGATAAAACTGATGGCAAAAACCGGGAGCCAGCTTCTCCGGTTAAAACAGAAGTTGTATCAGGTAGTGGTGTTACCTCAGCTCCTGTTCCTAAGTTGAATCGTAGCGTTTTAATTCCGGCTAGTGTCAAGCTGCATTTTGGTGCGAATGATAAGAAATGTGCTCAGATCTTCCGTGAACTGAAGAGCAAGATGAGCCACGACGATGCACCGTTTTCGATTGCTGTGATGCTGCGAGTATTCTTGGATTCATCTGTCTCAACCTTGATTGAAAAACAGGGACTGAAGAGCAAGGATCCTACGCGAACACCTGGTTTGCATGACAAAGTTGTCATGTGTTGTGATTTTCTGAAGGAGCAGAAGCGGCTGACTGGTGCTCAGGTATCTTCAATTTGTGCGGTTTCAAAGGATAAATTGAACGCAAAAGGGACAATTCATCAGTACGTGCACAACCAACATCAGATTCCGACGCGCGACATCGTTAACGGGGAGTGGGACAACTTCCAACCATTGTTTGAAGCACTTTGGTCACCAGAGATGCAGAAGTGAGGGGATGCTTACCACGCAAAGTGAAAGCTGCCCAGACTTGCTGCTTGCGTGGTATTCTCCGCGCTGTTGAGTCGTTGTAGATGATGGGATTGGAATGGCCTTTTATACGCCGCTACGCTATCCGGGTGGTAAGGGTAAGCTGGCTTATTACGTTAAGGCCTTGATTGAAGAGAATAATCTTCATGATGGCCACTATGTCGAGCCTTACGCAGGCGGGGCAGGTGTGGCTATCGAGCTGCTGATGCAGGAGTACGTACGCAAGATTCATATCAACGATATCGATCCAGCCGTGCATGGCTTCTGGCACTCTGTGCTGTACGAGACCGATGCTTTGTGCGCACTTATCAATGATACGCCGGTGGATATGGCGACTTGGCATGAGCAAAAAGCGATCATCGCCGACCCTGTGAACCATAGCTTGCTGGAGTTGGGTTTTGCGACGTTTTTCCTGAATCGAACAAATCGGTCCGGTATCCTGAAGGCCGGTGTGATTGGTGGCAAAGGACAGGCCGGTAAGTGGAAGTTGGATGTGCGCTATCAGAAAGCCGATTTGTTGGGACGTATCAACAATATTGCTGGGTATGAGTCACGGATTGTGCTGCATAACCGTGATACGGCAGACCTGATTCGTAGTTTGCCTACTGATATACATGAGAATGCTCTCGTTTATCTTGACCCTCCGTATTACGTGAAAGGGCAGGACTTGTACCGGAACTTCTACTCGCACGATGACCATGTTGAGATCATGGAAGCGTTGCGTGGGTCTGAAATTCGGAACTGGATTGTTTCGTATGACAATGCTGATCAAATACGCGAAATCTATAAGGATTTCCGGATGATCGAGTACTCGTTGCAGTACACCGCACAGCAGAAGAAAGTTGGGGAAGAAGTGATGATCTTCTCGAATGAACTGCTAATTCCTGAGCGACAGTTAGGCAAGCAGGCGCAGTTGTTGGTTGAATCGCCCTTCGTTTGCTAGATACATTAATGGCGGCTTTCAAAGAGGAAGCCGCCATCTTTCTTCTGGATAACGAGGGGCGGCTTTGGCCGACGAACTGCCTTTCCGCCTGGAACAGCGGCTGGTCGTCGGCCATAGCAGATTCACCCCTCGGAAATAAAAATGGCCGCCTTCCAATGGAAAGCAGCCATTTCGTCGCTTTAAGCAGTTCCCGCGTTGCTTATGCTCGCTCGTACCAACCCTTGCTCTGATTCACAACCTTGACCACCAGCAGCATCACCGGCACTTCAATCAGTACCCCCACTACCGTAGCCAGAGCTGCACCCGAGTGGAAACCAAACAGGCTGATGGCAGCAGCCACGGCCAGCTCGAAGAAGTTCGATGCACCAATCAGTGCGGATGGGCAGGCCACATTGTGTTTTTCGCCGACTGCACGGTTCAGCCAGTAGGCCAGTGCCGAGTTAAAAAACACCTGGATCAGGATAGGCACGGCCAGCAAGGCAATCACCAGCGGCTGCTGCAGAATGGCCTCACCCTGGAAGGCAAACAACAGCACCAGCGTTGCCAGCAGGGCTGAAATCGACCAAGGGCCGATCTTGGCCATGGCAGCATCGAATGCCGCCTGCCCCTTGCTCAGCAGTGCTTTGCGCCACAGTTGGGCCAGAATCACCGGAATCACGATGTAAAGCCCAACCGAGACCAGCAAGGTATCCCAAGGCACGGTAATGGCTGAAATCCCTAGCAGGAAGCCAACCAGCGGCGCGAAGGCCACTACCATGATGCTGTCGTTCAGTGCTACTTGCGACAGGGTAAACAAGGGGTCGCCGTTAGTCAGTCGGCTCCACACGAAGACCATGGCGGTACACGGCGCAGCAGCCAGCAGAATCAGACCGGCGATATAGCTGTCCAGTTGCTCTGCCGGCAGCATCGGGGCGAACAGGTGGCGGATGAATAGCCAGCCGAGGAATGCCATGGAGAAAGGTTTGACCAGCCAATTCACGAACAAGGTCACGCCAATACCGCGTACATGCTGGCGTACCTCGTGCAAGGCAGCAAAATCCACCTTTACTAGCATGGGGATGATCATCACCCAAATCAGCAAACCGACTGGCAGGTTAACCTGGGCCACTTCCATCTTGCCGATAGCCTGAAAAACGCCGGGCAGAAATTGCCCCAGCCCAATCCCGATCACAATGCAGGTAAATACCCACAGCGTGAGATAGCGTTCAAACACGCTCATCGGGAGGGCGGCAGCCTTCTTGGCCGTTACTTCGCACTGTGCTGACAATTTGAACTCCTTAGTATCAAGTTTCTTGTTGTTGACCAAGCGTGCGCAGCTTGGCTTGCAAGGACATACGATCGATTTTGTCGATGGGTAGGCTCAGGAATAAGCGAATGCGATTGGCGATTTGCATTTGGGCAGTCATGAATGCTTTGTGCTGCTTGTCATGATTGCCTTGAACAGTGGCCGGATCGGCAAATCCCCAGTGCGCAGTGATCGGCTGCCCCGGCCAGGCCGGGCAAGCCTCTCCTGCAGCGTTATCGCAAACGGTGAAGATGAAATCCATCAGCGGTGCATCCGGCTGGGCAAATTCGTCCCAACTTTTGCTGCGCAGCTCTCCCAGGTTGTAACGCTGCTCGGACAGGATTTCCCGTGTCATAGGGTGAATTTCACCACGTGGGTGACTGCCGGCACTATAAGCATGAAAGCGCTCCCGCCCCAGCTGGTTCATGATGACTTCAGCCATGATGCTGCGTGCGGAATTGCCAGTGCAGATGAACAGGACGTTATAGATCTTGTCGCTCATGTCAGTCTCCCTGCTTGGCCAGATGGGCCAGTTGTAACAGTCGCTCCACACCGACAGGCTCCTGCTTCAGCAGTGGCACCACGGCATAACGCTTGGCATGATGCGTTGCCACTGCATCCACTTCCTTCAACTCGTTTAGCGCACGCTGCCGCAGCAAGGCAGCGCTGGGTTGACTGGCCGCCACACTGTTGTTGATCACCCAGGCCCAAGGCTCAATGCCGGCACGGCGCAAATCTTGCTGCAGATTGGCTGCCTCCAGCACCGGAGTGGTTTCCGCCAGTGTGGCAATCAGTACCTTGGTCTGTTTGGGGTCCTGCAACTGCATCATCGGCGTGGTGAAATGCAGACCCTTGTTACCCATCTGGCGGGAGACTTCACGATGGTAAGCTCCGGTAGCATCCAGAAGCAGCAAGGTGTGGCCTGTCGGTGCCGTATCCATCACCACAAACTTCTTGCCGGCTTCGCGGATGATGCGAGAGAAGGCCTGAAACACAGCAATCTCTTCCGTGCAGGGTGAGCGCAGATCCTCTTCCAGCAGGGCGCGGCCTTCTGCATCCAGTTTGGCTCCCTTGCTGGCAAGCACTTGCTGGCGGTAGCGCTCGGTTTCGCCATGCGGATCAATACGGCTGACAGTCAGGTGGGGCAGTGAACCCTCCAGTGTCTCCGCCAGATGGGCGGCCGGGTCCGAGGTCGTCAGATGCACGGGGAGACCACGTTGTGCCAACTCGACGGCGACGGCAGCGGCTAGCGTGGTCTTCCCTACACCGCCTTTCCCCATCAGCATCACCAGCCCGTGGCCATCTGCAGCAATCTCATCAACCAGCGTGGACAGACTTGGCGCATTCAGCAGTGTGACCGGCGGAAGCGCCACTTGCGCAGTCGCTGCATGGTCATCGACCAATAAACCACGCAATGCATCCAGCCCAACCAGGTTAAATGGCTTCAGTGCGATGGTGTCGGTTGGTAGACCTTGCAATACTGCCGGCATTTCAGCGCGTGCTTGTTGCTCGCGGGTGGCGATTGCAGCGGCCAGCGCATCCTGTTCAATGGCTGACGCGGGGAGCAGACCATTGATCACCAGATATTGTTGTGACAGGCCGATTGCAGCTAACTCTTCATGCGTTCTTGCCACTTCGCGCAGCGTGGCGCGCTGTGCACGGGCCACCAGAACCAGCCGGGTACGCTGTGGATCGGCCAGCGCCTCAACGGCTGCCTTGTACTGCGTCCGCTGTTTCTCCAGGCCAGCCAGCGGGCCAAGGCAGGAGGCATCGCCTTTACCTTCTTCCAGAAAGCCACTCCAGGCTCCCGGCAGTTGCAGCAGGCGGATGGTGTGACCGGTAGGGGCGGTATCGAAGATGATGTGGTCAAAAGCTGCGGTCAAAGCGGAGTCCACCAACAAGGCGGTGAACTCATCAAAGGCGGCAATCTCAGTGGTACAGGCCCCTGACAGCTGCTCTTCAATGCCCCGCACCACGGCATCCGGCAATACGCCACGTACCGGTCCCACAATGCGATCGCGGTAGGCTTGCGCCGCCTCTTGCGGATCAATTTCCAGTGCTGACAAATTCACCACGGCAGGGATTGCCGTGATGTGATTGCCGATGCTGATACCAAACACCTGTCCCACATTGGAAGCCGGATCAGTACTGACCAGCAACACCTGTTTGCCAGAGGAAGCCAGCTGCACTGCTGTGGCGCAGGCAATGGAGGTTTTTCCGACTCCGCCCTTGCCGGTAAAAAACAGAAAGCGCGGAGCTTGATCAAGGAAGCGCATCGCCACTCTCCCGCTTAGCAGCAGCTACTGCCGGAGCAGCAGCCAGATGCCGGTTTCGCTTCGACTGCAAGTTGGCTGATGCCGGCCCAGCGTGCCAGTTCGGCACGGCGCGGGTAACGACCTGCCATCGCCAATTCGCCATCAACCAGGATCAGCGGCAGCCCTTCTTGTCCGCTACGCTCCAGGAAGGCTTTGACAGTGGCATTCTCGGCAAAGGCCAGCGGCTGCTGCGCGAGGTTAAAACGCTCGATCTGGGCACCGTTCTGTTTGGCCCAATCTACGTCAGCGGAGAAGCTCACCAGCGCCTGGTCAACGTCCACGCCACATACACCGGTACTGCAGCACAATGCCGGATCAAAAATCTGGATGGTTTTCATGGCTGTTCTTTCTTGTGTCTGTGGGTAGAGCTGCATCAGGGCTGCGCGTTGTGCCGGCTTCAGGCTGATGACTGGACGAATGGTCTTGGCTTTCGCCTCGGCTTCTTCCTGGGTCTGGCACAGGCCAAGCTCCAGCAGGACGCCCACGGCGACGGTACCGGTACGGCCTTTACCGCCACCACAATGGAAGCCCACTTTCTGGCCTGCGCGATAGGCAGCAACCACCGCATCGATGGCATTCTTGAACAGGGCAACCTGATCCTGTGCCGCATCATCGCCTAAGGGAATCTTGGTCCAGATCACACCTGGTGCGGCGGTCGCGCAGCCAGTGGACTCTTCGCGCAGATCCACAATCACTTGCACACCGTCCTGTTCTACCATGGCCGCGACATCGCTTGCGCCACCGAGGAAGACATGGTCGGCAATCAGTTGGTGATAGCTTTTGTTTTCGTTCATGGCTGTCATCCTTACGGCAGCAGGGTGCCGATGCGATCCAGTTCGGCTTTGAAGCGAGCGCGATCCTGCTGCAGCTCAGCCAGCGGCAAGGCCAACAAGGCTTCAATGCGGGTACGCAGAATGCGGTAGGCCGTCATGAAGGCAGCATCGATTTCTGCATCGGTACCAGTGACATGGGCAGGGTCTTCCACTCCCCAGTGGGTACGCAGAACAGGGCCGAGGTAGGCCGGGCAGGTTTCACCAGCGGCACTGGCACACACGGTAATGACGATATCGGGCGTGGCCGGCAGATTGTCCCAGGACTTGCTGACATAGCCTTCGGTCGCAATGCCTTCGCGTGCCAGCAATGCCAGCGAGCGCGGATGCACTTGGCCTGTCGGCTGACTGCCGGCGCTCATGGCTTTCCAGCCTGCAGGGGCCAAGTGGTTGAAAGTGGCCTCGCCAAGGATGGAGCGACAAGAATTGCCCGTGCACAGGAACAGGACGTTAACCGGTTGATTGCTCATAGTGGTGTTCTCTTCGATGAGTGGAAATGCGGGATGCGTTAGCAGCAGCTGCCACCTGGCGTGCAGCAGGCTTGCGGTGCGGGCTGTGCAAGGGCTGACTTGGGAGCGCAGCATGCGATAGCCGCGTCAGTGGATGCTTCCGGCTCGCCATGGAAGGTTGGAATGGACGCCAACGAGTGATAGCTTTCCCAAGCAATGCCAGATGGGTCGGTCACCCAGTGCTTATTCGACCTGGCGTAACAACAGCCGGTCTGCGTCTGGGTCACCATGCTGATATCTGCCTGCTGTAGTTGGCTTTGCAGTTGTGCCAATTCTTCTTCGCTCTCCACCTGGATGCCCAGATGATCCAATCCTGGCTCAGCACCCCGCTGTGAAATGGCGAAGTTAATGCGCGGATCTTCCAGCATCCACTTCGCGTAATCGTCCTTCTGCACGGATGGCGCAGCATGGAACAGTGCCGAGTAGAACCGGATGCTGTCTTCTAGATTGTTGACAGCTACGTGGAGGTGAAAGCGCTTCATGGCAAGACTCCTCGTTACCTTACTGACAAGTACCGTCACAATCGGGCAGTGCCGCACCCGCTTCACATGGCTCGCCACGACAGCAGTTCTCGGTCAGATAGCCCAACAAGTCAGTCATCTGGTCGTAGTTGGCCGAGTAGTAAATGAATCGTCCTTCCTGGCGCGCATTCAGCAAGCCGGCACGGCTCAATTCCTTCAGGTGGAAGGACAGCGTGGCATTGGCTACGCTTAAGCGCTCTCCGATCTGACCAACAGCCAAGCCTTCCGGTCCTTGTTGCACCAGCAAGCGGTAGATCGACAAGCGGGTTTCCTGCGCCAGAGCAGCGAGTAGGGTGACAGCGTTTTTCGTTTCCATGTTTCTATATTCATCGAATCGTAGCAATTGGTCAAGTATAATTCCAAAAATGTCGAAATGACAGGCCGGTCAGCCTGGCAGATGCGATAAGGCCACCTCTCTTGCTGAGGGGAAATGTTGTTCATCCCTACGAAAGGAAAATCCGAATGAAGTCGATCATCACTCGTGCCGCAGTTCTGGCTGCCCTGCTAGCTCCTGCCATGTCGGCTTTGCCGGCCTATGCTGAACAACCTACGATGGAGGCTGTAGACATGGCGCTGGCTAACCAGGTCAAAGCCGCACTGGATCAAGATCCGGACTTGGCGAAGCTCAACCTAGTGGTAACCAACCAGAAAGGGGATATCACGATTGAAGGCACCATGACAGACGACCAGCAAATGGCGCGTGCCGGTGAGATTGCTCAGAATGTGCCGGGGGTAAAAAACATCCTCAACAACATGATGATGGCTAAATAAACATTGTTATCGGCGGGTGCGACGTGCCAGGCAACATCGCACCCTGCACGCATACTGCTTTATATAAGTGCAGCTCTTCTTTATGCTCCCAAAAGCTGAATTCATGATCAGCAAATGACTCTGAGCGGTCCTGATCTCTATGCACTTATTTTCACAACAACCATCCGCCATCCTGGTGCGCCCCCGAGTTTACATCGGTGACGGTATCTCGGTTGGCCCAGGCAAAATCGACTTGCTACGCAAAATCGGAGAAACCCACTCTATCTCGGCAGCGGCCAGAGCGCTCGGCGTGCCGTACAAGCGGGCATGGCTACTGATCGACTCGCTGAACCAAGGCTTTGTCACCCCGGTAGTAGAAACCGCAAAAGGCGGAAAAGGCGGTGGTGGTGCGCGGCTGACAGCGCTTGGACAGCAACTTGTCACGGCCTATGATGCATTGGAAACGCGACTGAACCTCGAAGCTAAGGATGAATTAGCTGCTCTGCAGCGTTTGGTCGATCAGCCTACGTCCGATTGACTATGGCTGGCCATGCCCAATTTCATTATGCTATTCGTTATGTCTTTTTTGACCTAACGATTTGGTGCCCCATGAAATCAGCCAAGTACCTGCTGTCAGTCTGCACATTGCTATTCTCCCTATCGGCGCATGCCGAGAAAGTCACGATTGCCGCTGCTGCCGACCTCAAGTTCGCAATGGACGAGATTGTCGCCACCTTCAAAAAGGCCACTCCAGCTGATGATGTGGACGTGGTCTATGGCTCCTCGGGAAAATTCCAGACCCAGATTCAGCAGGGTGCGCCTTATGATTTATTTTTCTCCGCAGACATTACGTTTCCACGTGAGCTAGCCAAGGCTGGCTTTGCCGCATCGGAGGTCAAGGCTTACGCTGTTGGCAGTATTGTGCTGTGGAGTGCAGACATGGATGCCCGCAAGATGACGCTCGCCAGCCTAGCCGATTCAAAAATCACCCATATTGCCATCGCCAATCCCAAGCACGCCCCATATGGCAAGCGGGCAGTTGAGGCCCTGCAAGCAGCCGGCCTCTGGGCAAAGGTCGAGCCGAAGCTGGTTTATGGCGAGAACATCGCCCACACCGCACAGCTCGTACAAACTGGTAACGCTCAAGTCGGCATCATTGCCTTGTCTCTGGCGGTCAACCCTGAGCTGGCAAGCAAAGGGGGATATTGGCTAGTTCCAGATAAATTGCATACGCCATTGGAGCAAGGCTACATCATCACCAAACGTGCAGAAGGCAATGCCTTGGCCAAACGATTTGCTAACTACATGGATAGCAAGCCGGCCCGTGCCGTGATGACCAAGTATGGCTTTGTCCTGCCGGGCGAAGTCGCTGGCAAGTAGCCCTATCATGAGTATTAATTCCCGTAATGGCCAAGGCTTCATTGCCGGATCACTGATTGGCACACTGGGCGGTTTGATCGGCTTGGGTGGCGCAGAATTCCGCTTACCGGTTCTGGTCGGCTTGTTCCGCTTGGGTACGCTTGAAGCTGTCATTCTCAACAAGGCAATGAGTCTGGTGGTGGTGACCGCCGCATTACTGTTTCGCGGCGGTACCATCTCGCCTGGCATTCTCATGGCGCATCTTGATGTTGTGTTGAACCTGCTGGCGGGTAGTTTAGTTGGCGCGTGGTGGGCGGCAGGCCATGCCATCACTTTGCCCCGGCACTGGCTCAACCGCATCATCATGGTGCTGTTGGTCGGCCTCTCGCTGGTCATGCTGTCGGAGGCGTGGGCTGGTATGCATGCTGGCGCGACGCCACTGTTCGAGGCAGGACCGTCGCGCTTCGTGGCCGGCTTGGTGGCCGGTTTAGGTATTGGTATCGTGGCCGCCCTGCTGGGCGTAGCCGGTGGCGAGTTGCTGATTCCTACCATCGTGTTGCTCTACGGCCTGGATATCAAGCTCGCCGGCAGTCTGTCGCTGATGGTCAGCTTTCCGACGATGGTCGTTGGTTTCGCCCGCTACAGCCGTGCTAATGCTTTCTCTGTACTGCGGCAGGAAAGTCAGTTGATGCGTTGGATGGTAGCAGGTTCGATCCTCGGTGCGGCAGTGGGGGGCATGCTGCTAGGTTTGGTGCCAACAGGTCTGCTGATGGGCTTGCTCGGTGTCGTCCTGCTGGTTTCTGCCATCAAGACCTTCCAGCACACACACTAACCAGAGGAGAGGTAATGCTGTCTGATAGTGACCTGCAGGCGATCTGGCTGACTGTGCGCTTGGCGGGTACCGTGACCCTAATCCTGCTGCTGGTAGGTACGCCCATTGCTTGGTGGCTGGCTCGCACGACGACCTGGTTGAAGCGGCCAATCGGTGCTGTGGTGGCATTGCCCTTGGTGCTGCCGCCTTCAGTGCTTGGCTTCTATCTGTTGTTAGCAATGGGACCACACGGTTTGATCGGCCAGCTGACCCAAGCATTGGGCATCGGACCGTTGCCTTTCACTTTCTGGGGCTTGGTCTTTGCCTCGGTGTTTTACTCGCTGCCCTTCATGGTACAGCCGCTACAAACCGCCTTCGAGGCCGTCGGCGACCGTCCACTGGAAGTGGCCGCTACCCTGCGGGCTTCGCCACTGGATGCCTTCTTTACCGTAGTTGTGCCGTTGGCCGTACCGGGTTTTTTGACGGCCTCGATCCTGACCTTCGCCCATACCGTGGGCGAGTTTGGGGTGGTGCTGATGATCGGCGGCAACCTGCCCGGCGTTACCCGTGTGGCCTCAGTACAAATCTACGATCATGTTGAGGCATTCGAATACGCCCAGGCGCACAACCTTGCAGCGGTGCTGCTGACCTTTTCCTTCCTGGTGCTGTTAGCTCTATACGCCTGGCGGCCAGCCCCGAAGAATGGAGCTTGAAATGACCGCAATAGAGGCACGTTTCCGGCTTGACTGGTCGGAATTCGTTCTTGATGTCGATCTCACTTTGCCGACACGGGGTGTCACAGCACTATTTGGGCCATCCGGCTCGGGTAAAACGACGCTGTTGCGCTGCATCGCGGGTCTGGAGCGAGCATCACAAGGACGACTCACGGTCGGGGGAGAAGTCTGGCAGGATGCCGGACACTGGCTACCGACCTACAAGCGGCCAATAGGCTACGTGTTCCAGGAAGCCAGCCTGTTTGCACATCTGACAGTGATGGGCAACCTGCGTTATGGGCTCAAGCGCCTCTCAGGTGAGCAGCAGGTAAGCCTGGACCAAGCCATCGAGCTACTGGGTATTGGCCATCTGCTCAACCGAAAAGCAGATCACCTGTCTGGTGGTGAGCGTCAACGAGTGAGCATTGCGCGGGCGCTAGCCGTAAGCCCGCGTCTGCTGCTGATGGATGAGCCGCTGGCGGCACTGGACCTGAAACGCAAGCAGGAGATCCTGCCTTATCTTGAGCGTCTGCATGACGAGCTGGACATTCCCGTGCTCTATGTCAGCCACTCTCCGGACGAAGTAGCCAAACTAGCCGACCACCTTGTGGTCATGGACAGTGGCCGGGTGCTCGTAAGTGGACCGCTAGCCGATACCCTGACCCGCCTCGATCTGCCGATCCGGCTAGGCGAGGATGCTGGTGCCATCCTAGATG
This sequence comes from Aquitalea pelogenes, assembly GCF_041914625.1. Taxonomy (NCBI): domain Bacteria; kingdom Pseudomonadati; phylum Pseudomonadota; class Betaproteobacteria; order Neisseriales; family Chromobacteriaceae; genus Aquitalea; species Aquitalea pelogenes. The sequence goes on along the minus strand of NZ_JAYSDA010000008.1, from coordinate 111,774 downwards.
CCACAGTAGAAGCGGTGGACAAGGAGTGGCACTTGGCACGTGTGGGCTTTACCGAGGGAGGTAGCCTGTGGGCGAAGGATAGTGGACTGTCGGTCGGACAGCCGGTGCGGGTTCGCGTGCTTGCCCGTGACGTAAGTCTGACTTTAGATTTTCCGGAGCACAGTAGCATCCAGAATATCCTGCCTGGCATCGTTGATGGGATCGCTGATGACGACCATCCCGGTCTGGCTTTAGTGAGGGTGCGGGTTGGCCGTAGCATGTTATTGGCCAGGCTAACCAAGCGTGCTGCTGCGTCATTGGGTTTGACCATCGGGCTGGCATTATGGGTGCAGGTAAAGTCTGTTGCACTGATGGAGTAGGCTGTTCTGGCTGATGCGAGCGTAAATGGGGAGCGGCGGAAGTCCTGTGTAACCTGCCATTGCCCAGTTCCCTGTTGACCGACAGCGTTGGCCGGACATACTGTCGAATGTAATCCAGATTTTTTCAGCCCTATATCACCTCCTTGAACACGCACATCGACACCCACTCCGGGTGTCCTTTATGCCCTGGCCTCCGTCTTGACGGGGGCCATTTTCATTGGAGTGATCTCATGTCCCATTTCATCGAATCCATGGCCTTTGTCGGGGCCACACCCTGGCACGGTCTGGGCAATCCGCTTTCTCCTCAGCAGCCGCTGGAAGTGTGGCTAACTGAAGCCGGTATGGACTGGCGTATCGAGCAGAGTGATGTCTTGTTCAACGTCGCGAACGACGGCATGCACATCCGGCCGTTTGCCGATTCCAAGGTGCTGTATCGCTCGGACTCTCTGGCCCCACTGTCGGTGGTGTCGCCGCGTTATAAGGTGGTGCAGCCATCGGAAGTGCTGGAGTTCTATCGCGACCTGGTCAGTGCCGGTGGCTTTGAATTGGAAACCGCTGGGGTGTTGAAGGGTGGCCGCAAGCTATGGGCACTGGCCAAGACCGGGCAGGAAGCCATGCTCAAGGGCGGGGATCGGGTGAAGGCCTATCTGCTGCTGGCCACCAGTTGTGACGGCACGCTGTGTACCACAGCCCAGTTCACCTCAGTACGGGTGGTGTGTAACAACACCCTGCAGATGGCAGTGAAGGACCGAACCGGTGCGGTGAAGGTGCCCCACTCCACTGTCTTCGACCCGCAGCAGGTGAAGGATGCGCTGGGCCTTGGCCTGTCTTCCTGGGACCGATTCATCGGCAACATCAAGCAGCTGTCGCAGCGTACTGTGTCACCGGAAGAGGCTTGCCAGTTTTTCCGCGAAGTATTGGATGAGCCATTGGTGGAAGGCACGGAGGATGCGGTCACCTCCAAGGCGCTGCAGCAGGTGTCGGCACTGTATAGCGGCGGCGGCATGGGCTCGCTGTTGGCGGGTACTCGTGGTACTGCCTGGGGCCTGGTGAATGCGATGACCGAGTATGTCGACCATCGCCGTCGTGCCCGTAGTCAGGACTACCGGCTGGATTCGGCCTGGTTCGGTCAGGGGGCCCAGTTGAAGGGCAAGGCGCTAGAGCATGCTTTGGCCTTGGTGGAGTGATGCCATGGCTTCCGTGCAATCCATTGCCTTGACCGCTGCCTGTCTGACAGCGGGAATGCGCGACTTCTGCACCTGGAATAGCCTGGGTGTGGCATACGACGGCCCGGATCCCGAGCGCAGTCTGCTGGTGATCTGGGGTGCTGGCTGTCTGGAGCTGCATGCCGAGCTGGTGCAATACGCGCCGATGGTGGCAGCACTGGCGGATACCTTGTACGACCAGCTGGATCAGGCCGCACCGGGGGTGTGGCACTACGAGGTGACCGAAGCCCTGGGCAGTGCCATTGCCGAGTGGTTCGTCTTGCATGATGGCCTGCCCCCTTCCCTCGATTGGGTCAAAGCCTGCCTAGTACGCTTGGCTGGGGAGTTCATGCTGCGGGGTCAACCACAACAGTGGCCAACCATCCGGCAGATCCTGCTGACGCTCTCTCCTGAGTTGCCGGTGATTGTGCCAGTTGTACCTGGCTGAGTGTGGTTTTGGTCTGATTCTTTCCCGCTAGTTCTCCTGGTTCTGTTGTCCTGCTCTCTGCTGTCGCTTCTCTCGTTTCTGATCTCCCCGTTTATTTCATCCATTGCCCGGTCAGCCTTGCTGCCGGGCTTTATGCCTTTATAAGGAGTGTTTTGCCATGGCTGAACGCTACGCACAGGCCATTCGTCTGGCCTCTACCCTGAAGTTGTCTCGTGATGAATGGCTGCGCATTCGGCAACTGGGCATTGGTTCGTCTGATGCCGCTCCGGCCGTTGGGCTGTCCCCGTACAAGTGCCCCTTGTCCTTGTGGCTGGAGAAGACCGGTCGCAAGGAGCCGGAAGATCTGTCGGAGAAGGAGCCTGTCATCTGGGGCACGATTCTGGAACCTATCCTGGCCCGGGTATATTCCGAGCGGACTGGTCGCAAGGTACGGCGGGTAAATGCGGTACTACAGCACGCTGAGCACCATTTCATGCTGGCCAATCTGGATCGGGAGGTGCGTTGCCCAGAAGAAGGCTGGGGCATCCTGGAAATAAAGACCGCCAGTTACCACTCTGCGCCGCAGTGGGAAGAAGGCATCCCGGTGGCCTATCAATGCCAGGTACTGCATCAGCTGGCCGTCACCGGCCATGACTGGGCCGATGTAGCGGTGCTGATCGGCGGTCAGGATTTCCGTATCTATCGAGTGCTACGTGATGAGGACAAGATTGCCGATCTGATCGCCCGGGAGACAGTGTTCTGGCAGCACGTGGTGCTGGACACTCAGCCGGCACCGGATGGCTCGGATGATGCAGGTGCTGCGCTGTCCTGGCTGTTCCCGCGTGATGATGGCCAGACCATCGACCTGTCAGAATCGATTGAAGGTAATCGGCTGTTCTCTGCCTTGTTGGCGGAGCGTCAGCGGAAGGAAGAGGCCGAAGCGAAGGAAGCGGCCATCCGCCAGCAGATCCAGAACGTGCTGGGTCATGCCTCTGCTGCGGTCTTTCAGTCAGGTCGTATCACTTGGAAGCGGTCCAAGGATCGCGTTGCCCCGGATGTCGAACGTCTGTCGCAAGACCATCCCACCCTACTCGCCCAGTACAGCAAGTCCATTGCCGGTTCCCGGCGCTTTGTCATTCAAACGGAAAGGAAAGCATCGTGATTAAAGGCCTCGCCATTACCCCGCCCGTGATCGGGCGTATCAGCATTGGCAAGCTGGTGCAGAAGCAGGAACGCTGGTTGCCGGAGAAGGACGACAGCTTTTCATTGACCACCCAGGTGCAGAGCCGGGATGGCTGGTTACTGCATCCCTTGCACCAGGCGCTGTCAGAGCAGGCGCAGAACGGCAAGATCCGCGCCATTCCGATCCAGCTGCTGTTCAACGACAGCGAGCTGAACCTGCGGGCCGAATACAGTGCCTTCGACCGGAATAATGGTCGTCCGGTGTGTGTCGGTAACGGAGAAACGGCACGACGGGTAACCAGTCAGGGCATGGAGGAAATTGGGTGTGCCGGGCCGGACCGTTGCCCCTTGGCCAAGGAGCTGGGCTGCAAGCTGTATGGCCGGCTCAACGTGCAGGTGGAAGGTCAGCAGGATGAGCTGGGCAGCTTCATCTTCCGCACCACCGGTTACAACTCGGTACGGACATTGGCAGCACGCTTGAAGTATTACGAAGCAGCCAGTGGCGGTAACACCAAGCATCTGCCGCTGTTACTGCGTCTGCGTGCCAAGAGCACCACTCAGTCACACCGTACCCCGGTGTACTACGTGGATCTGACACTACGCGATGGACAGACCCTGGCCGAAGCGGTCAGTACCGCCCGCAAGGCTGCTGATGAACAACTGGAAGCAGGCATCGACACCGCCGAGCTGGAGCAAGCCGCCCGGCTGTTGCTGCAGAACGGTCAGTTCGAAGATACCGAGGAGGAAGTACCTCAGTTACTGGAGGAGTTCTATCCGGCAGTGGAAGGCAGTGCCGAGTCGGAGGAGAAGCCGAAGGCGGTGTCTCGCCCTACCCGGCTCACCTCCAAGCTGGGTGCAGTCAGGACGGCTTAGCCAGCCGGTTGGTCAATTGTTCCACCATCGTCAGCACCATCTCCCGATCTTCACTGTCCAGGCGGGCCAACATCTGTGCCAGGTACTGCGCCTGCTCGGCAGGGCGATTGCTGGATTCCACCAGCAAGGATGAGGCGTCGCAGTGAAACAGGCTGGCCAGTTCCAGCAGGCGCGCCACCGTCGGCATCACCAGCCCGCGCTCCATGCGGGATACCGCCTCATTGCCGATATCCAATTTTCCTGCGACCTGGTCTTGGGTCAGTCCTGCTTCCTGCCGTCGTGCCGCAATCGCTTTGCCAACGCTCACGGCCAGGGGGTCGGGTTTCTTCTCTGCCATCGTAGTCTCCATTCAACCCAAATAGTCGCAAGACAACCCATTGACATGAAGAACCCGTTGCGTTGAAACTCATCTTTATAAGTTGAAAGTCAACTTGAAAGACAACTATTTACTTTGTTAACAAGGAATCACTCCATGTCCTGCACTTATCGCACCCTGGTTCTGGGCAGCGCCCTGACCAGTCTATTACTGCTGACCGCCTGCTCCGGCTCCAGCTCGCCATCCACATCTGAAGCCAAGCAGGCCATCCAGAAGTCGTTGGGTGACTGCAGCATTGTCACCATCAGCAATTTCGACAAGGTTAACGGCATTGCTGATGGAGATAACCGTTACACCCTGCAGGTGAAGTACGCCTTGGAATTCGCACCGCTACCCGAGAATGCCAAGCTACTAGATGACATGAATGCACAGCTATCCAGCCAGACCGACTGGATGCCATGGCAAAAGAATGAATTCATCGTCAAGGTACGCGAGCGCATCATGGCCAACTTGCACCGCACCTGCCCGAACATGCCGCGCAACGTCTACGGCGACTACTCTCAAGCCAATATCACTTCCTACGCCAGCACCATCCACATCGACTACACCTACGACAATATGCGCATGGTGAAATCTGACAATGGTTGGGTAAGTTTCTAAGCAGGGAAGGACCGCACCATGCTCAATAGCTTGCTCCCGCCACGTCGTCATCCCATGCAGCTGCCTTTGCTGATAGTGGTCGGTGTGCTGTTACTCAAGCACGCCTCCGCTGACCGTATCGGTTCGCTCAGTCTGTTACTGCTCGGTATTACCCTGGGGGATAGCCTGCACCGGCAAGAGCCAACACCACCCAGGCCAGATCGCTAGGCGCGCTATTCATTCATTCGATTGAATTTGCTATCCCACACCAAACGCCATCTCCACCGAGGTGGCGATTTTTATTTCATCTATTGAAAGTGAGGTCTGACATGCGCATGCCCGCCAACCCTCCTGAATCTACCCATCCACTGCAAAGCTGCCTTAGCCAATGGCTGGACAAGCAAACCCGCCATCTGTCAGCAGATTACCGCCAGTACCTGCAGGATGAACTGCAGAAGATCGTCAGCTACCAGGCCACCATTGGCGTGATGGGCAAGAGTGGCACCGGCAAGTCCTCCCTGTGCAACGCATTATTCGGCCAAGAGGAAACAGCGGTCAGTGATGTGATTGGTGGTACTCGTTACCCACAAGAAATCACCTTGGCCTATCAATCAGGCCGGGGCATCTCGCTGATCGACATGCCCGGTGTCGGAGAAAGCTTGGAGCGCAATGAGGAATACCGCGAGCAGTACCAGGCGCTGCTGCCGGAACTGGACCTGATCCTGTGGCTGATTAAAGCCGATGACCGTGCCCTCAGCCTTGATCAACAGAGCTATCAGGAATTGCTGCAGCCCAATCTGGCCGACCACCCCATCCCGGTACTATTTGTAATCAGTCAGGCCGACAAGATCGAACCCTGCCGGGAGTGGGATGAACAACTGCATCGTCCAGGTCCATTGCAACAAGAGAATTTGGCTCTGAAACAGCGGGTGATCGCCGAGTCCTTCAACATCCCAGCCAGCCACATCTGCGTGATTGCCGCTGCAGAAAACTACGGCTTGCCAGCATTGGTGGAGAGCATCGTGCGAGTGTTACCGCATGAGAGAAAGTGGGGAGTGGTACGGGAAACGAAGCCGGAACAGATCTCCAACACCACCTGGCAACTGTGCCTGGCTTACCTGTGGCAGCTACTGCGTAGCCGCCTGGGTGACCTAGCCCAGAAGGGCAAGGAAGTGATGACCGACAAGCTCAGTGCCCTGTGGGGAAGCTGAGCTGGTGGTATAAAGCACCCCCCTGATGAGGAGTGCTTTTTTTTTGCGTGATTGATGGGGAAATTGATTCTTCTAGAAACGCCTCTACCACACAAATCTGCACATTTATTCAGTCCGTCGGGACAGGGACCGTTCACATCGCAAGCCTGTTGCTATTTTGCTAGGGCATTGAAAACATGCTAAGTCTGCCGCGTTCTAGCAAGAATAGCAGCCGAATACCCGCTTAAATCACTCTTTTTACCAGCCTATGGTACCCATCGACCACCGGCAATCACCGTACACCGCCCCCCGATCATGCACACAATAAAATATGCAAAAGCATATTTAGGAATATTTTTCAACCTGCCTTACGATGAGTTCGTCAACCCGATAAACCTGAGGAGGCGAAAATGTCCACCAATATTACTCAGTACACCATTTGGCGAAAAACCAAGGTCATGGAAGCAACGAGCCTTGGAGCCACCAGCCTGTATAACCGCATGAATAAAAACAGCCAGTGGTATGACCCTACCTTTCCCAAGTGTTTCAAACTGAGCGGGAGCACGGCTAGGAACGCTGCAAGTGGGTGGTTGGCTATTGAAGTTATTAAATGGATACAACAAAAAAAAGGTGTAGTCGTCAACGATAGCTAAGTATCACTACCCGGCCAGTAGCCAACAGCTAACTCAACAAGACATATCAATTAATAAAATGAGGAATCAGCCTAATTCCCATAAGAAACTGTTCGGGACACGTAAACTATGAACAAAACAGACTTACGGTTCTTATGATATTAATTAGTATTACTTAGTTAACTATCTACAGCTAAGCATTAGCACACCCTATACCACCTATACCTACTGATCATGGCTGTCATACTACATGTGACAGCCAGGCATCAGCAATGCATACCGATGCATGGATAGCGCATGAACATACTCACACCAATTACCTCTCAACAAGGAGTGATTGAAATGAAAATAAAAGACCAATCAGAAGATGAAGCTATCTACTATAAAAATAGCCTTACTTTCGATGGCTCCAATCTGATTGAACTTCACAGCGATGGAAATTTCATCAAGCTAATCAAAGAAATTGATGACTTGATGAAAGAAATTGCAATAAGCAATGAAGTACACTTTGATATTACTGATGCCAAAAACAACAGATCAAAAAAGGCGAAATGCAGTTCAGTAGGTGATAAGCTGATTGAACTAATCCGCAAGAACATTCGTTTAATACCTACTTACTTTTGCAAACACTCCACTTCCCCACGGGTATACCTTTTCTTTCGCATATTAAGGAGGAGATTAGAAGCCATCACAAGTGCAATAAAATCAGGACTAACGATCGATGAGCTTTCGAAAATAACGTTCATCTTAGCAAGAGCCTTGCATTGGATGCAGTATGTAATGCGTCATGCAAAGTTCAAAAGAGCTGTCAGAAGCCACGAAAACACTTCTCAACAGAATCTGCGATCTGTCGTTAAGTATATTATTGCACTTTTCGAAAAGCACTCTCGGCTACTCATTCTTCGAATTGATTTATATTTCTTAAAAAAATACTACGAATCAATTACACCGCAACTGAACAGAGTTTACCTGGACAAATTCCTACGAGCGCTTAGTGAGAACCGGATCGTACCCGACGTTGTTGGATATATATCCACAACAGAGTTTGGATACATTCGTGGATTTCATCAACATGTATTCATTGCTCTGAACTCCAACGAGCATCAGCGGGACATTTTCCTCACAGAAGAAATTGGGAAGTACTGGACAAATTGCACTGATCAAAAAGGCAACTATAACAACTGTGCAAAAAGAAAAGATGAATATAAGTACTGTGGAGTTGGTATGGTTCATGTTAGCGAAACAGACAAACTAAAAGGTATCCGCTTAGCGATTGCCTACATGGTCAAAGGTGACTACTACGTTAAAACATTGCTGGAGAAGCAAAGAACACTACGAAAGGGGGTGATGCCAAAGATGAAGAACAAGATGGGTGCACCAAGAAAAAATCCAGAAGATACGGCCAATATGTGCCTTATCTTACAAGGTAAATTTTAATTTAACACGGAGATCATCATGTATAGCTTTGAATCAGTTACTTCATCCCTCCCCCCCGTCCTACAGGATGCGGCGATAAAGCTCTACCAAGAAAAAGGCATAGATCCTGCAGCAACGGCCACTGCACTACTAACGGCAGTTTCACTGGCAGTCACTCGGTGCTACAACGTCGAAGTTGAACCTGGATTCATCATTCCACCTGCTCTATTGGCTCACGTTATAGCTGAATCTGGCTTCGGAAAGTCTATTCTTGACAACTATTCAGCAATGGCATTCAAGTCGCACGAAGAAGATGAAATAAAATCAACTAAAGCGCTAGAAAAGGATAAAAGTGGAGAAATAGCATTATGGAATATCAAGAAAGGTTCATTAACTTCAATATATACAAAATTAATAAAAAAGGGAGAAGATACCAGCAGCATTGAAAGTGAAATAAAAACACACGAGAAAATCAAACCTACCACACCGACGGCAGATAGAATTTTAATCAGTGATGCAACACCTAGTTCAGTAAAGAATTTTTTTGCAGGAAATGAAAAGACTGGCGGGATATTTGTATCTGAAGGTAACTCGGCCTTTAAAGCCGGAAGGATATTTGGAGAACCTGAACTGATCTGCAATCTCTATGATGGCACATCATTTCATGTTGACAGACTTACTACTGGCTCCATGGCATGCAGAAGCCCAGCAGCTGCTATGTTAATTTTTTCACAGCCAGATATTTTTAAGAAGTTCGACAACCGTCATGGTGAAGAAATGCGCAGCGTAGGACTATACGCTAGATCATTATTTTACTTTCAACAACAAAACAATGGCGTGTATAACTTTGGGTTTCACTCTTCATCCAAAAATTGCATTGAGGACATACAGGAAAAAATTCGTTCATTACTGAGAAAATCAAAAAATGAACACGACGAAAGCACCACTAATAGAAGAACAATAAAACTAAGTCCAGAGGCCTCAAGACTATATGAAGAAACAAAGCGTGAAATTAAATTTTTAACCAACCATCAAAACAGCCTGTGCGAATTTAAAGATTTTGCAGCAAAAACAACCAACAACATGGTACGTATTGCCTGCATATTTCACATACTGGAAAACAAAAATGGCGACATTGAATACAACACCATGTTTCGCGCTAAAAATCTTAGTGAATGGTATTTTAATCAAGCCATTCAGTACTTTGACAAAACAAATGAAATAGAAAGAAAATCGACAGAATTATACAATTGGATATGCAATGACATAATCAAGAGAAAAGTTTTTCAAATAGAGAAAGTAAGATTATACCAATACACCCCAGCATCGCTTAGAGGAAAAGAAACAATATCACCTTTGCTGGAAAATCTTAAAATGAAAAAACTTATTACAGAACAAAATATACCTGGCATTGGAGCCATCGTAAGAAAATTTGACTATTCAACAGATGCCGGATATTAAACATCGCCATCCTTCTTTGCGAAGGATGGCGCTAAACATTTCGCCACCCGCTCAGCCAATATAGGTTTAAAACCATACTTATTCAGTTCTTCCTTTAAATAATCCTCACTACAAAGTCTATTACTAAACTTATTGGACAAATAATTTATAACTATCAATTTTGTAGTAAAGCATTGATGCCTATCCCCAATCAACACATCAGAAGGAAGATCCTCCTTATTTATTTTCCTGTAACTCTCCCTTGCCCGCTTACTCTGATATTGCTCACTCCTATTAAGAACAGTAGCAAATTGATTCGCATCATTCTTCTTAAAACTTACACCGCTCACCGATTTTGATTGAATCAAACTTACAATCTCATCTTTCACATACTTTTTCCCCAAGCCATCTTTATAATACTCATAGGCACACAAATTCAAGATTGTTACGTATGGATTTTCAACAATTAATTGACTTGTTTCAAATTTAGAAAAATAAACATTTTTTAATTTCTCAAAATCAATAGCCAACACATGCAGATCCGAAGACTGCACCTTTAAATAATCAAAAAACACATACAATCCATACTTAGGAATTTTCCTACCATCCGGAGCAACAAAATAACAATTCGAATAGTTAAATAATCTTGTCTTTCTTTCCAATGAATTACCAATCAAAACCTCATAAAATCTAGACAACTCAATCCACTGCTTTGAAAAAAGCTCTTTAACTTCGTCCCTGCTGATTTTCAAATATCTTACATTATCCAATTCAATAGGATTTTCAATTTCGTTGACCCGTCCTTCCATACGCCTTTTAATAACGTGAATTGTTTCATAAACAGTTCCTTCCGCATACACTCTAAAATCGGCCTGCCGCTTAACAAAACAATCAATTTTGTTATCAACAATTAATTGTAAAACATCAGAAACAGGAATATTCGCACCCAAAGAACAAATAATTTCATTCATGGATAAAATGCTATTGGTCATATTTTCTACCCTCACATTCACTTTGCACAAAGACACTCCAAGCATCCATCATGCTACGTCTTTGTTCAAGCAGGTCCGTGCGATGATATGCGGCCTCAACTTTGTTCTGAACCGTATGTGCCAACGCACGTTCGGCGAGATCCCTGCTGTATCCATGCTCACTGCACCAATCTCGAAAACTTGAACGGAAGCCATGGGCCGTAGCAATACGGCCCGGGGTATCGCTTGGTGCCTCCACACGTCGCAGGAATGAAGTCAGCACCATATCCGACAGTGCCGTTTGGGCGCGGGGAGATGGAAATACCAAGATTTCATGTGTACCACGGCAGCACTGCAGAATCTGCATTGCCCTCTTTGAAAGTGGGACGCGATGTACCATCTTTGCCTTCATGCGATCAGCAGGTACTGTCCAAATCGCAGCATCCCAGTCAATCTCTTGCCACATCATCCCGCGTACCTCTCCAGAACGTGCTGCAGTCAATATCAGGAACTCCAGCAGCAGACGAGTAACATCAGGTCTACCACCAATGCAAAGATGCATTGCAATGAAAGCAGGAAGTTGTCGCCACGGCATAGCTGGTTGATGTTGGGTCCTCACCGATTTGCTAGGCTGCGCTGGCAATAAATGATGAACGACATCAACGGGGTTCGACGTACACAAGCCGTGTGCCCAGCCCCATGCCATCACTGCATGAATACGCTGTTTGACTCGACTTGCCGTTTCCGCTTTATCAAGCCAAATTGGACGTAGTACATCTGCGACATGACTTGGAGCAATTTGATCAAGTGCAAGTAAACCTAGCTGAGGAAATGCATATTGATCCAGCGTATTTATCCACTGCTGCCCATGCTTGTCATTTTTCCAGCTAGGAAGAAGTTCCTTGTGCAACTGCATTGCCGCTTGTTCAAATGTAAGTGGGGACTCAGCCTCTTCTCGCTTGGGTTTCACTTCCAGAGGATCAACTCCCTGGCGGATTTGCTCTCTCATAGCAATCGCGATCTTGGCTGCTTCCGCGATAGCCACTTCAGGATAAGCACCTAGCCCAGCATTACGACGCTTGCCCGTCTGGGGGCTTACATAGCGCAAAACCCACTTTCCTCGCCCCTTGCTACCCGAGGGATGCAGACACAGTCCAGTCACCGCACCATGAGATATAGGTTTATCTTCCGGCTTTAAGCTTCTGGCTTTGGTATCGGTAAGGATCGCCATGGATCTAATGTCCTTGCTTTGGTCAGTATGCCACCCAGTATGCCACCAACCACTGCATCTTGCTGCATAACACAAGCTTACCTTGTTCAACAAATACATATAAGCCTATGTTTTAATATGGATTATTGAACATGCCAGGATGTGAATGAACAATAAATGAGCGGACTCCCTCTCCGCCAGACCAACATTTAAGCCCTTGAGCAATCAAGGGCTTTTTTGTTTTTCCGCTGTCCTCGTGACACATCTCACTCCTAATTTCCAAGATACCAGGCTACCCACAGCCAAATCACCCTGCCCCTGCGATACCGTAGATGCCATCCTGATGGCAAACCTTCCCTGTCAGCTGCTGGAAAGTGCCCGGCATTGGTTTTCTCCTGCCATTGCAAGCCATGATCTAATACTGTCCTCAGGCGCAATTTAATTGCGCAGACCTTCCTGAATGAAGCATCAGTCTGAATTTTGCTGCATAGCACCAATATCGTGCAGATTTTCTAACCGTTCCGCATGACTGCCATATTCCTGCATCAAAACTGTGAAAAATCAGCCCGCTTGCGGTGAATGGGTCCACCACAACTGCCAATTAGTAAGCAAAATCCATTTCAAAGACTACAAATTATTCACAAATTCATAATATTAAATTGCAAACAATTTTGTGCATATGCAGCATAAATTCAATAAAGCCCACAAATGCGACACATCATGCCACTTTGTTGCAGATTACCAACGACAGTGAATAAGTGCTTAACTGATAAAATTTATGAAATTTCCTAGTAATAAATACGTACAAATCGTCAGAAATAACCCAAATTCAATGTAGCTAAATTACTACATACATCAGTGTCAATATGTAGTGAAAACACTACATAAAATGCGTTTGACCGTAAATGTCACAGAAATTAACAATGTCCCTGCTTTTGCGGTGGACAAGTCGGGCAAGAGACGCCGGTTGCCAACGCAAACCTAAGTAGCAAAACAACAAAGCGAGACAATTGGAGATAGACAAGATGCAAAACAAATACATTGCTATGGCCGTACTGGCTGCCTGCGCCGGTTATGCCCATGCTGATGAAGGCGTAACCATTTCCGGTTTTGTCCGTGCCGGCGTTCTGCAGTACAACGGTGCAGCAAACAGTTCCTGGGGTTACACCACCAACCCGGCTGCCGTTTCCACCACCAATGTGGCCGGTCGTGGCCAGATCAACTTCAATGGTGAAGAAAACCTCGGCAATGGCCTGAGCGCTATCTTCCAGGTGAATAACCGTTTCTCGCCGACCGGTAGCGGCTACGATGAAATGGGCAAACAAGCCAACACCTTTGCCAGCGACGATAGCTTTGTTGGCTTGAAGGGTAGCTTTGGTATGATCCGTGCCGGCAAGGGTACCGGCAACGTGGAAGACGGCAAGTTCGATTACAGCGTATGGGCTGGCCCGGACAACCACCTGGGCTGGTATGGCGGCGTAACCGGCAACAACATGGTCCGTTACGATCTGCCGGGCAATCTGGGCGGCTTCTACGGTGGCGTGCAGTTCTCCACTGATGAAAACAAGACCACCAGCAATAGCGGTACCAATCGCTACTCCGTGCTGGCCGGTTTCAGCGGCAGCAACTGGACGGTTTCTGCCAACTATGGTGCCTCCAGCAATACCACCAATAGCAATGCCAACAACACCAGCCAGCTGGGTAGCAATCGCCAGCTGCACCTGACCGCCAACTACAAGCCGATTGATGCGCTGGAACTGGCTGTGGAATATCAGCGTAACAAGCTGGCCGATGACAGCGTGATCAACGCTACCTCGCTGTATGCCTACTACACCATCGGCAATACCCAGCTGGGCCTGCAAACCGGGGTACGCAAGGACAATTCTCCGGCGCTGGTGCAAGGCACGGAGAAGTACGTCAACCTGCTGGTGCATTACAGCCTGAGTAAGCACACCATGGCTTATATCGAGCTGTCGCATGACAAGCCGCAAGCCGGTGGCAGCGCCCGTAATGGCGAGCTGATCGGTCTGTCCAAGAGTTTCTAAGCCCTTCGCAAGTCAGTTGATCCTTCTCAAGCCTGCCATCGTGCAGGCTTATTTTTTTGCAGTTGGCCTGGTCTGCTAGAATTTGAGCGCAAGTAAGCGGGTGTCAGCGCAATGGATTGTGCTTATTGTTCCCTCATTCCACACCCGGAGTAACAGACCATGGCTTCCACTTCTTCCTCACCAGAGCTGCCGGATGAGCTGGCGGATGCGCGTTGGCAAGATGTGATGACACGCAACCCGCAGGCTGACGGGCAGTTTGTCTATGCCGTGCGGACAACCGGTATTTACTGCCGGGCTACCTGCCCCTCACGCTTGCCCAAACGGGAAAACGTGCTGTTTTTTGCCAACGGGGAGGATGCAAGAGCAGCAGGCTACCGCGCCTGCCTGCGCTGCACACCGGATGAAACCAGCCTCTTCCAGCGGCAGGCAGACATCATTACCTCCGCTTGCCACTACCTGGCACAGGCCGAGGAAACGCCCACCCTGCAGCAGCTGGCAGAGAGAGCCGGCATCAGTCCGTTTCACTTCCATCGCGTATTCAAACGTATTACTGGCCTGACGCCCCATGCCTACGCCATGGCCTTGCGACACCAGCGCTTGCAACAGCAGCTGCCAAATGCTTGCACCATTACCCATGCCATTCTTGATGCCGGTTATCAGTCCAGCAGCCGCTTTTATGCACAGGCCAATCAAAGGCTGGGCATGACCGCCAGCGAACGCCGGGCGGGCGCGCCGCGTAGCATCATCCACTTTGCCATCGCCCAGTGCAGCCTGGGGGCCATTCTGTTGGCGCAAAGCCAGCTGGGTATTTGTGCCATTTTGCTGGGGGATGATCCGGCGTTATTGCTGAAGCAATTGCAGGATCAGTTTCCCAAGGCCGACTTGCGCGGTGACGAACAGGCATTCGAACAGCAGATGGCTGCCGTGATCAGCCTGATCGACCAACCACAGCTGGGCCTGGACTTGCCTCTGGATATTCGCGGTACCGCTTTCCAGCAGCGCGTGTGGCAGGCCTTACGTGATATTCCACCGGGCCAGACCATGAGCTATGCCGAACTGGCTGCCAGGATTGGCCAGCCATCCGCCGTGCGTGCCGTTGCGCGGGCTTGTGCGGCCAATACGCTGGCTGTGGCCATTCCCTGCCACCGGGTGATTCGCCAGGATGGTAGCTTGTCCGGCTATCGTTGGGGTCTGGAACGTAAGCAGTCATTATTGCAGCGCGAACGCGATGCCACAGAAGGAAGGGACAATGCAGACTGATCTGTTTGGCGATGCCAGCCTGTTCCCCTCACAACAGCAGCTGGCAGAAGGCGTCTGCCTGCTTTCCGGGCAGGCCAACTCCATGATGCCCGCCATCTGGCAGGCTGTGGAAGACGTCTTGCGGCAAGCACCCTTGCGGCAGATGCAAACACCGGGTGGACACACCATGTCGGTGGCGATGAGTAATTGCGGTGAATTGGGCTGGATCAGCGATCGCCATGGTTATCGCTACAGCAGGCTGGACCCGCAAAGCGGCCAGCCATGGCCCACCATGCCGGAGGTTTTGCAGGAACGGGCCCGCATCTGGGCAGCCGAAGCCGGATTTGACAACTTTGTCAGCAATGCCTGTCTGATCAACTGCTATCAGGCAGGTAGCAAGATGTCCTTGCATCAGGACCGGGATGAACGCGACTTCGCGCACCCCATCCTTACCTTGTCACTTGGCTTGCCCGCCCGCTTCATGCTGGGCGGCCTGCAACGGCAAGACCCCTACCGTAAACTGTTGCTACAACATGGCGATGTACTGGTTTTTGGCGGGCCTGCACGTTTGTGTTTCCACGGCATCATGCCCCTGGCCGATGGAGATCATGCCTTGCTGGGCAAGCGACGCATCAGCCTGACCTTTCGCCGAGCCTGAGCCGGTACATCAATGAAAAAGCCCGCCGAAGCGGGCTTTGACAAGATGGGTACAGCCATTACTGATGGCGACGCAATACCAGGCTGGCATTGCTGCCACCGAAAGCAAACGAGTTGCTGATGGCTGCGGCCAGCTCGGGAGCTGCCACCCCCTGGCCCAGCACATGTTGCACCCGACAGTTTTCATCCAGTTGCTGACAATGTGCAGTCGGCGGAATCTGGCGATGGTACAAGGCCAGCGCGGTGATGGCGGTTTCCAGCCCGCCGGTGGCACCCAGCAAGTGACCATGCATGGACTTGGTGGCACTCACGCGCAGGCCCGGCGTGTTCTCACCCCAGATGGACTGCAAGGCTTCGCATTCCACCACGTCCCCCACTTGCGTGGCCGTACCGTGGCTGTTGCAGTAGCCGATGGCCTCCGGCGCAAGGCCGGCATCTGCCAGCGCAGCTCGCATGGTGCGCACCTGTCCGGCGACATCAGGCTTGGTGATGTGCGTCGCATCACTGCGGCAGGCATAGCCATCCAGCGTGGCATAGATGCGAGCGCCACGAGCCAAGGCATCATCCAGCCGCTCCAGCACCAGAAAGGCAGCGCCTTCCGCCAGTACCAGCCCACTGCGCGTCTTGTCATAGGGACGGCAGGCCTGCTCGGGGTGTTCTCCATCCGGATTGGCCAGCACCTGCATGGACTGCCAGCCATTGATGATGCCGGGCAGCAACATGGCTTCAGCACCACCGGCAATGGCCTGACGGATTTCGCCATGGCGAATGGCACGCATGGCTTCACCCAGCGCAATGGCAGAAGAAGCACAAGCGACCGAATAATTGACCGCAGGACCGGTAATGCCAAAACGCATGCTGATATGCCCGGCTGGCGCATTGGCCATGCTGGCAATCACCGACAGGGGAGATACGCGGGTGTGGGTCTGGTAGAAGTTCTGGAAGCCCTTGTCCAGGGCAGTACTGCCACCCATGGCACAACCGACATAGACACCAACCTGCTCTTTGTCTTCCGGCAATTGCAAGGCGGCATCATCCAGCGCCTGGGTGGCTGCGGCCACCGCCATCTGGCTGACCCGGTCCACACCGGAGAGCTGCAGGCGGGTAAACCAGTTGGCCGGATCAAAATCCACCGCACCAACCACCGCAGGCTTGCACCCGGTTTGTTCCGTTTCCCACCGGCGAATGCCTGAGGTCCCCGACATCAGCTTGTCAAAGACCAGATCAAGCTGATTGCCCAGCGGCGAAATCAGGCCAATACCGGTGATGGCTACCGCCTGCGTCATTGGGCGGTACTCTTGTAGCGGTCTACCAGGTCGGCCAGTTCCTGCAGGTTGGCGACATGCGCCTCTTCTTCAGGAATGGAGACCGAGAAATGTTCTTCAATCGCAAACAGCAATTCAATTTGTCCGAGAGAGTCCAGGCCGTATTCACTCAGCGCACGTTCGGCCTGAATTTCTTCGGCTTTCACGCCGAACTTTTCCACAATCAACTGCTTGATCTGCTCAATAGTGTTCATCACATTGCCTTGCCCGCACCGCCCGGCATCTGGGCAGTGCTTGGGGTTATATTTTCTGTCGAACGCCATTGTATGCCGCAGTCCGATGGAAATTTATGGTGTTTGTTGTCTAGTTTTATGCCAGTTGTTGACAAGAACCGTCTGCCACGCGCTTCCCGTCATCACAAGACGCTACTATAAGCGAATTACAGAAATTTACACGACCATGAAAAAAGCCAGCAAGGAATGCTGGCTTGCTCACCGCCTGGCTGTTTAAGACTCAGACGGCTTCCACATCATTGTGCACATCGCTTTCGCGCAGCACCTCCTGCGCCCATACCACCGAGTCGATGTAGTAGCGGCAGGTATGTTCCACCTCGAAATTCAACACCTTGCACAGGGCATTGATACGCTGGTCATCACCTTGTTCGCAGGCCAGTGCCAGCGCCAGATAGGGGCTGAACATACCCTTGTTTTCCACCACGGCGTCCCGCACCGTGGGAGGCAACTCCAGGGGATCCAGCACATCCGGGAAGGGTTGGTTCAGCAGCACATCCAGCAAGGAGAACATCCCGGTCAGGAACAGATGCTCGGCCTCCAGCTTGTTGCCACGATAGGCCCCCAGCCGTTCCAGAAAACGGGCACGGATCAGCGATTTTTCCAGCAATGCCAGCGCTGTTCCATCTTCCTTCTTGGCGGTGAACAACAGCATGGACAGCCATTTGAACAGCGTTTCCCTGCCCAGTAGCAACAGGGTTTCCTCGATGGTTTGTACCTTGCGGGCCAGACCGTTCACCGGGGAGTTGATGAAACGCAGCAGCTTGAACAACAGCACCGAATCCAGCTTGAACTGGGCCTCCAGTTCGCGCGGTTCGGCATTGGCACGCAGCATGCGCATGATTTGCAGCACACGGGTCTGGTTGCTATCCACCTTGCCGCTTTCCAGGCTGCGAACCGTGGCGATGAACGGACCATGGAACAGGGCGAAACGGTTACTGCCCGGTGCGCGCAAGCAGATGTCCAGATCCTCGGCGGTACCGACATTGCGGGCCATCCAGCGGGCGTTGGGGTAGCGACGCGGCAACTGGTCCAGAATGGGTGCCAGCACCCTGGTGGACGGTGCGGCGAAGTCCAGCAGCATGAAATCCATGCGGTTGAACAGTTCCGGTTGCAAGCGCTCCGCCAGTACCTGGCTGTCGAAGGCGGCCGGCTCCACGGCAAAGCGCAGGCCCTTGCTGCGCAGGTCGTCCAGAATCGGCATCACCTCTACTGTCACCGCCTGACCCGGATCCGGCTCCAGCACGAAAATCACGCTTTTGGCCGGCATCTGCAGCAACAAAGGCTCGGTCAGGGAGCTGATGGAGATATGTACCAGGGCGCGACGATAGGCCAGCAGGCGGAATACTTCCATATTCTGCAGGGTGGTCAGCATCAGGCGATCGAAGTCCTGTTGCTTGCCCCCTTTTGCCGCAGCCCCGGATTTGACGAAAAACTCGTAAGCCACCACGCGATGTTGTCGGTCCATCACCGGCTGGTGCGTGACAAAGCCAAGGGTGGGAGGCAGCTGTTCGATCAGTTCCGGCTCAGCGCTGGGCTTGACCGGCGAGGCTTCCAGCTCTTTTTCGACAGCAGCAATCTCGTCGTCGGGACTGTCTTCATTTTTTTTCAGTCGACCGGCCAAACCGCCAATCAGGTTCTTCAACATGGTGTGCTCTCTCTTGGTGCCAGGCTGTCAGACAGGCTTTATCCCAGTTTAGCTGATCCGCCCCGGAATTTTGGGGGTATCCACTACCACATCGCCACATTGGGCACGATGGCGCAAGGCATGATCCATCAGCACCAGGGCCAGCATGGCTTCGGCGATGGGCGTGGCCCGAATGCCGACGCAGGGGTCGTGACGACCATGGGTTTCCATCAGTATCGGATTGCCTTGCTTGTCGATAGAACGGCGCGGCTGGGCAATGGAGGATGTCGGCTTGATGGCAATGGATACTTCGATATCCTGACCGGTAGAAATGCCACCCAGAATGCCACCAGCGTGATTGCTGGCAAAGCCTTGCGGTGTCAATTCATCACCGTGCTCGCTACCACGCTGGGTTACGCAGCTAAAACCAGCACCGATTTCAACACCCTTGACCGCATTGATGTTCATCATGGCATAGGCGATGTCAGCATCCAGTCGATCGAACACCGGCTCACCCCAGCCAACAGGGACGTTCTCGGCCACCACCCGCAAGCGAGCCCCTACCGAATCCAGGCTCTTGCGTATGCTGTCCATATAGTTTTCCAGCTGCGGCACCACGCTTTCATCCGCAGCGAAGAAAGGATTATTGTTGACCACATCCCAGCTCTGGAACGGAATGTCCACTTCGCCGATCTGGGTCATGTGACCGCGCACCACCATGCCGTAACGCTCTTTCAGCCATTTTTTGGCAATAGCACCGGCTGCTACACGCACCGCGGTTTCCCGGGCGCTGGAGCGACCGCCGCCGCGCGGGTCGCGCACACCGTATTTATGCCAGTAAGTATAGTCGGCATGACCGGGACGGAAGGTTTCCGCGATATTGCCGTAGTCCTTGGAGCGCTGGTCGGTATTGCGAATCAGCAAGGCAATCGGTGTACCGGTGGTTTTGCCCTCAAACACACCAGAGAGGATTTCAACGGTATCGGGCTCGCGTCGCTGGGTGACATGACGGCTGGTACCTGGTTTGCGGCGGTCCAGCTCCAGCTGGATTTCCTCGGCACTGATGGCCAGGCCGGGCGGGCAGCCATCCACCACACAGCCAATGGCCGGTCCGTGGCTCTCGCCAAAAGAGGTAACAGTAAACAGCAGCCCCATGGTGTTGCCTGACATCTTGATTCGTCCCTTGTCATTTCATCCGGTTTTGGCTGATTCTAGCACGGCAATACCACAGCAAGATGGTCAGGCTTATATCCGCGGCCTGCGGCGGAACCATCCGGTCACCGACAAGCGTTGTTGGGTGGCCGGCAGGACTTCATGCCAGAAACGGTCAGACAGGAACAACACCAGCGTGCCGGCAGTGGGCGCAATGTCCAGCGACTGGCTGCATGCATCGTCCAGATAAAGCCGGATCTGCCCACCGGCATCATCTGGCCAGCCTTCGTTCAGATACAGCACAGCAGTCAGGGCGCGGGCATCATCGTCGCGGAATCGATCCAGATGCTTCTTGTAAAAGCTGCCGGGCGGATAGACGGCGAAATGCGATTCCAGGTCTTCCAGTCCCATATAGAAGGCCTGATTGACGGCCTGGCGCACCTGATCCAGCGTGGAAAAATAATGCCGGATAGCGGGTGCGGTATCAGCGGGCTCAAGCCACAGTACCGAGTCTGAGCGAATTTCGCTGCGCCGTCCTTGCTGTTCGCCCCGCCCCACAGCGGCCTCATGAAAGCTGCCGGCTTGCCATTGTTCCAGGCAGCACTGCTGCAACTGGCGGATGGCCTCGCCGCTGAACAGGGTGTGATCCACCACCCAACCGTGTTCGGCCAGCTGGTCGATAATGGTATCCAGCTTGCCTTCTTCGATCACTGATTCTTGATTCATGCGCACATTCTCCACTAGAGCGCGCTGTTCTACCACAGCGTCTTGACAAGTGGAATGATCTTCATCAGTTGTGGTCGATTACCTGATCATGACGCCCTGCCAGCCACTCAAGAACCAGCGGAAAGTGATCGGCCGGTGCGTCCGGATGGGTGAGCAAAGAAACATGATCGTAGTCATGCCAATGACCGGTGGACCGCGCCAGCAGCCTGAAGCGCGACAAATGCGGACCAGACTCGCCGCGGAACCGGCGAACATCGTCGGGATGGCCACGACAAGGATCGTTCTGCGCAGCAAAGTACAGGGCTGGCGGCAAGGAGACATGACGTGCTGCCGCGCCATAATCAAAACCATCGTCGCTATCAATCCAGGGGCGCTGTTGTGCCCAGCGCTTGCTTTGCCGATGGCTCTTTTCGGTTTCGTCATCAGCCCCCAGCCCCAGACGGGCTGCTGGCAGATAGCCCACCGCGCGGATGATCCAGCGCGCCAGCACATTCCACAGCAGATCCACCTCCAGCCATTTGCGCCAGTTTCGCACGGCAATACTGCGCTTGCTGCCAAAGTACACCAGCGAAGCAACCTGGGAACACAAGCGTGGATGGCGCAGCAGACAGCTGCTCATGTGCACGCCACCCCAGGAGTGTGCCATCCAGTGCACGGCGACGTCGCCCTTGATACTGCGGATGGCGGCCTGCAAGGCTGGCAGGTCGCGGCAGATGATTTCTGTTTGGCCATGCCGGCTGGCCGCATTGATTTTGGGCGTGCTGCGGCCACGGCCACGCAGGTCGGCGACAAACACGTCATAGCCCGCCGCTGCCAGAAACGGCGCCAGCCCCCTGCCCTTGTCGCTGTAAAAAATGCGACCATTGGCCATGACGCCATGAACCAGCAACACCGGCTCTCCCTTGCCTGCCCGGGAAATGCGCCGCATGTATAACTGTTCACCATCGTCCAGCGTCAGGTAGTGATCTTGCTGTGTGATTTCCGTCATCGCCATCCTGGCCAGAATAAAGTCAAACAGTCGTATGATCCAAACAAGCACCTCACAGGTCAATATTCCTGCCTGCTGAAAATGAAAAAGGGCCGCTTGCGCGACCCTTTTGCTGCATGTCTGTCAACAACCATCAACCAGTTCAGGCCTTCAGGTTCTTGTAGACAATTTCGTAGACATCCTTGGACAGCGGGCTGGCCAGCATGCGCTCCAGCTCGGCCTTCATCAGTGCCTGGCGTACCGGCTCCAGCTTCTTCCAGCGGTTGAAAGCACGCACGATGCGGCTGGCCACTTGCGGGTTGATGGCATCCAGCGCCAGTACCTGATCCGCCAGGAAGCGATAGCCACTGCCGTCTTGTGCATGGAAGTGCGCCATATTGTTGCCGAAGGTGGCAATCAGGGCGCGTGCCTTGTTGGGGTTTTTCAGGCTGAATGCCGGGTGCTCCATGGCGGCACGCACATGACTGAGCGTACCTTCCAGCTGGCTGGACGCCACCAGCATGAAGAACTTGTCCATGACCAGTGCATCGCGCTGCCAGCGGGCGGCAAAGGCGGTATAGCACTCGTCCCTCTCTTCGCCGTCATGGTCGCGCAAGGCCAGCATGGCCCCCATCTGGTCGGACATATTGTCCGCCTCCAGTACCTGCTTGCGTGCCGCTTCGGCCGGCCAGGCCACGTTCAGCCGGGTCAGCATCTGCAAGGCGCGGTTTTTCAGGTCACGCTTGCCGGCATCTTCGGGCTTGTACTCACGGGTCTGGTTCAGCTGGTAGGCCTCGTGCCATTCGCCACGCAATGCTTCTGCCAACTGGTCCAGCACAAAGTCACGCACCTGATGGATGACGGTAGGGTCGGCGACATCCACCATTTCCAGGATTTCCGCTTCCGACGGCAGGCCGAGCATCAGGGCGCGCAAGGCCGGGTCAGCCGCGTGATCCTTCAGCACGGCGCGGAAGGCGGCAACAAAGGTTTCCGGCAGCACCAGCGCCCGCCCGGCAGCCTGGGCTGCAATCAACTGGCGAAACAGCCGCTCGGCCAGGGTCTGGCCCGCTTCCCAACGGCAGAAGCTGTCGCTGTCGTTGGCCATCAGAAAGGCAAGCTGATCGTCACGCCAGTCGTATTCCAGCTTCACCGGGGCGGAAAAACCGCGCAGCAGGGACGGCACCGGCTCTTCCGGCACATTGATGAAAACAAAGGTTTGCTCGTCCTGTTTGACATCCAGCACGCGCGTTCCGGGACGTGCCTCATCCTCACCTTCCAGCTGGAGCGGCAGATCCTGGCCATTCGCTCCCACCAGGCCCAGGGCCAGCGGGATATGCAGGGCTTGCGGTGCAGGCTGGCCAGCCACAATGCGGCAGGACTGCTTGACCGTAAGGGCATAGCGCTGCGCGGCGGCATCATAAGCGCTGCTGACTTGCAGCAGCGGGGTTCCGGCCTGGCTGTACCACAAGGCAAACTGCTCCAGATCCACCCCGTTGGCGTCGGCCATGGCTGCACGGAAGTCGTCGCAGGTCACTGCCTGGCCATCGTGGCGCTTGAAGTACAGATCCATGCCCTTGCGGAAGCCTTCTTCGCCCAGCAGGGTGTGATACATGCGGACGACTTCTGCCCCTTTTTCATACACCGTCATGGTGTAGAAATTGTTCATCTCAATATAGGAGTCAGGGCGAATCGGGTGCGCGGTCGGGCCAGCATCTTCCGGGAATTGCAAGGCACGCAGGCTTTTGACATCGTCAATGCGCTTGACGGCACGGCTGCCCAGATCGGAACTGAACTCCTGATCGCGGAATACGGTGAGCCCTTCCTTGAGCGAGAGCTGGAACCAGTCGCGGCAGGTCACGCGGTTGCCGGTCCAGTTATGGAAATACTCGTGCGCGATGATGGCTTCCACGCGCTGGAATTCGGCATCGGTACGGGTGTCCTTGCGCGCCAGCACGGCCGATGTATTGAAAATATTGAGGCCCTTGTTTTCCATGGCGCCCATATTGAAGTCGCTGACCGCCACGATCATGTAGATGTCCAGGTCGTATTCCAGCCCGAAACGCTGCTCATCCCATTTCATCGCCCGCTTGACGGCACCCATGCCGAAGGCAACCTTGTCCTGATCGGCAGGTTCGGTCCAGATTTCCAGCGTCACTTCCCGGCCACGCACGGTGGTGAACTTGTCACGCGCAGCCACCAGCTTGCCCGCCACCAGTGCAAACAGGTAGGAAGGCTTGCGGTAGGGGTCCACCCACTTCACCCAGTGACGCTTTTTGTCCAGCATGCCCTCGCCCACCTTGTTGCCATTGGACAGCAGCACCGGATATTTCTGCTTGTCGGCCACAATGGTGGTGGTGAACTTGGCCATCACGTCCGGACGGTCCATGTAGAAGGTGATCTTGCGGAAACCTTCCGGCTCGCACTGGGTAAACAGATTGCCATTGGACGCATACAGGCCCATCAGGCTGGTATTGGAGGCAGGGTCGAGTTCGGTTTCCAGCTCCAGGATGAAGCTGTCGGGTACGCCGGGAATCAGCAAGCCTTCTGCGTTCAACTGGTAGGCATCCGCAGACAGGCGCTCACCATCAAGCGTGACCGATCGCAAGGTGGCCGTTCCGTCCAGCCACAGATCGGCTGGCGCAGCAGATTGCTGGTTACGCTTGATCACCAGTCGCGAATGGACTCGCGTTTGCGCTTCCTCTATATCGAACTTCAAATCCACCCTGTCCACCAGATAGGCCGGGACGGCATAGTCTTTCAGATAGTTCACTTGAGGCTGCTGCGCCATGTTCTTCTCTCTAATTTTCAGGTCGTTGCCGGTTGGTGCCGGTCTGAGTCATGAACCGGGCAGGATCGCCACCCAGATTCGCTTTACTGTTTGAACCATCATGTCCGTCGCGCCATGGCACTCAGCCCTGTGGCCACGGACCAGTCTTTTCCTGCAGTTGCAAACGGCAGGTCATCTGCGGCTGGGCTTGCAGACATACTTCACGCACCAGAAGTTCATCGCGCCGGAACAGATGCAGGGTGATGCTCTCCCCCACACGATAACGGCTCAGCATCTTGTCCAGGTCGCTTGCCTTCAGCCCATCCACCGCCAGCAGGATATCCCCGCCGGCAAGTCCAGCCTCTTGCGCTGCGCCGCCATCGTAAACATGGGTCAGGCGCAAACCTGCCGGGTCCGCTTGTGTCTTCACACCCAGGCTGGCCTTGGGTTTTCGCTGCGGTGCCGGCAGGCCGATGCCACCGGCATCGCCGGCATGATCCGCGTAGTCCCAGTTCATGTCTACCCCCTGGGACAATAACAGCTGCGGCAGGGGCAGATCAGTGGTGGAGCGCAGCGCCTGATCGAAGAAGTCTTGCAAGGAGAAACCAGCCACCTGCTGGGCGATTTCTTCCCATTCCTGCTCGGCCAGTCCCTTGCCATCAGCCAGCCATTTTGTCCACAAGGCACGCATGATGTCGTCCAGCGTCGTCACCCCCTGGCTGCGTTCACGCAGGGTCAGGTCCAGTGCCAGGGCAGCCAGCGCGCCCTTGGTGTAATAGCTGACAATGCTGTTCGGACTGTTTTCGTCTTGCCGGTAGTATTTGATCCAGGCATCAAAGCTGGACTCCTCCAGCGTTTGCTTCAACCGGCCTGCACCGCGCTGTACACCGCTGATGGTCTGGGCCAGCAGGCCAAGATAGCGCTTGCTGTCGATCAGACCGCAACGCAACAGGGTCAAATCATCATAGTAGGAAGTGATGCCCTCGAACGCCCACAGCAAACGGGTATAGCCTTCACTGCGCAAGTCATAGGGGCTGAAGGCAGCCGGCTTGATACGCTTCACATTCCAGCTGTGGAAATACTCATGACTGATCAGACCCAACAGTTTCAGATAACCGTCGGAGATTTCGGTCTGGTCGAAGGCTGGCAAATCATCACGATTGGCCACCAGCGCCGTGGATGCCCGGTGCTCCAGCCCGCCGTAGATGTCCTTGCCCACATAAAGCATGAATACATAACGCTCGAACGGTGCTGGCGTGCCGAACAGGCGGATCTGGTATTCGCAGATTTTCTTGGTATCACGTGCCAGGCGCTTCAAGTCGCCACGGAATCGTCCTGACACCACAAACTGATGCGGCACACCGCAAGCCTTGAAGCTCACCGTATGGAAATCGCCCAACTCCACCGGATGGTCCAGCAATTCGTCGTAATTGGCGGCACGGTACAGCCCGAAGCCGCTTTTCTTCACCTTAACCGCGGGCAAGGCAGTCGCCACCTTCCAGTCCGCATGGGCCTTGCCCTTGGCAGGCCGGATTTCCACCTCGCATGCCTCATGCTCACGGCCGGCAACGGACAGGAACACACTGCTGGCATTGAAGAAACCGCGTGAGTCGTCCAGATAAGCGCCACGCACCGACAGGTCATAGGCATACACTAGGTAGACCAGTGTCAGGCTGCTGCTTACCGGGTCCGCCTGCCAGCTGTGTTTGTCCAGCTTGCGCAGCCCAACACTTTTACCAGCGCTACTGGCTTGAATACTGACAATATGGCGGGAAAACTCTCGGATCAGATAACTACCCGGAATCCAGGCAGGCAAGGAAAACACCTGTCCGCCGCTGGCCGGCTTGTCAAGCTGCAGCGTAATTTCGAAACAATGGGTTTCCGGCGAGCACGGACGAATGGAGTAACGGACGGCTTTGGTCATGATCTGCCCAGGAAAGGATAGAAAACGGCAGATTCTAGCACCCGCATCGCAACAGGGGGGCTGCCGATCACGATTTGACTTAAGTCAAGGGCTTGGACAGGCATGACAATATAATCCCCAGTAAGCGGCATCAGGTTAATAGCTTGCTGCCAGCTCGCTTGAAATCAAGAAAATGGTGGACGTAAAAATCCCGCAGGCATACTAATCAACTGGCCCGTCATGGGCATTTGCTTTAGAATCCCTGCTGAATAAATGGGGAAAAAGTGTGTGTCTGACCACGCTTTGCCAGGTTTCTGGCAGAACATTGTCAACACGGGTCAAACACTTTGCTAGTCTGAAATTGCTCAGGCTCCTCAGCGGCTTTTCCTGCTCATTTCAGTTTGGGGCAGCGGGCAGGAAATCAAGTCGCCACGGTTTGTCACGTTCTAAGTTAGCAACCTTGGAGAAAACCCTAAATGGAAACGCAATCCACTTATAACTATAAGGTGGTGCGCCAGTTTGCCATCATGACCGTAGTATGGGGCATTGTAGGCATGCTGGTGGGCGTCATCATTGCGGCCCAATTGGTGTGGCCGGAGCTCAATTTTGGGCCCTGGTTCCACTTTGGCCGCTTGCGCCCGCTGCACACCAACGCCGTGATTTTTGCCTTTGGCGGCAGCGGCCTGTTTGCCACCTCTTACTACGTCGTGCAGCGCACCTGTAACGTACGACTCATTTCGGACAAGTTGGCCGCCTTCACCTTCTGGATGTGGCAGCTGATCATTGTCCTCGCTGCCATCACCCTGCCGCTGGGTATCACCTTCGGCAAGGAATACGCCGAACTGGAATGGCCGATCAAGCTGATGATCGCCGTGACCTGGGTGGTATATGCCATCGTGTTCTTCGGCACCATCGCCATCCGCAAGGTTAAACACATCTATGTAGCCAACTGGTTCTACGGTGCGTTCATCCTGGCAGTTGCCCTGCTGCACATCGTCAACAGCGCCTTTGTACCGGTTTCCCTGACCAAGTCCTACTCCGTGTACGCCGGTGCCGTGGATGCCATGGTGCAATGGTGGTATGGCCACAATGCCGTGGGCTTCTTCCTGACCGCCGCCTTCCTGGGCATGATGTACTACTTCGTGCCGAAGCAAGCTGGTCGTCCGGTTTACTCCTATCGCCTGTCGGTGGTTCACTTCTGGGCCCTGATCTTCACCTATATGTGGGCTGGTCCTCACCACCTGCACTACACTGCCCTGCCTGACTGGACCCAGTCGCTGGGTATGGTGTTCTCGCTGGTGCTGCTGGCTCCGAGCTGGGGTGGCATGATCAACGGCATCATGACCCTGTCCGGCGCATGGCACAAACTGCGTACCGACCCGGTTCTGAAGTTCCTGGTGGTTTCCCTGTCCTTCTACGGTATGTCCACCTTCGAAGGCCCGATGATGTCCATCAAGTCCGTGAATGCCCTGTCGCACTACACTGACTGGACCATCGGTCACGTGCACTCCGGTGCTCTGGGCTGGGTTGGCTTCATCACCATCGGTTCCATGTACTACCTGCTGCCGCGCCTGTTCGGCCGTGAGTCCATGCACAGCACCAAGCTGATCGAAGCTCACTTCTGGCTGGCTACTGTTGGTGTGGTTCTGTACATCGCCGCACTGTGGATCTCCGGTGTGACCCAGGGCCTGATGTGGCGTGCCCTGAATGCCGACGGCACCCTGACTTATGCCTTTGTGGAAGCCGTGAAAGCAACCTACCCCTACCACTTCGTGCGTTTCCTGGGTGGTACGCTGTACCTGACCGGTATGCTGCTGATGGCTTACAACACCTTCCGCACCGTTGCCAGTGGCAAGGCTGTTGACGCCAAGATCCCGGCTGTCAACGCATCGGCTCACGCTTAAGCGGATAAAGGTAGAAGAACATGGAAAAGATCCAGAAACTGATTGAAGAGCACGTGGGTTACCTCATCGTGTTCACCCTGATCGTGATCAGCTTTGCCGGCCTGGTGGAAATCCTGCCGCTGGCATTCCAGAAGTCCACCACGCAGCCTGTTGCCGGCGTCAAGCCCTATACCGCGCTGCAACTGGCTGGTCGCGACATTTACATCCGTGAAGGCTGCTACAACTGCCACTCCCAGATGATTCGTCCGTTCCGCGCCGAAACCGAGCGTTATGGTCACTACTCCGTTGCGGGTGAGTCGGTTTACGACCATCCCTTCCAGTGGGGTTCCAAGCGTACCGGTCCGGACCTGGCCCGTGTAGGCGGTCGTTATTCCGACGAATGGCACCGTGTCCACCTGACCAATCCGCGTGACGTGGTTCCGGAATCCAACATGCCTGCTTTCCCGTGGCTGTCGAAGAACCTGGCCGATGCCGAAATCATGCCGAAGAAAATGGAAGCCCTGCGCGCTGTAGGTGTTCCCTATACCGACAAGGATATCGCCGAAGCCAAGGCTCAGGTGGAAGGCAAGTCGGAAATGGATGCCCTGATTGCATATCTGCAGGGCTTGGGTCTCGCACTGAAGAATGTTCGCTAAGTCATGGACTGGGTAACGATTGGGCGTTCTGCCTTCACCGTGATGTGCTTCACCTTCTTTATTCTGGTGTTGTTCATCGCCTATAGCAGACGCTCAAAGAACCGGTACGATGAAGCGGCCAATGTGCCCTTTCTCGACGACGACAAGGTGCAGGAGGCCGACAACCATGAGTCGGCTTCTAACGGAGCAAAACAATGAGTGATTTCGTAAGCGATTTCTGGGGCATCTGGATCACGGCCATCGTGGTTGCAGGTTTTGTTGGGCTGTCCCTGCTGTTGTTCACCCAATCCAAGACTACGGTCAAGAAGGGTGAGCAGGTTGAAACCATGGGTCACGTATGGGATGGCGACCTCGAAGAATACAACCACCCGCTGCCGCGCTGGTGGATGCTGATGTTCTACATCACGCTGATCTTCGGTGCCTGCTATCTGGTGCTCTACCCTGGCCTTGGCAAGTGGCAAGGTATCCGTGGCTGGACTTCCGTAGGTCAGTACAAGGAAGAACGTGCCCAGGCGGAAGCCAAGTACCAGCCGCTGTATGACAAGTACCTGAAGGAAGACCTGAAGCAGGTTGCTGCCGATCCCAAGGCACAGGAAATGGGCAAGCGCCTGTTCCAGACCTACTGCGTACAGTGCCACGGCTCTGACGCACGCGGTGCCAAGGGCTTCCCGAACCTGACCGACAACGACTGGCTGTGGGGTGGCGATCCGAAAACCATCGAAACCACCATTCAGGGTGGTCGTCATGGTCAGATGCCGGCCTGGGGTTCGGTACTGGGCGAAGAGAAGGTCAAGGACGTTGCCAACTACGTGATGTCGCTGTCCGGCAAGAAGCATGATGCCGAACGTGCAACACGCGGCAAGGAAACCTTCACCACCATCTGCGCGGCCTGCCACGGTCCGGACGGCAAGGGTAACCAGCAACTGGGTGCACCGAACCTGACTGACAACATCTGGCTGTATGGCGGTACTGAAAAGACCATCATCGAGACCATCACTAATGGTCGCAACAACCAGATGCCGGCCTGGAAGGACTTCCTGGGCGACGGCAAGGTTCACCTGCTGGCAGCCTACGTGTGGGGCTTGTCCAATAACGCCAAGGCGCAGTAAGCCTTAGCCAACATACTGCCCGCGCAAGCGGGCAGTATGCTTTACATCAAACACTATACTGATTCATATAATATAATTACTTGCAAGATGCTTGTGCAAAGTCCATCACCCAGGTGTACTTTGCGAAATCCTCTTCAGGAAAACACCATGTCTGATTCGTTAAAAGATATCCCGGTCAAAGTAGAACACACCCCCCCCTCTCCCAAACCCGGTTCCGAAACCGTGTCCTTGTACGAGGCACAGAAGAAGATCTACCCGCGCAGCGTCAAGGGCATCTTCAATAACTGGCGTATTCTGTTTGTCCTGGGTACTCAGCTGGTTTTCCTCGGCTTGCCCTGGCTGACCTGGAACGGCCGGCAAGCGGTGTTTTTCGACATGGTCAACCGCAAGTTCTTCATTTTCGGGCTGACCATCTGGCCGCAGGACTTTGTCTATCTGGCGGCACTGCTGATGAGCTGTGCATTTGGCCTGTTTGTATGGACCACCATTGCCGGCCGCCTGTGGTGTGGTTATTCCTGTCCGCAAACGGTCTACACCGAAGTCATGCTGTGGATCGAACAGCTGGTGGAAGGCGACCGCAACAAGCGCATCAAGCTGGACAAGGAGCCGATGAGCTTGCGCAAGGCGCGGCTGAAACTGACCAAGCACGGCCTGATGATCGTGTTCTGTCTGTGGACCGGTTTCTCGCTGGTCGGCTATTTCACGCCGATCCGCGATCTGGTCAAGGCGATGCCGACTTTTGACTACGGCCCGTGGGAAAGCTTCTGGATTTTCTTCTACGCCGGTTTTACCTACCTGCTGGCTGGCTTCATGCGCGAACAGGTATGCAAATACATGTGCCCGTATGCCCGCTTCCAGAGCGTGATGTTTGATGCCGACACCCTGATCATTTCTTACGATGAAGCACGTGGCGAACCGCGCGGCGCACGCAAGAAAGGCGTGGACTTCAAGGAACAGGGCCTGGGTTCCTGCGTCAACTGTGGCATCTGTGTACAGGTTTGCCCGGTAGGCATTGATATCCGTAACGGCCTGCAATACGAATGCATCGGCTGTGCCGCCTGTATCGACGCCTGTGATGAAGTGATGGACAAGGTGGGCTATCCGCGTGGGCTGATCCGCTACACCACGGAAAATGCGCTGGAAGGCAAGTATCCGGAAAGCGAAATCATCAAGCATCTGCGCCGCCCGCGGGTGATCATGTATACCGTGGTGCTGCTGATTGTACTGGGTGCCGCACTGGGTTCGCTGGCGATGCGCAAGCCGTTCAAGGTGGACATCCTGCGTGATCGCGCCTCGCTGGTGAAGGAAACCGACGCAGGCATGCTGGAAAATGCCTACACCATCAAGATCATCAACACCACAGAACGCGATCAGGAGTTTAAAATCTCGGTGGACGGCATGCCTGATCTGAAACTGGAAACAGACAGCAAGCAGATCAAGGTCAAGGCAACCGAAACCGAAAGCTTTGGCGTGCGCGTTCAAGCCGACCCGCAAGTAGCCACCAAGGGCAGTCACGAGATCCACTTCAAGGTGGAAACCGTCAGCACCCCGGTACTGCATGTGGAAGAAAAATCCAGCTTCATCGGAGAGTAAGTCATGCAACTGGACACCCCCGTATCCCGCCCCTGGTATAAAGAACCCTGGGTGTGGTTTCTGATCAGCTTTCCGCTCGCCGCAGTCATCGTGGGCAGCTGCTACATCACCACCGCGCTGAAGACCGATGATGGCCTGGTGACGGACGACTATTACAACAAGGGCAAGGCCATCAATATGGAATTGCGCCGCAACACCGCAGCTGCAGCGCTGGGCATTACCGCCCAGGTCATGCTCAGCAGCGATGGTCATACCGTCACGGTCAACACCACCAGCAAGCAGCCTTTGCCGGACACGCTGAGCCTGAAGCTGGTACATCCGGCACAGGACGACTATGACGTGACGGCCGACCTGCGCAAGCTGGCGGCCAATCAGTACAGCGGCAACTTCAACAAGGAACTGGTGAAGGCCAACCACTGGTATGTGCAGCTGGAAGACAAAGGCAACCAGTGGCGCGTGCAGGGTGAATGGAAGCCGGAACAAGGCCCGGTGATCATGCTGGGTCAACCCAAGCTGGAGGCTGTGGACTGATGCACCTGCACCTGCGTAGCACTGCCCTTCTTGCACTGGCACTCGGCCTGACAGGCTGCGCCAGCCAGGCGTATCAGCCGCAGTACCTGAACGGCAAGGTGGCGCTGGCCACTGCAGCCAACCTGCCACTGGCCACCACGCTGGTACGGGTTCGCCTGCTGGATGATGGCAAACAGGCTGACGCACCGGCCCGTTTGCTGGCCGAACAGACTCTGGAAAAACCCAAGGCCTTCCCGGTGAGCTACTCGCTGTGCTACGACAAGCAGGCCATTCAGGCCAGCGGCAGCTACAGCGTGCAGGCCCAGGTGTATGTGGATGGTGAACTGCGCCTGCAGAACACCAGCCGTATCAATGCCTTCGGCACGGAAGCGGCCGTAATTCCGGTCGAGCTGATCAAGTAAGACAGTCCACCGTAAACACAAAAAAATGGCTGCCCGATGGCAGCCATTTTCATTGCAACAAGCCTCAGGCCAAGGGCTTGAGACGGGCGGTGAAGTGCCGCAGGATGGGCGGCTCGTATTCAAAGCCAAGGCCGGTGATACTGGCAGCCCGCGCCTTCACTTCGATCAGGCAATCGGCAATATAGTCCATGTGGTCGTTGGTATAGACCCGGCGCGGAATGGTCAGCCGCAGCAATTCCAGCGGCGACGGTTCCTGTTCGCCGGTCTGCGGATTGCGCCCCAGCAGCAGGGAGCCGATTTCCACGCCGCGCACCCCGCCTTCCAGATAGAGCGCGCAAGCCAGCGCATGCGCAGGGAACTGCTCGGCAGGAATATGCGGCAACAGGCGCTTGGCATCGACAAACACGGCATGTCCGCCCGTCGGATACTGGATGGGAACGCCACCGGCACGCAAACGCTCGCCCAGATACTCCACCTGGCTGATACGGTAGGTCAGATAGGCCGGATCCAGCCCTTCTTTCAGGCCGATAGCCAGGGCCTCCATATCACGTCCGGCCAGGCCGCCATAGGTCACAAAGCCTTCCATCGGCACACAACGTACCTGTACCGCACGGAAAAGATCGACATCCTCCTTGAAGCAGCACAGGCCGCCAATATTCACCAGGCCGTCCTTCTTGGCGGACATGGTCAGCATGTCGCCGTGACTGAACATTTCCAGCACGATTTCTTCAATGCTGTGTTTGGCGTAATCCGGGTCGCGCTGCTGGATGAACCAGGCATTTTCGGCAAAGCGGGCAGCATCGATGATCACCGGAATACCATGCTGACGTGCCAGCTGGCTGGCAGCACGGATATTGGGCAGGGACACCGGCTGTCCGCCTGCGCTGTTGCAGGTGATGGTGATGATGAGACCAGCCACGTTCTGGGCACCGGCACTGGCAATCACATCATCCAGCCGCTCCAGATCGAAATCACCCTTCCAGTCATAAGCCACCTCGGTATCCAGCGCCTTGGGCGTCAGCACATTGATGGCACGTGCACCGGCGATCTCGACGTGTGCCTTGGTGGTGTCGAAGTGATAGTTGGAGATGAATACCGGCTGATCGCCACGGCAGCGTTTCACCAGTTCCGGGAACAGGATCTGCTCTGCACCACGCCCCTGATGGGTGGGAATCGTGTGTTCGTAGGCAAACAGCTGCTTGACCGTATCCGCCAGATGAAAATAGTTGCGGCTACCGGCATAGGCTTCGTCCCCCATCATCAGGCCTGCCCACTGGCGGTCGGACATGGCACCAGTGCCACTGTCGGTCAGCAGGTCGATGTAGACATCTTCACCACGCAGCAAGAAGGGGTTCCAGCCCGCTTCTGCCAGCGCCTGCTGGCGGTATTCCGGGGTGGTTTGCTTGATGGGTTCCACCATTTTGATGCGGAACGGTTCAGGAATGCGTCGTGCCATGCGTAATACTCCCTTTGCTCTGGCCAGCGGGCAGGCGAGCAGCAGCCGTCTCAGGCGCAGATCAGCCAGGCGCGACAAAGCCAGAGATGTGATTCAGATAGAAAAAAATGAATGCAGCAGAATGCAGCCGGGAACCGGCTAGCAGGGGAGATCAGCGACGGGGAAAGTCGTAGGCCAGCACGATGTCGAGGGTAAACCAGTTTTTGGGCAGGCTACCATGGTTGGCAGCCGTCCGGGTCAAGCTTGCCAACGTGTTCATGTGAAACACCTTAGTAAAAATCATTGCCGGATGGCGCGGCCAGATTACCTCTTGGCAGTTTTCATCGCAAGAAAATTGTCAACCATCCATCCAGACAGTCAATCCAGTGTGACCGTGATGCCACGCCAACACAGCACCACCCTCTCCCGGCACAGCTTTCCATGTCCTTGTGTCAGCACCATCAGCACAGCTCTGCCTTTAGTCTGTCAGCCCCGGTTCCACCATGTACGCGGCTGTAGCGTTTTGCGCGATTTACCACAGCCCGGCGGTGAAAACCATCGTCTTCAAACCAACAAACAACAGGAAAATTCCCTTTCCATTGAAATACTTGCCGCATGTCAAACCATGAATATCAATTTTCTCTTATACTGCACAACATGCTAAATATTCAGCACAAACACTCCACAGAGAGTGATTAAGTCGCTACTATCGCCGCCTGCTTGAAATAGCAAGCAATAAAATATCACAACAAGCCATCGACAGATGGCATCCCAAGCTGCACAAGGAATGTCTATGACCACCCAATCCCATCCCAAAGGGCTGTATCTGCTCTTTGTCACCGAGATGTGGGAGCGCTTCAGCTACTACGGCATGCGCGCCATTTTTGTCCTGTTCATGATCAAGGCCCTGATGTTTGACAAGGCACACGCCGCTGACATCTATGGCAGCTACACCGGTCTGGTTTATCTCACACCCCTGATTGGCGGCTACATTGCAGACCGCTACTGGGGGAATCGCCGCTCCATCATGACCGGCGGCGTCCTGATGGCGTGTGGCCAGTTCCTGCTGTTCTGTTCCGGCAGCCTGCATGCCAGCAATGTGCCGCTGGCTTCCAGCTTGCTGTATGCCGGCCTTGGCCTGCTGATTGCTGGCAATGGCCTGTTCAAGCCCAATATTTCCTCCATGGTGGGTCAGCTGTATGCACCGGACGACAAACGGGTGGATTCGGCCTTTACCATTTTCTACATGGGCATCAATGCCGGCTCGCTGATCGCCCCGCTCATTTGCGGCACCCTGGGTGATACCGGCAATCCGGATGACTTCAAATGGGGCTTCCTGGCCGCTGGCTGCGGCATGCTGTTCAGCCTGCTGGTCTTCAGCCTGTTCAAGCACAAATATCTGGTGACCCCGGAGGGCAAGCCCATCGGGCTGGCACCGCAGCGCCATCACGCCAGTGGTGAAAAGGTGGTCCATGCGCCGCTGACGCGGGTGGAAAAGGAACGCCTGGCGGTCATCCTGATTGTCTCGGCCTTTGTGATCTTCTTCTGGTCAGCCTTCGAGCAGGCCGGTGCCTCGCTGACCTTCTTTGCCGAAGAGCAGACCAACCGCAATTTGCTGGGCTTTACCGTTCCAGCCTCCTACTTCCAGTCCGTCAATCCGATTTCGGTGGTCATTTTTGCCCCGCTGTTTGCCATGCTGTGGACCTGGCTTGGCAAGCAAGGCCGCGAGCCGGCCTCGCCGGTAAAGATGGCACTGGGCCTGTTGTTCCTGGCCATTGGCTATCTGGTCATCGCATTCGGGGTGGATGGGCTGGAACCTGGCGTCAAGGTCAGCATGCTGTGGCTGGTCAGCCTGTATGTGCTGCACACCTTCGGTGAGCTGTGTCTGTCGCCAATCGGCCTGTCGCTGGTGGTAAAGCTGTCACCGGCACGCTTTACCAGCCTGATGATGGGCATCTGGTTCCTGTCCAATGCCGCAGCCAACAAACTGGCTGGCACCCTGTCCGAGCTGTACCCGGACCCGGCCAAGCCCGCCCCGCATCTGTTGGGTTACGCCATCAACAATCTGCATGACTTCTTCATGGTGTTTGTGGTGATGGCCGGCATTGGCGCACTGATCCTGTTCCTGCTGTCCAGCAAACTGAAAAAGATGATGCACGGCCTGCAATAAGCCAGCGCACCCTGCCAGAGTCAAGCGCCGCCCAAGGGCAGCGTTTTGCATGGCGCCTGGCGGGTGCTTAAGACTAAAACAAGGCTGGCATGGTAAGCTGTGCGGGTTTTTTTCGACTTTGCCCAGCCGCCCAAAGCGTGCTCACCGGACTTCATGAAACCGTCCTCCCACACACAATGGCAACGCCTTGCCGTTTATGTTCTGGCCGCTTTGCTGCTGATTCGTCTGCTGGCAATGTGGGCCATTCCGCTGACCGACACCACCGAAGCCCGCTATGCGGAAATTGCCCGCAAGATGCTGGAAACCGGCAACTGGGTCACCTTGTGGCACGACTATGGCATTCCATTCTGGGCCAAGCCGCCGCTGTCCACCTGGACTTCCGCCGCCAGCATGGGCCTGTTCGGCGTCAATCCGCTGGCGGCCCGACTGCCCGCCTTGCTGCTGTCCATCGCAGTGCTGTGGCTGGTGGCCGATGCCGCCCGGCAACGGCTGGGACGTGAAGCCGGGCTGGCTGCAGCACTGATTCTGGCTGGCAGCCTGCTGTTTTTCGCAGCAGCAGGCACGGTGATGACCGACCCGTCGCTGATGTTCTGCGTCGCCTTGTCCCAGTTGTCGTTCTGGCATGCCATGCAGGGGCGCGGCACTCGCTGGGGCTATCTGTTTTTTGCCGGACTGGGGCTTGGCCTGCTGGCCAAGGGGCCGCTGACAATTGTGCTGGTCGGCATGCCGATTTTCTTCTGGGTATTGCTGCGCAATGGCTGGAAAGCCATGTGGCAACGCCTGCCATGGATCAGCGGCAGCCTGCTGATGCTGGCCATCGCCCTGCCCTGGTATCTGCTGGCGGAATACCGCACGCCAGGCTTCCTCAATTACTTCATCATGGGCGAGCATGTCAGCCGTTTCCTCGACCCGGGCTGGAAGGGTGACAAATACGGCTATGCCCATGCCACCCCGCGCGGCATGATCTGGCTGTATTGGCTGGGGGCGATTTTCCCCTGGTCGCTGGCCATGCTGGTCTGGCTGGGTCGTCATGGCAAAAACATGCTGAAGCGCACTGCCGAAACCGATGGCTGGCGCTTGTATGTCTTGCTGTGGAGCCTGATGACGCTGCTGTTTTTCACCATTTCCGGCAACATCATCTTCCCTTATCCGCTGCCCATGCTGCCGGGTTGTGCCTTGCTGTTTGCCACCTTGTGGCAGGGCTGCCGCCAGCCGCAGCAAGGCAGCAGCCTGCCCTGGCTTGCCATGGTGTCCGGCGTATTGTTGCTGCTGGCCGTTGCACTGCAATGGACGCAGGGGCAGCGTTACTTCCGCACGCAACAGCTGGTGATTGCTGCCTGGCAACAACAGCAACCGGCAGCCGGCAGCACGCTGGTTTTCTGGGACAGCCGCCGCGAGTTCTCCGCCGAGTTCTATAGCCAAGGCAAGGTCAAGACCACGCAACAGCCGCAGGTACTGCGCCAGTTGCTGGCAGAAGGTCACAGCCATTTCATTGTTACCGAGCAGCGCGACCTGCCCAGCCTGCCTGCCGATATCAAGCAGCGCTTCAAGCCGATTGCCAGCTTTACGGTGATGAAGGACCAGATGCTGCTGCTGCGCGAACAAGCCAGCGGATCAACGCCATGAATAACAAGGAGACGCCGATGACCACTACGCCACCTAGCGCCTTCGTCCCACCATTCCTCTTGCAACAACGGGCGGCTGCACGACCGGCCGACCCGCTGGTCAGCTGCATTTTGCCGGCCTACAACGAGAGCGAAAACATTGTCCCCATGTTGCAAACCCTGCATGGCTTGCTGACCGAAGCAGGGTTTCGCCACGAGCTGATCGTGGTGGATGACGGCAGCCGCGACAACACGGTGGAACAGGTCATGAGCCAGATCGACCATCTGCCGGTGACGCTGATCCAGCTGTCGCGCAATTTTGGCAAGGAACTGGCACTGACTGCCGGCATCGACCACGCCCACGGTGATGTGGCCGTGCTGATCGATAGCGACTTCCAGCATCCGCCGGCCATGGTGCCGGAATTCCTGCGCCAGTGGCGTGCCGGCTACGACATGGTGTACAGCGTGCGCTCCAGTCGCGATACGGAAACCCTGGGCAAACGCCTGTTCACCCGCGTGTTCTATACCCTGCTCAACAGCGGTGCACGCCACAAGATTCCGGAAAACACCCAAGACTTCCGCGTGATGGACCGCTGTGTACTGGACGCGCTGCGCCAGATGCCGGAGCGCAACCGCTTCATGAAAGGCCTGTACAACTGGGTGGGCTTTACCCAGCTACCGGTGGAAACCCATACCGAAGAGCGCCGGGCGGGCAAAAGCAGCTTCAACTTCTTCAGCCTGCTGAACCTGGGGCTGACCGGCCTCACCGCGTTTTCCAATGTGCCCCTGCGCATGTGGACGCTGATTGGCAGCGCCATCTCGCTGGCGTCCATCCTGTATGCTTCGTGGGAACTGCTGCACACCCTGCTGTTCGGCAACGACCAGCCCGGCTGGCCCACCCTGGCGGTGGCCGTGTCTTTTCTGGGTGGGGTACAGCTGCTGTCCATCGGCATTCTCGGCGAATACATCGGCCGGATTTTCAGCGAAGTGAAGCAGCGCCCGATTTACCTGATCAGCCGCGTAAGCCGCAGCGAGCAGGATCAGCAATGAACCGTGAGCTGCTGTGGTTCGGCATCATCGGCGTCAGTGCCATGCTGGTGCATTTTCTGCTGGTGGCAGTGATTCTGGTGCCAGTGGGCCTGCCGCCCTTGCTGGCCAATATCCTGGCTTTCCTGCTGGCATTCCAGGTGAGCTACTGGGGGCATCGGCACAAGACATTCGAGGCCGCCCACGTACCGCACCGTCAGGCGCTGCCACGCTTTTTCATGGTGGCCTGCCTGAGCTTTGCGCTGAATGAAGCCATGTATTTCGTGCTGCTGCGCTTCACCCCGCTGGATTACCGTCTGTCCCTGCTGATCGTGCTGGCCACGGTGGCTGTGTTCACCTTTGTCTTCAGCAAGTTGTGGGCCTTTGCCGACAAGGAGCAAGCTGCATGACGCCGCGCCGTCTGACCCTGTGTGCTGATGACTATGCTCAATCGCCCGCCATCAGCCAGGGCATTGTTGCGCTGCTGCAGACAGGTCGGCTGTCCGCCACCAGCGTGATGACACAGTCCCCGCACTGGCCCGCACTGGCAGCCCCTTTGCGCGAGCTGGCACAACAAGCCGACATCGGCCTGCATTTCAATCTCACTCACGACTTTGCCAATGGACCGCAGCTGATCAAGCCCTTGTCGCACTGGCTACTGCTCAGCCAGTTGCGCAGTCTGTCTCGCACCGCCTTGCGCGACAGCCTGCTGCGACAGATCGACCAGTTCAGCCAGCAGCTGGGGCGCTTGCCGGACTTCATCGACGGCCACCAGCATGTGCATGCGCTGCCGGTGGTGCGCGACGCCCTGTTCGACGCCATCGCCCTGCGCTGGACTGCAAACAGCAAACCCTATCTGCGCGCGCCGGAGCGTCTGGGTCACCCGGGTGACAGCCGTCCGAAAGCGCTGGTGTTGCAACAGGTATGCCGTGGTTTTGCCTCTGCTGCCGAGCAAAAAGGCCTGCACTGCAATCAGTGGTTTGCCGGCCTGTATGCCTTACAGCCGGAAGCCGGTTTTACCGGTCTGATGCGGCAATGGCTGCACAGCTGCCCTGATGGCGGGCTGATGATGTGTCACCCCGGCCTGCCGGCCAGCGATGCCAGCGACCCGATTGCCGCTGCGCGCGCGGTGGAATATCAGCATCTTTCCAGTCAGGCCTTTGCCGACGATTGCCTGCAGGCTGGAATAACACTGGGAAGGTTCCAACACTAGATTTTCGGCCAGGCCAGCGCCCACGGTGCGCTGGCTTCGCGTTGCAGGCAGGTGTGCAGTGCCTCGCTCACAAACTCGGCTCCATGGTCTGGCGGACAGACAAAACTGAAAGCCTCGCCATCCAGCATGAAGCGCAAGGCATAGGCATGCAGATAGGCCCGGTCTGCCGGGCTGCCACCATACAGGACATCGCCCAGAATCGGGGCGGATTGCGACTTCATCGCCACGCGCAGCTGGTGCGTCTTGCCACTGTGTGGCCGCAACAGAAACAGGCGCAAGCCCGGCTGTACCGAGAAGCTGAAGAACTGGGTAATGGCCGGATTCTGCACGGCAGGAAGCAAGCGCCATGCGCCGCCCCGGCCCTTTTCCATATCGCCCTTGATCAGGCCCTGCTTCTTTTGCGGTTTGCGGTCCGACAGCGCCAGATAGTATTTCTCCACCGCATGGTCGGCAAAGGCGCTGCCAAACTGGCTGGCCACCTGACTGGAACGGGCCAGCAGAATCAGGCCGGAAGTCACCCGGTCCAGGCGGTGGACCGGCCATACTGCGTCGTCTCTCAAACCCGCACGCACCGCGTCCAGCAAGCCGTCTTCCTCCCCTTCGCGGTGAAAACTCACACCGGCATGCTTGTTGATCAGATAAAAGCGCGGGTCGCTGTACAGCAGGCTAAACATGGGATGACACCTGGAGGAATGAGCAAGGCGGCGATTCTACGCCTTCAGCACGGATCGCTGGTTTTTTGCTGTGCTTCCATGCGCAATTTCTTGCGGATTTCCGCATCACGGAAGCGCTTTTTCTGTTCATCCGTTTCCAGGCTCAAGGGCGGCACGGCCACTGCCTTGCCGTTTTCAAACGCCACCATGGTGAAATAGCAGCTATTGGTATGGCGCACCGAGCGCTGCTGGATGTCTTCTGCCACCACCTTGATGCCGATTTCCATCGAGGTGCGCCCCACATGGTTCACGCTGGCCATGAAGGTCACCAGCTCGCCCACATGGATGGGCTGCTTGAACAACACCTGATCCACCGACAAGGTCACCACATAGCAGCCGGCATAGCGGCTGGCACAGGCATAGGCCACCTGGTCCAACAGTTTCAGCAGCACGCCGCCATGGACATTGCCGGAGAAGTTGGCCATATCCGGCATCATCAATACCGACATCACCAGTTCACGCTGGTTTTCCTGATTTACCTGTTGTTGCATGCTGTGGATTTCCTGAAATTCATCATGGCCGCAAGGCGCTGCGGCCTGCTGCGGCAAGAATGCGCATCCGGCCGATAAGGCCAGAGAACGCGAACAGGCCTCATTCTGCCGCAGTCCTCGCAGGCTGTCGCGGGCGATCCGGCCACAGCGCTTGCCGCGGCACCTGCCCACAGTGCGTCTCTGCCAGCCACGAAAGTTGCAATTGCAAGAATAGCTGTTTGCATTCAATGCATTAAGGCAAGCACTGCACTAGAATGAAGTGAATCCGGATCATGCGGATCATGAGTCTATCGTCCATCAATGCCAGCTCAGGCTATGGCATCAGCACACTGTCGCAACACGGGCCCAATTGCACCTGTGCGGCTTGCACTGCTGCGCGCATGGCGTCGATTGCCACGCCAGTGCCGGGCGTAAGCACCCCTTCCCCTTCTGCCATTTACCAGGGCAGTACCCTCACTCCGGACCAACAAAAGCAACTGGATGAACTGCGCGCGCGTGATAGCGATGTCCGCCAGCACGAGCAGGCGCATATGGCAGCGGGTGGCGCACTGGTCAGCGGTGGTGCCAATTACAGTTATCAGGAAGGGCCGGACGGCAAGCAATATGCCATCGGCGGGGAAGTCAGCATCCGGCTGGCCAGCGGGCAAAACCCGCAGGAAACCCTGGCCAATGCCAGACAGGTAGCTGCTGCCGCCCTGGCACCAGTAGACCCATCCGGGCAGGACCGCGCCGTTGCAGCCGAAGCTGAGCAGATGGCGCGCGAAGCACAAAGCCAGATCG
This sequence comes from Aquitalea pelogenes, assembly GCF_041914625.1. Taxonomy (NCBI): domain Bacteria; kingdom Pseudomonadati; phylum Pseudomonadota; class Betaproteobacteria; order Neisseriales; family Chromobacteriaceae; genus Aquitalea; species Aquitalea pelogenes. The sequence continues at coordinate 69,671 of NZ_JAYSDA010000008.1, read as the reverse complement.
ACAAGCAGCAAGAGCAGCAACTGCAGGCTGCACAGAACAACCCAGCCATCGCCACCACCAAGGCCATTTTTGCTGCCTTGAGCGGCAAGCCGGACAGCAGCAAGGGCAGCAGCATCGATACCTTTGCCTGATTCGCCCCATCCCCGCGCGACAAAAAAAATGGGCTGACCGGATAGGGTCAGCCCGAACAACGCTCGTTTTGGGAGGACAACAAGAGGAGAGACACCACACACCACTCCCGATGGCATGGGCTTACTACAGAGAAATCTTCAATCCGGCCCGCATCACACAAACCAGGCAATCAGTGGGGCGGCAAACACCGTGGCAATGCCACCCAGCATCATGGTCAGGCTGGCCACCACACCTTCTTCGGCACCCAGCTCGTTGGCCTTGGCAGTACCGGCACCATGTGCGGCAGCACCCAGCAAAGCCCCCTTGGCCAGTCGTGAACGCAAGGGCAACAACATCAGCATCAGTTCACCCAGCAACATGCCGGCCACACCGGTAATCACCACAAACACCGCGGTCAGGTCCGGCGGAGCACCAATGCTCGATGCCGTGGCCATGGCAAACGGTGTACTGATGGACCGTGGCGCCAGGCTTTTCTGCAACAGCTCGGACAAACCGAAAGCGCGGGCCAGCCATACCGAACTCATCACGGCCACCGGCATGGCAACCAGCACCCCGCAGCTCAGCGACAGCGCATGCTTGCGTATCACCTGGCGCTGCTCGTAAATCGGAATGGCAAATGCCACCGTTGCCGGGCCAAGCAACCAGCTCAGCCAGTGCGTATCCTGAAAGTAGGTGTGGTAAGGAATATGCCCCACCACTACCGCACCAATCACCAGCAAGGGAACCGCCAACAACGGTGCGGTCCACCAGTTACCCGTGCGGCGATACAGCTTCTTTGCCAGCCAGTACAACACCAGCGTCAACACCAGACAGCCAAATGCCAGCAGGTTTTCCATCTCACAACACTCCATGCTGTCGTTTGCGACGTTTCAGCATGATTTCGAATTTGTAGCCTGCATCCACCACCAGCGAAGTCACGGTCATCACCAGTACGGTAGACAACAGGATCACCAGCACAATGCGCAGGCCGATGCTGCCCATCAGTTGCGGGTACTGCACCACGGCAACAGTAGCCGGAATGAAAAACAGCAACATTTCGGCCAACAGCCAGCGAGCCCCGCTCTTGCACCAGGCCAGCGGCAACCAGCCCAGGGCCAGTGCAGCCAGCACCAGGAACATGCCCAGCACACCAGCCGGTATTTCCGGCACATAGGCATGGCTCAGGCGACTGGCCAGCAGCCACACCAGGCAGAGCATCAGCACTTGCAATACAGTGGCCAGGCTTTGCTTTACGGCAGGGTCGGACAGGCGTTTCATGGTGCGCTCGCTCCATCAGCAGCAACGAGTACCGAGTATAGTCGCGCCCATTTCATTCAAAAAATGAATTAAAATTATCTGACTCATTCTTAAATGGAATTGATCATGGACATTCGTGCCTTGCGTTACTTTGTGGAAGTGGTGAAACGTCACAGCTTTACCAAGGCTGCCGATGCACTGTTTGTCACCCAGCCCACCATCAGCAAAATGGTGAAGCAGCTGGAAGAAGAACTGGGCACGCCGCTGATCATCCGGGAAGGCCGCAGCTTCCGGCTGAGTGATGCCGGCAAGGTGGCGTTCGAGCGCGGCATGGATGTGCTGTCCGCCATGAACCAGCTGAAAAACGAACTGAATGACCTGGCCGGCCTCACCCGCGGTGAGCTGGTGGTTGGTCTGCCGCCCATGGTAGGGGTGGCGTTTTTCGCCCCGGTAGTGGGTGCCTTTCGCGAACGCTACCCTGGCATCGAGCTGAAGATGGTGGAAGACGGTGCACTGGCCATTGAAAACAGCGTGCGCAGTGGTGAGCTGGAAATCGGCGTTGCCGTACTGCCGGTGGACAACAGTTTCTTTCAGCAATTTGCCGTGGTGCGCGACCCGCTGTGCCTGATTGCACCGGCCAGTTCGCCATGGCATGGACGCTCGTCCATTACGCTGCCGGAAATTGCCGATCAGAACTTTGTGCTGTACCCGGAAGACTTCACCCTGTCCAGCCGCATCAGCCACGCCTTCCGTGAAATGGGCAAGCCACTGAACATTGTCGGGCGCAGCGCACACTGGGATTTCATTGTCGAACTGGTGAATGCGCGTCTGGGCGTCACCCTGCTACCCCGTTCGGTGGTGGAGCGGCTGGACCGGAAGGAATACGACGTGATTCCGGTTTCCAACCCCTGGCTGATCTGGCATCTGGCCTTGATCTGGCAGCAAGGCGGCTATCTGTCCCATGCGGCCCGCGCCTGGATCGCCGTCACGCAGGATGTACTGGGAGGATTGCAATGAAACGCCATGGACTGGCAGGACTGCTCACGCTATTGCTTTGCCTGTGGCTGACAGGCTGCGGCACCTTTGGACTGAAAAAACCGCAAGTCAGCCTGGTGGATATCCGCCCGGCGGCATCTACCCTGCTGGAGCAGAATTTCGACCTTACCCTGCGTTTGCAGAACCCCAACAGCGTGCCATTGCGTGCCGGCGGGCTCAGTTTTGACCTGAGCGTAGCCGGCCAGCACATGGCCAGCGGGGTAAGCAATCAGGCCATCAATGTGGCCGCGCTGGGCGAAAGCGAAATCAAGGTCAGGGTGCATACCTCGCTGGGCAGCTGGCTGAAGCAGCTGGGCAAGGCATTGCAGGGCGATGGCAGGCTGGAATACCAGCTGCAAGGCCGGCTGGAGGACTTGCAAGGCATCGCCAGCCTGCCGTTCAGCAGTAATGGGGAATGGAAGCTGCCATAAACAGGCTTACTGACGGGGGACGGCCACGCAGTCGTTGCCGTCAAAGCTGACAGATTCGATCAGCTGGGTCTGGGCATTCACCACGAAATTGGTGGTACAGCTGTAGTGCATGACGCCGCCACCGATGCTGCCATCGTAAACCCAGCGCCCCGGCGTTTCGATCACCCGGCTCTGGCCGTTTTCCGTCACGGTAAAGCGGCTGCCTGGCTCGAAACGGCGGTTGTCAAAATATGGCTGCTGCTGGGTATAGGACTTGCTGTAGGTATACAGCGTGTTGCCATTGGGCATGGTCATGCTCTTGCTGGGTGCACCCCATTGCGCCAACAAGGTATTGGCATCCTTGCCCTGCCAGTAATACACCTTCTGTGCATACCCCTCGCGGGTGGGGAAACTGCTGCAGGCGCCGGTGGCAAGCACCAGCAGACAAAGCCAGTAGCGCATGGTTTTTCCTCTTCTCATTCAGCTGTGGTCAGTGTTTTCGGATCAAGCGGCGACCTTGCAGTTCTACCATAAACAGTCGCCACCGGGCAGTCATGCGACCATCGCTGACTGACCATAAAAAAAACGCCACCCGAAGGTGGCGTTTTTGCTGCAGCAAGTGAAACCTGCGATCAGATCATGCCCTTGGACTTCAGCAGTTCGAACATGGTCTTGCCGATTTCGGCCGGGCTGCGGGTGTAGGCGATGCCAGCCTTTTCGAAGGCCTTGAACTTCTCTTCAGCAGTACCCTTGCCGCCAGAGATGATGGCACCGGCGTGGCCCATGCGCTTGCCCTTGGGAGCAGTCACACCGGCGATGTAGCCGACTACCGGCTTGGTCACGTAGGCCTTGGCGAACTCAGCAGCTTCTTCTTCTGCGGTACCACCGATTTCACCGATCATCACGATGGCGTCGGTATCCGGATCGTCCTGGAACAGCTTCAGGGCGTCGATGTGGCTGGTACCCGGGATCGGGTCGCCGCCGATACCGATGCAGGTGGACTGACCCAGACCCAGGGCGGTGGTTTGTGCCACGGCTTCGTAGGTCAGGGTACCGGAACGGGACACGATACCGATGCGGCCCGGATTGTGGATGTGCCACGGCATGATGCCGATCTTGCACTCACCCGGGGTGATGATACCCGGGCAGTTCGGGCCGATCAGGCGGATGCCGGCTTCGTCCACGGCTTTTTTCACGTACAGCATGTCCAGGGTGGGCACGCCTTCGGTGATGCAGACAATCAGCTTCACGCCGCTGTCGATGGCTTCCAGGATGGAATCCTTGGCAAAAGCTGCCGGTACGTAGATGACCGAGGCATCAGCCTGGGTTTGACGCACGGCGTCCTTCATGGTGTTGAACACCGGCTGGCCCAGATGCTCGGAACCGCCCTTGCCCGGGGTAACGCCACCCACAACCTTGGTGCCAACCTTCAGCGCCTGTTCGGCGTGGAAGGTACCATTCTTGCCGGTGAAACCTTGCACCAGCACTTTGGTGTCTTTGTTTACCAATACGCTCATTTTGAAATCCTTATGCGGTGCAGGTGATTAAAGCGCAGCAACGGCAGCGACGATCTTCTCGGCTGCGTCGTTCAGGCCCTGGGCGGAAACCAGCTTCAGGCCGGATTCGTCCAGAATCTTGGCGCCCAGCTCGGCGTTGTTGCCTTCCAGGCGCACAACAACCGGCACGGTCACGTTCACTTCCTTCACCGCGGCGATGATGGCTTCGGCAATCATGTCGCAACGTACAATGCCGCCGAAGATGTTGATCAGCACGCCCTTGACCGAATCATCGGCCAGGATCAGCTTGAAGGCTTCGATCACGCGATCCTTGGTGGCACCACCACCCACGTCCAGGAAGTTGGCCGGCTGGCCACCCTTCAGCTTGATGATGTCCATGGTGGCCATGGCCAGGCCGGCACCGTTCACCATGCAGCCGATATTGCCTTCCAGGGCCACGTAGTTCAGGTCGAATTCAGAAGCTTTCACTTCGCGTTCGTTTTCCTGCGACTTGTCGCGCTGGGCCAGCAGGGCCGGGTGACGGTACAGGGCGTTGGAGTCCAGGTTGATCTTGCCATCAACGCAGGCCAGTTCGCCGTTTTCACGCAGTGCCAGCGGGTTTACTTCGAACAGGGCGAAGTCGTTTTCCACGAAAGCCTGGTAAGCGCCCAGCATCAGCTTGCTGAAGGCAGCGATTTGCGAACCGGACAGACCCAGGGCAAACGCGGCATCACGTGCCTGGAACGGCTGCATGCCGACCAGCGGGTTGATTTCGATCTTGATGATCTTTTCCGGGGTTTCTTCGGCTACTTTTTCGATTTCCACGCCGCCTTCGGTGGACACCATGAACACAACGCGCTGGCTGCCACGGTCCACTACGGCGCCCAGGTACAGTTCGCGCTGTACCGGGTACATGTCTTCGCATACCAATACGCTGTTGACCGGCTGGCCGGCTGCGTCGGTCTGATAGGTCACCAGGTTGGTGCCGATCAGGCTCTTGGCGACTTCAGCGGCTTCTTCGCGGGTCTTGACCACTTTGACACCACCGGCCTTGCCACGGCCACCGGCATGCACCTGGGCCTTGACGACGGCAAACTTGCCGCCCAGTTGGTCATAAGCGGCAGCGGCTTCTTCCGGCGTGGTGGCCAGAATGCCCTTTTGTACCGGCAAGCCGTATTTGGCCAGCAGCTCTTTCGCTTGGTATTCGTGCAGGTTCATCTATGGTTTCCTTTCGGTGGAAATGATGGCGGGCCCTGTCTGGCCAACGTCTCTATTCCTTGGTCGCTTCCTCAACCCTAATGTATCGGGGCGGAACTGTTCTCGCGGCAGCCCCTGCTCCCATACCCTCTTTGCAAATCTGCCCGACAGTTACCGGGCAGATTCATGGGGCCGTGTCATTGTACACGGCCCCGCAGCACTTAGCCGTGCAATGCGCGCTTGTCAGCAGCCAGTGCAGCTTCGTGTACCACTTCCGACAGGCTGGGGTGTGCGTGGACAATGCGGGCCAGGTCTTCGCTGGCGGCCTTGAATTCCATCGACACCACGCCTTCGGTCACCAGCTCGGACACCATCGGGCCGATCATGTGCAGGCCCAGGATGCGGTCGGTCTTGGCATCGGCCAGGATCTTCACCGTGCCTTGTGCCTGACCCAGACCCAGTGCACGACCGTTGGCAGCGAAACCGGAAGTACCCTTCTTGTATTCGATGCCTTCAGCCTTGAGCTGCTCTTCGGTCTTGCCTACCCAGGCGATTTCCGGCGAGGTGTAAATCACCCACGGAATCACGCCGAAATCGACATGCGGCTTCTGGCCGGCAATGCGTTCTGCCACGGCAACGCCTTCTTCGGAAGCCTTGTGGGCCAGCATCGGGCCGCGCACCACGTCGCCAATTGCCCAGATGCCCGGCAGATTGGTGTGGCAGTGGTCGTCCACGGCAACAAAGCCACGCTCGTCCAGTTGCAGGCCAACGGCTTCGGCACCCAGACCGGCGGTGTTCGGCACGCGGCCGATAGAGACGATCAGCTTGTCAAATTCGGCAGCCACGGCTTCGCCGTTCAGCTCGTAGTTGACGGTAACGTGCTTCTTGGTAGCCTTGATTTCGCCAATCTTCACGCCCAGCTTGATGTCCAGACCGGTGTCCTTGGTCAGGGTCTTGAAGGCTTCCTTGGCGATTTGCTGGTCGGCAGCGGCCAGGAAGGTCGGTGCGGCTTCCAGAATGGTCACTTCCGCGCCCAGACGCTTCCACACGCTACCCATTTCCAGACCGATCACACCAGCACCGATCACGCCCAGGCGTTTCGGTACGGCGGTCAGCGCCAGAGCACCTTCGTTGTCCAGCACCATATGGTTGTCGGTGGCCAGACCCGGCAGCTGACGCGGGCTGGAACCGGTGGCGATGATGACGTTGGTGGCTTCCAGTGTATCAACCACTGCGCCGTTGTCGGTGACTTCGATCAGCCACTTGTCGCCCTGACGGCCCTTGAGAGCGGCCAGACCGTGGATGTTGGCAACCTTGTTCTTCTTGAACAGGAAGCTGATACCGGCGGCGTTCTTGCTGATGATGCCGGTCTTGCGTTCCAGCATGGCGGCCACGTCCATCTTGGCACCGGACACGGTGATGCCGTGCTTGGCAAAGTCGTGTTGTACCGCGTGGAAGTTTTCCGAGGACTGCAGCAGCGCCTTGGACGGGATGCAACCCACGTTCAGGCAGGTACCACCCAGCGAAGGCTTGCCTTCCGGGTTTTTGAATGCATCGACGCAAGCGGTATTGAAACCCAGCTGGGCAGCACGAATGGCAGCCACATATCCACCGGGGCCGCCACCGATTACAACTACATCAAACTGTTGGCTCATTGATTTTCCTTGATCAGGATTTACCGACCTTGAACAGCAAGATCCCGAAAGCAATCATGAACACGGCAATGATGAGCTTGCCCACCAGGGTGTAACGGTCTTCGCGGATACCGCGTTGCTGCTTCTTCCAGGTCAGTACCGCAATGGCGACCCCAGCCAGGATGGAAGCTACCGCATACAGCCAGTCAGGCAAAATCATCATTTCTCCGTTCACATTATTCAAAGTGGCCGCAAGACAACTTGCGGCCAACAGACATGACAGACCCGGTATTACAGGTCCAGGATCAGGCGGGCCGGATCTTCAATGGCGTCCTTGATGGCCACCAGGCTCAGTACCGCTTCGCGACCATCGATGATGCGGTGGTCGTACGACTGGGCAAGGTACATCATCGGGCGCACGACAACTTGACCATTCTCAACCACTGCGCGCTCCTTGGTGGCGTGCATGCCCAGAATGGCGGATTGCGGCGGGTTGATGATGGGGGTGGACATCATGGAACCGAAAGTACCGCCGTTGGAGATGGTGTAAGTACCACCGGTCAGTTCTTCCACGGTCAGCTTGCCTTCCTGGGCGCGCTTGCCGAAGTCGGCGATCTGTTTTTCGATTTCGGCCAGGCTCAGCTGGTCGGCATTGCGGATGACCGGAACCACCAGGCCACGCGGGCTGCCAACAGCCACGCCAATGTCGAAGTAACCGTGATAGATGATGTTGTTGCCATCAACGGAAGCATTGACGATGGGGTATTTCTTCAGCGCGGCAACCACGGCCTTGACGAAGAAGCCCATGAAGCCCAGCTTCACGCCGTGTTCTTTCTCGAAGCGGTCCTTGTAACGGGCACGCAGGTCCATCACCGGCTTCATGTTCACTTCGTTGAAGGTGGTGAGGATGGCGTTGGTCTGCTGGCTCATCACCAGACGCTCGGCCACACGCTGACGCAGGCGGGACATCGGCACGCTCTGTTCCGGACGGTCACCCAGTACGGCAGCCACGTTCACGGCAGCCGGGGTAGCGGACAAGGCAACACCGGCGGAAGCCAGTACCGGACCGGCTTGCGACGGAGCAGCGGCAGCAGCCTGTACGTCTTCTTTCAGGACACGACCATCACGACCGGTGCCGGTCACGTTGGCCAGGTTCACGCCGGTTTCGGCAGCCAGCTTGGCAGCGGACGGCATGGCAGCGCCACCCGGTGCAGCAGCCGGAGCAGCTTGTACCGGAGCCGGAGCGGCAGCAGCCGGGGCAGCCGCAACGGCAGCCGGGGCATCGCCAGCCTTGGCGGCGGTGTCGATGCGGGCGATCAGCTGACCGGAAACCACGGTAGCGCCGTCCTGTTCGATGATTTCAACAATCACGCCAGCCTGCGGTGCCGGCAGTTCCAGCACAACCTTGTCGGTTTCCAGGTCGATGACGTTTTCGTCGCGATTGACGAAATCGCCAGCTTTCTTGTGCCAGGTCATCAGCGTGGCTTCGGAAACGGACTCGGGCAGTTGGGGGACTTTGACTTCAATAATCATGTTCTTCTCCAGAGCGGGGCGGTCATCCTGCCGCCCCCGTCAGTGTAATCGTTGTGTTGGCGTGTACTTACTTGGCAATCGTCATGGCTTCTTCGACGAAGGACTTGAGCTGGGCAACGTGCTTGCTCATGTAGCCTACGGCCGGCGAAGCAGAAGACGGACGACCAGCGAACGACAAGAACTGCTTGCCGATCAACAGACCTTCCAGGCGATGGCGGATCTGGTACCAGGCACCCTGGTTACGCGGCTCTTCCTGCACCCACATCACTTCCTTGGCTTGCGGGAACCGTGCCAGTTCGGCGGCTACCTGCTCGGTCGGGAAGGGATACAACTGCTCGATGCGCACGATGGCGATTTCGTCTTCCAGGCCCTTTTCCTTGCGGCCGGCAGCCAGGTCGTAATACACCTGACCGGCACACAGCACCACGCGCTTCACTTTCTTCGGATCCTGCACCACGGCATCGCCGATCACCGGACGGAAGCTGCCGTTGGTGAAGTCTTCGATCGGGCTCATGGAGTCCTTGAAACGCAGCAGGCGCTTGGACAGGAAGATCACCAGCGGCTTGCGGTACGGACGCAGCACCTGACGGCGCAGCATGTGGAACATCTGGCTGGCTTCGGACGGCATCACGATCTGCATATTGTGCTCGGCGCACAGTTGCAGCCAGCGTTCCAGACGGGCGGAGGAGTGTTCCGGACCCTGGCCATCGTAGCCGTGCGGCAGGATGGTGGTCAGGCCGCACAGACGGCCCCACTTGGTTTCGCCGGAGGAAATGAACTGGTCAATCGCCACCTGGGCGCCGTTGGCGAAGTCGCCGAACTGGGCTTCCCAGATCACCAGCTGATCCGGTGCGGAGCAGGCATAGCCGTATTCATAGGCCAGTACCGCTTCTTCGTTCAGGATGGAGTCGATCACCAGGAATTCAGCCTGGTTGTCGGACATATTGCGCAGCGGCACGTAGGAGCCCTGGTCCCAGCGTTCGCGGTTCTGGTCGTGCAGCACGGCGTGACGGTGGGAGAATGTACCACGGCCGGAGTCTTCACCGGACAGGCGGACACCGAAGCCATTGGTCACCAGACTTGCATAGGCCAGGGTCTCGGCCATGCCCCAGTCGGCATTCTGTTCACCGGCGGCCATGGCCTTGCGTGCAGCCAGTACCTTTTGCACGGTGGGATGCAGCTTGAAGCCTTCCGGCAGGGTGGTGAATTTCTCGGTCAGGCGCTGGATGTCGGCGCGCGGCAGCGAAGTGTCGGTCGGGTGTGCCCAGTGGGTGCCCATGTACTGGCTCCAGTCCAGGGCATGTTCGCGCTTGTAGTTGGTGAGCGCGGTCTGTTCCACGTGCTCGCCCTTGTCCAGCGCATCACGGTAGGCCTGGATCAGTGCTTCGGCCTCTTCTGCCTTCAGCACGCCTTCCTGTACCAGACGCTCGGCATACATGGCGCGTACGCCCTGATGCTTGGCAATCTTCTTGTACATCATCGGCTGGGTCAGGAAGGGATCATCACCTTCGTTGTGACCCAGTTTGCGGTAGCAGACCAGATCGATGACCACGTCCTTGTTGAACTGCATGCGGTAGTCCAGCGCAGCCTGCATCACGTAGCAGACGGCTTCCGGATCATCACCGTTGACGTGGAAGATCGGCGCTTCAACCATCTTGGCCACGTCGGTACAGTACAGGGTGGAACGCATGTCGCGCGTGTCCGAGGTGGTGAAACCTACCTGGTTGTTGATCACGATGTGGATGGTGCCACCGGTACCGTAGCCGCGGGTTTGCGACAGGTTGAAAGTACCCTGGTTGACACCCAGGCCGCCAAAGGCGGAGTCACCGTGAATCAGTACCGGCACGGCGCACTTGCGCTCGCTGTCCTTGCGGCGGTCCTGACGGGCGCGTACCGAGCCTTCTACCACCGGGTTTACGATTTCAAGGTGCGAGGGGTTGAACGCCAGCGACACATGCATCGGACCACTGGCAGTGGGGATGTCGGAGGAGAAGCCCATGTGGTACTTCACGTCGCCGGAGGCCATTTGCTGGGCGGCCTTGCCTTCGAATTCGGCAAACAGGTCGCGCGGCAGCTTGCCCAGGGTGTTCACCAGCACGTTCAGACGGCCACGGTGGGCCATGCCGATGATCAGTTCCTGCACGCCAACCGCAGTGGCGTTGTGGATCAGGTGGTCCAGCGCAGCAATGGTGGATTCGCCACCTTCCAGCGAGAAGCGTTTCTGGCCAACGTATTTGGTATGCAGATAGCGCTCCAGGGTCTCGGCCGCGGTGATCTGCTTGAGGATGCGCATTTTCTTGGCGGCATCGTAGCGCGGGGTGGACAGATCGCCTTCAAAGCGCTTCTGTACCCAGTGCTTTTCGTCCGACTTGGTGATGTGCATGAATTCCAGACCGATATTGCCGCAATAGGTCTGTTTCAGACGCGACAGGATATCGGACAGCGGCAGCTTTTGCGGTGCCACCAGCGAACCCACATTGAACTGTACCGCCATGTCGGCATCGGTCAGGCCGTGCTTGTGCGGATCCAGCTCTTGCAGGGTAGCCTGGTCCATACGCTTGAGCGGGTCGAGATTGGCCTGACGGGAACCCAGTACGCGGTAGGCCGAAATCAGCTTCAGCACGCCCACCTGCTTCTGCATGGTTTCCCATTCGCCGCCAGTGGTGTTGCGCGGGCCGCTGGCCGGTTTCTTGGCCAGTTGAATGAAGGATTCCTGGATGGGCATGTGCGGTACATCGCGCTCGGCGGCACCCGGTGCCTGTGCCAGCTTGTCGAAGTAGTCGCGCCATTCGGCCGGAACCGAATTCGCATCAGCGAGGTACTGTTCGTACAGTTCCTCGATGAACGGTGCATTCCCACCGAACAGGTAGGAATGACTGTACATGGATTGCATCATTATTCGACCCTTTGTTTTATCTACGTACGTGTCTACGTTTGGCTACATTGCTGCGTGGAGAAAGCGTTGTGGAAAAGACGCAAGAAGGGCTTTGGCAGGGCAAATCCGTCTCCGTTTTTTCCGCAGCGCTCTATCGGCATCTGTCGTTAAACTGCTGACTGTATTCTGTAAGACAAGGTAAAAAGTTGGCCGAAACGTGTCCGGCCAACTCGTCACTGCCTGATTAGCGCTTGTCGATATCGACAATGTCGCGGCGCGGTGCGCCGGTGTACAGCTGACGCGGACGGCCGATCTTCATGGCCGGGTCGGCGATCATCTCGCTCCAGTGCGCGATCCAGCCCACGGTACGTGCCAGGGCGAAGATCGGGGTGAACATCGAAACCGGAATGCCGATGGCAGACAGTACGATGCCGGAGTAGAAGTCGACGTTCGGGTACAGCTTGCGCTCGATGAAGTACGGGTCTTCCAGGGCGATCTTTTCCAGTGCCATGGCCAGCTTGAACTTCGGATCGTTGTGCAGGCCCAGTTCGTTCAGCACTTCGTCGCAGGTCTGCTTCATGATGGCGGCGCGCGGGTCCATGTTCTTGTACACGCGGTGGCCAAAGCCCATCAGCTTGTAACGCTTGTCCTTCACGCCTTGCATGAAGTCGGCCACGTTGTCCACGCTGCCGATTTCGTCCAGCATTTTCAGTACGGCTTCGTTGGCGCCACCGTGGGACGGACCCCACAGGCAGGCGATACCGGCAGCGATACATGCGAACGGGTTGGCACCGGAGGAACCAGCCAGACGCACGGTGGAGGTGGAAGCGTTCTGCTCGTGGTCGGCGTGCAGGGTGAAGATGCGGTCCAGCGCGCGGGCCAGAACCGGGTTCACCTTGTACTCTTCACACGGGGTGGAGAACATCATGTGCAGGAAGTTTTCCGCATAGGTCAGGCCGTTTTTCGGGTAGGAGAACGGCAGGCCCTTGTTGTAGCGGTAGGCTTGTGCGGCGATGGTCGGCAGCTTGGCCACCAGACGGTGGGCAGAGATGCGACGGTGTTCCGGATTGGTGATGTCCAGCGAGTCGTGGTAGAAGGCAGACAGCGCGCCAACCACACCCACCATTACAGCCATCGGGTGTGCGTCACGACGGAAGCCCTTGAACAGGCTCATCAGCTGGTCGTGCAGCATGTTGTGGCGCATCACGCCACGTTCGAATTCCTTGCGCTGGGCTGCGGTCGGCAGGTCGCCGTTCAGCAGCAGGTAGCACACTTCCAGATAGTCGCTCTTTTCAGCCAGCTGCTCGATCGGATAGCCGCGGTAGTAGAGCTGACCCAGATCACCGTCGATGAAGGTGATGGCGGACTCACAGCTGGCGGTGGCCAGGAAGCCCGGGTCAAAGGTGAACATGCCGGTCTTGGAGAAGGCACGGATATCGACGACATCCGGACCCAGAGTGCCGGACAGTACCGGCATTTCCAGTGTGTCCTTGCCCTCGTTGTAAGCGAGCGTCACTTTGCGGTTAGTTTCCACAGCAATACTCCCAGTCAGTTTTGTGGTGTTGTAATCGTTTTTGGGCCCTGCAGCCTGCAACTCAAACCGAGCGCAGGATCTCGATGATGGCGGCTTCTTCCGGATCGTCCAGGTCAGCCTTGCCGTTCACCACATCCAGGAAGTCGGTGTCGGGCAAATCGAGAATACGCTTGTAGGCGTCGATCTCCGCCGGGGAGAGTGAATCGAAGCGCTGGGCAAAAAACCGCTCCAGCACCAGATCCAGCTCCAGCAAGCCCCGGCGGGACCGCCAACGGATCCGCTTGAGTTCAATCGGATCGTAAGCGGTCATACTGCACGCTTGACCATCAGGTCTTTGATCTTGCCGATTGCCTTGGTGGGGTTCAGGCCCTTGGGGCAAACATCGACACAGTTCATGATGGTGTGGCAACGGAACAGTCGGTACGGATCTTCCAGATTGTCCAGACGTTCGTTGATGGCGGTGTCGCGGGTATCGGCAATGAAGCGATAGGCTGCGAGCAGGCCGGCCGGGCCAACGAATTTGTCCGGGTTCCACCAGAACGACGGGCAGCTGGTGGAGCAGCAGGCGCACAGAATGCACTCGTACAGGCCGTTGAGTTCTTCACGGTCTTCCGGGCTTTGCAGGCGCTCGCGTTCCGGCGGCGGCGTGTCGTTGATCACGTACGGCTTGATCGAGTGGTATTGCTTGAAGAACTGGGTCATGTCGACGATCAGGTCACGCACCACCGGCAGGCCCGGCAACGGACGCAGCTCGATCGGCTGTTTCAGATCGCGGAAATCGGTCAGACAGGCCAGACCGTTCTTGCCGTTGATGTTCATGGCGTCAGAGCCACACACACCCTCGCGGCAGGAACGACGGAAGGTGATGGTGTCATCCTTCACCTTCAGCTTGGTCAGCGCATCCAGCAACTTGCGGTCGGTGGAATCCAGCTCCACGCTGATGTCCTGCATGTAGGGCTTGGCATCCTTGTCCGGATCGTAACGGTAGATGCGGAATTTGACGGTTTCTGTAGTCATCTTGTTCAAGCCCTTAGTAGGAACGTGTCTTCAGAGCAATGGTGTCGACAGTCAGCGGCTGCAGGTTCACCGGCTTGTATTCCAGACGGTTGCCTTCGCGGCTCCACAGGGTGTGCTTCAGCCAGTTGGCATCGTCACGGCCGTTCGGGGTTTCCGGTGTATCCGGTGCATCGTCACGCACGTGTGCGCCGCGCGATTCGGTACGGGCATTGGCCGAGATCATGGTGGCCTTGGCCACTTCGATCAGGTTTTCCAGCTCCAGTGCCTCGATGCGGGCCATGTTGAACACGCTGGATTTGTCGGAAATTTCGGTCTGTTGAACCATCTTTTCCACTTCCAGAATCTTCTCAACGCCCTGAGCCAGCATGTCCTTGAAGCGGAACACGCCGCAGTGCGCCTGCATGGTGCGCTGCATGGCGGTACGGGCATCGTTGACGGCCACGCCATTGGTCTGCTTGTTCAGACGCTCTACACGGGCAACCGAACGCTCTACGTCGGCGGTGGCCAGTTGCGGCAGTTCCAGCGGCTGTTGCTTGATGAAGTCGATCATCGAGTTGGCCGAGCTCTTGCCGAACACCAGCAGGTCGAGCAGGGAGTTGGTACCCAGGCGGTTGGCACCGTGCACCGAGGCGCAAGCGCATTCGCCAGCGGCGTAGAAGCCATGTACCGGTTTGCCTTCCACCACCACTTCACCGTGGTAGTTGGTGGGGATGCCACCCATCTGGTAGTGACAGGTCGGCACTACCGGAATCGGGGCCTTGATCGGGTCCACACCGGCAAACTTGATGGAAATTTCACGGATGCCCGGCAGCTTGGACATGATCACTTCGGGGTCGAGGTGAGTGATGTCCAGCAGCACGTGATCCTTGTTCGGGCCGCAACCACGGCCTTCGTTGATCTCGGTCACCATGGCACGGGACACTACGTCACGCGAAGCCAGATCCTTGGCATTCGGTGCATAGCGTTCCATGAAGCGTTCACCCGCGCTGTTGCGCAGGATGCCGCCTTCGCCGCGTACACCTTCGGTAATCAGTACACCGGCACCGGCAACGCCAGTGGGGTGGAATTGCCAGAATTCCATGTCTTCCAGCGGGATGCCGGCACGTGCGGCCATGCCCAGACCATCACCGGTGTTGATGAAGGCATTGGTGGAAGAAGCATAGATACGACCGGCGCCGCCAGTAGCAAACAGGGTGGCCTTGGCCTGGAACACCACGATTTCCGAGGTTTCCATTTCCATGGCAACAACGCCTTGCACATTGCCGTCGGCATCACGAATCAGGTCCAGTGCCATCCACTCTACAAAGAAGTGGGTATTGGCACGCACATTGCGCTGGTACAGCGCGTGCAACATGGCATGACCGGTACGGTCGGCAGCAGCACAGGCGCGACGCACCGGCTTTTCACCGAAGTTGGACATGTGACCGCCGAACGGACGCTGGTAGATGGTGCCATCAGCGTTACGGTCGAACGGCATGCCGTAGTGTTCCAGCTCGGTCACCACCTTCGGTGCCTCGCGGCACATGAATTCGATGGCATCCTGGTCACCCAGCCAGTCCGAACCCTTTACGGTGTCGTACATGTGCCAGGTCCAGTGATCTTCCTCGGAGTTACCCAGAGAGGCGGACACACCGCCCTGCGCCGCTACGGTATGCGAGCGGGTGGGAAATACCTTGGACAGAACGGCAGTCTTCAGGCCAGCTTCGGACAGCTGCAGGGCGGCACGCATGCCGGCACCACCTGCGCCAACGATTACTGCATCAAAATGACGAACAGGTACGCCCATTACAGCCCCCAGACAACTTTAACGGAATAGATGAAACAGGACACCAGCCACACGATGGTGAAGGCATGCAGCGCCAGGCGCAGGCCGGTCGGCTTGATGTAGTCCATCCACACATCGCGAATACCAACCCATACGTGCAGGAACACTGCCAGCAAGGTGGTCTGGGTCAGTACCTGAACCCAGGTTTGCGCGAAGAAGTCTTTCCAGCCGGCATAGCTGGACGGCATGGTCAGCAGGAACAGTGCCAGAGCTACGGTATAGATCACCATGATGGTGGCCGTCACGCGCTGCATGACCCAGTCGCGCAAACCGTAGTGAGCGCCGATGACAGAGCGGTTTACCATAGTGCTACTCCCAGAATCAGAGTCAGAGCCAGGCTCACCACCACAACAGTCTTGGCGGTAGCGCGAGCGGTTTGCAGTTCCAGACCCTTATGGATATCCAGGAACAGGAAACGGATACCGGCACAGAAGTGATGCATGTAGGCCCACAGCAAGCCGATGAGGATGATCTTCATCAGCGGGTGCGCGACTACGGCACGGTAGGTTTCAAAGGACTCTGCTGAACTGAGCGAACCATGTAGGAGGTAGATCAACAGCGGGAGGGAAAAGAAGAGCGCCACACCACTGACCCGGTGCAAGATCGAGACGATGCCCGGGATGGGCAGTCTGATCGTGGCCAGATCCAGGTGCTTCGGTCGTTGCTTCTGCATATGGCTTCCTTGGATGTATTTGAACCAAGTGGTTATCTCCGGGCCCCTGTCTGGAAGCCCGCCTGAAAGGTCCGCCCTTGTAGAAACCGGGTGGTCCCCTTCAATACTTAAACATCATGCTGCCCGATGCTGCAGGGCAATATGATCTGGAAATTCTAGCAAAAATCACCCGGCTACTGACCGTTTTTTGCCTGACAAGCGACATTTGCATGCCGGCAGGCGACATCAGCAGCCCTTTTGCAGCAGCGCCAGGTCCCGACTCAGGCAGTAGCGCTGCCGCCATTCAACCCGCTCTCCAACTGACGAAAAGGTCAGTCGAAGCATACTCAACACCGGCTCTTCCAGTGCCGCCCCGGACAGGCCAAGCAGGTTGGCATCCTCACGCGGCAGCATCACTGCACGGTATTGCTCACGACTCTCAACCACTCTTACTCCGAAGCGCTGCTGCAAGGTGGCATACACACCAACACCAGACCTGAACCAGCGCGCTTCCATACCATCGAAGCGCTCGGCAGGCAGATAAGCCTCATCCAGCGCCACCGGCCTGCCCTGCCCGCGCCACAACTGGCGCACCCGGAACATCGGCGCATGCCGACGCAACTGCAAGGCCACCGCCATGTCATCGCTGGCATTCATCCGGGAGATGGCCAGAAACTCGCAACTAAGGCGATCCGGCACTTCGTCAAACACACCGGGCGACTGCAGCAAGGCATTACCCCAGTCACTGAGCACCGGAGCAACAAATGTCCCCTTGCCTTGCTGGCGGTAAAGCAGACCATCGGCCACCAACTCGCTCAGCGCCTTGCGGACCGTTCCCTGGCTGACGGACATCTCATCAGCCAGATCCCACTCACTGGGCAAGGCATCATGCTCCAGCCACTCGCCTTCGGCGATACGACGCAGTAAAAACTGCTTGATTTGCACATACAGCGGCTGTCGACGTGGGGCATTTGCAATCATGTAGTGGCTTTGTATCATCAAACAAATCAAGCGTAAAGGGATGTCTTATATAAGACACAAGAGTAAAACCAGCATATCAGAATTTCTGATGGGGATTCCAGCCCCACATGGTCTACACTCCGTGATACACTCGCTTCACACTTATAGTGCAGAGCAACATCTGCTATTTGAGACAGTCTCGGATATCTAAAGGAGAGTCCACCAATGAAAGCTCCCGTTCGCGTTGCCGTTACCGGCGCTGCTGGTCAGATTGGCTACAGCCTGCTGTTCCGTATCGCCAGTGGTGAAATGCTGGGCAAAGACCAGCCGGTCATCCTGCAACTGCTCGACCTGCCACAAGCCCAGACCGCCGTTAAAGGCGTGATGATGGAACTGGAAGACTGTGCCTTCCCGCTGCTGGCCGGCATGGTTGCCACCGACGATCCGAACGTCGCTTTCAAGGACGCTCAAGTAGCCCTGCTGGTGGGCGCGCGTCCGCGTAGCAAAGGCATGGAACGCAAGGACCTGCTGGAAGCCAACGGCGCCATCTTCACCGTTCAGGGCAAGGCACTGAACGACCACGCCGACCGCAATGTCCGCGTTCTGGTGGTTGGCAACCCGGCCAACACCAATGCCTGGATCGCCATGAAGAGCGCTCCGGACCTGAACCCGAAAAATTTCACCGCCATGTTGCGTCTGGACCACAACCGCGCCCTGTCGCAAATCGCTGCCAAGACTGGCAAGCCGGTTTCCGCCATCAAGGACCTAGCTGTATGGGGTAACCACTCCCCGACCATGTACGCCGACTACCGCTTCGCCACCATCGATGGCCAGTCGGTAAAAGCCATGATCAACGACGAAGCCTGGAACCGTGATGTATTCCTGCCGACCGTTGGCAAGCGTGGTGCCGCCATCATCGAAGCACGTGGCCTGTCCTCTGCTGCTTCCGCTGCCAACGCCGCCATCGACCACATCCACGACTGGGTGCTGGGCAGCAATGGCAAGTGGGTGACCATGGGCATTCCGTCCGACGGTTCCTACGGCATTCCGGAAGGCGTGATGTACGGCTTCCCGGTTGTATGCGAAAATGGCGAGTACAAGATCGTTCAAGGCTTGGAAGTGGACGAGTTCAGCCGCGAACGCATGAACTTCACCCTGGCCGAGCTGGAAGAAGAGCGCGCAGCTGTCGCTCACCTGTTTGGCTAAGACTTAGCCAGATCAGCGAAAAGCGCACCGCATGGTGCGCTTTTTGTGTTTGATCAATACCGCCAAGCATATTTGAATTTACTAATACAGACTGCTAACTGGAGCAAGAGCATGATTGAAGTTGAAGTCCTGAACCAGATCGCGGCCACGATTGAAAACCTGGCCGAACGCGCCGCCGATATTCGGGGGTATCTTTGACTACGACGGTAAAAAAGACCGTCTGGAAGAAGTAAGCCGCCTTACCGAAGACCCTGATATCTGGAACGACCCCAAGCGCGCACAGGAACTGGGCCGCGAACGCAAGCAGCTGGAAGACGTGGTACTGGTGCTGGACAGCATCAATGCCAGCATTGCCGATGGCCGCGAACTGCTGGAAATGGGCAAGAGCGAAGAGGATGACGAAACCATTCTCGCCGTGCAGTCCGACATGGAAGAAGTCGAAGCCAAGGTGGCCAAGATGGAATTCCGCCGTATGTTCCACGACCCGATGGACCCGAACAACTGCTTCCTGGACATCCAGGCTGGTGCCGGTGGCACCGAGGCACAGGACTGGGCCGGCATGCTGTTGCGCATGTACACCCGCTATGCCGAGCGCAAGGGCTTCAAGGTAGACGTGCTGGAAGTATCCGAAGGCGAAGTGGCCGGCATCAGCAGCGCCACGCTGAAGATCGAGGGCGAATACGCCTACGGCCTGCTGCGTACCGAAGTGGGCGTTCACCGCCTGGTGCGCGTATCGCCGTTTGACTCCAACGCCCGTCGCCACACCTCGTTCTCCTCGGTATTCGTATACCCGGAAGTGGACGACAGCTTCGAGATCGACATCAACCCGGCTGATCTGCGTATCGACACCTATCGCGCCTCCGGTGCCGGTGGTCAGCACATTAACAAGACGGACTCGGCCGTACGTATCACCCACTTGCCCACCAATACCGTGGTGCAGTGCCAGAACGACCGCTCGCAGCACCGCAACCGCGACGAAGCCATGCAGATGCTGCGTGCCAAGCTGTACGAGCTGGAGCTGAAAAAGCGCAACGAGGCCAAGCAGGCGCTGGAAGACACCAAGACCGATGTGGGCTGGGGTCACCAGATCCGCTCCTACGTGTTCGACCAGTCCCGCATCAAGGACCTGCGTACCAGCCATGAAGTGGGCAATATCAAGGGCGTCATGGATGGCGACCTGGACGGCTTTATTGAAGCCAGTCTGAAACAGGGCGTGTAAACGTCCGGGCCGGCAGCAGCTGCCGGCCTGCATTACAGCAGCGTAAAACCTTAATTGTTGGCCGATGAGGCCTGGCGGGGGAATGGCCCCCTGCCCTTACCGCAGTAGTCAACGGAGTCATCATGTCTGAACGTGAACAAGCATCATCCCTGAGTCAGGACGAAAACCAGATCATGGCGGAACGCCGCCAGAAGCTGAAGAGCATCCGCGAAAAACGCGTCGCTTTCCCCAACGATTTCAAACGCAGCCACTTTGCCAAGGATCTTCAGGAAAAACACGCGGGTAAAGACAAGGAAGCTCTGGAAGCCGAGAAGATCGAGGTTGCCGTTGCCGGCCGCATGATGCTCAAGCGCGTCATGGGCAAGGCCAGCTTTGCCACCCTGCAGGATGGCAGCGGCCGCATCCAGGCTTACATCGCCAACGACGGTGTCGGTGAAGAAGCCCACGCCGAGTTCAAGCACTTTGACCTGGGCGACATCATCGCCATCCGTGGCGAGCTGTTCAAGACCAAGACCGGCGAGTTGACCGTCAAGGCCAGCGAAGTGCGCCTGCTGTCCAAGAACATCCGTCCGCTGCCGGAAAAATTCCACGGCATGACCGATCAGGAACAAAAGTACCGTCAGCGCTACGCCGACCTGATCATGAGCGAAGAAAGCCGCACCACCTTCATCAAGCGCTCGCAGATCGTGCAGAAGATCCGCGACGTGATGGTGAGTGAAGGCTATCTGGAAGTGGAAACCCCGATGATGCACCCCATCCCGGGCGGTGCCACGGCCAAACCGTTCGTGACCCACCACAACGCGCTGGACATGCCGTTGTACCTGCGCATTGCGCCGGAACTGTATCTGAAGCGTCTGGTGGTGGGTGGTCTGGAACGCGTGTTCGAGATCAACCGCAACTTCCGTAACGAGGGGATGAGCACACGCCACAACCCCGAGTTCACCATGATCGAGTTTTACGAAGCCTACAGCGACTACCAGCGCATGATGGAGATGACCGAAAACATCATCCGTCGCTGTGCCGAAACCGTGTGTGGCAGCACCACCATCAGCTACAACGGCAAGGAAGTGGAACTGGGCAAACCGTTCGACCGCTTCACCATTGTTGGTGCCATCAAGCACTACAACCCGCAGTACACCGACGAACAACTGGCCGACGCGGCCTGGGTTGCCAGCGAAATCAAGCGCCTGGGTGGCAAGCTGCCGCCGGCACCGGGCCTGGGCAGCCTGCAACTGGCCCTGTTTGAAGAATGTGCCGAAGGCCTGCTGTGGAACCCCACCTTCATCATCGACTATCCGGTGGAAGTGTCCCCGCTGGCCCGTGGTTCCGATGCTGACCCGTCCATCACCGAACGCTTCGAACTGTTCATCGTGGGCCGCGAGCACGCCAACGGTTACTCCGAGTTGAATGATCCGGAAGACCAGGCCGCACGCTTCATGTCCCAGGTGGCCCAGAAGGACGCCGGTGACGACGAAGCCATGCACTACGACGCCGACTACATCCGCGCCATGGAATACGGCCTGCCGCCGACTGGCGGTTGCGGTATCGGCATCGACCGTCTGGTGATGCTGCTGACTGACGCCCCGTCCATCCGCGACGTTATCCTGTTCCCGCAGATGCGTCCGGAATAAACCGCTGCTGGCTACAAAAAAACCGCAAGACTTTGGTCTTGCGGTTTTTTATTGCCCAGACTGCAGGGCTGGTAATACTGCACAGGGCTCACTCCCCCGGCAGCAGCGTTCCCTTGGCCAGCAAGCCGGCAAACTCTTCCGGCGGCATCGGTTTGGCCAGCAGATAGCCCTGAATCAGGTCACAACCTTCCTGTTTCAGGAAGTGCCACTGGTCTATCGTTTCCACCCCTTCAGCCACCACCTGCATGTTGAGGTTCTTGGCCATGTTGATGATGGCACGGGCAATGGCGGAGTCGTCCAGATCATTCGGGATATCACGCACGAAGGAACGGTCGATCTTCAGCTTGTCGGCCTTGAAGCGCTTGAGGTAGGACAGGCTGGAATAGCCGGTACCAAAGTCATCAATCGACAGCTGCAAACCCATGCCCTTGATGCTGTCAATGGCCTGCAAGGTACTGGTGACGTCTTCCATGATGACGCTTTCAGTCACTTCCACATCCAGCATGTCGGCGGACAGGCCATGGCTGCTGAGCGCCTTCTCCAGTACCTCAGCCAGATCCTGCTGGCGGAACTGCAAGGCGGACAGATTGATGGCCAGGGACATCTTGGGCAGGCCCTGGTCATGCCACAGCGCCAGTTGACGGCAGGCTTCACGAATCACCCAGTTACCGATCTGCACGATGAAACCACGCTCCTCGGCCACCTCGATGAAGCGTGCCGGGCCAAGAATGCCCAGTGACGGGTGATTCCAGCGGATCAGCGCCTCGGCACCGGTAATGCGGCCATCGGCCATGGCGACCTGTGGCTGGTAATGCAGGATGAACTCGTTGCGTTCCAGCGCAAAGCGCAGCTGGCTTTCAATGGCCAGAATCTCGCGCGCGCGGGCATTGAGGTCGGCAGTGTAGAACTTGTAGCTGTTGCGACCGGACGACTTGGCGTGATACATCGCCGCATCGGCATTGCGCACCAGGGTTTCAAAGTCACGGCCATCATCCGGATACACGCTGATGCCGATGGAAGGCGTGATGGTGATGGTGTGATTGTGCAGTTCGATCGAGGCGCCAAACGATTCACGGATACGCTCGGCTGCCAGTGCCGCCTCGCTGGGGTCGGAAATGGCCGGCAGCAGGATGATGAATTCGTCACCACCCTGACGCGCCACCGTCTCGCCTGCTGCCAGGGAGGACTTGATGCGGTCGGCCGCCACCTGCAACAGGATGTCCCCGGCAGAATGGCCCAGCGACTCGTTGACGGTCTTGAAGCGGTCCAGGTCCAGCAGCAGCAAGGCCATCTGCTCGTTGTCGCGGCAGGCATTATGAATGGCCAGCTCCACCCGGTCGTGCATGTGCGCACGGTTGGGCAGGCTGGTGAGCACGTCGAAGTGCGCCAGGAACTGGATGCGCTCGTCTGCTGCCTTGCGTTCGGTCAGATCACTGAAAATGGCCACATAGTGCGTGATTTCCGACAAGGGGTTACGCACAGCGTTGATGGCCAGCCATTCCGGATAGATTTCACCGTTCTTGCGGCGATTCCAGATTTCGCCCTGCCATGAGCCCTGATTATCAATGGCCTGCCACATGGTGGTGTAGAAGGCATCATCATGACGGCCGGATGACAGAATGCTGGTTTTCTGCCCCAGCACTTCCTGCTGCGTATAACCGGTGATTTCGGTAAAGGCCTTGTTGACACTGCGAATGCGTTTTTCGCTGTCGGTGATCATGATGCCTTCTACGGTGTTCTCGAACACCTTGGCCGCCAGCTGCACCCGCTCTTCCGCTGCACGTTTTTCCGAAATGTCACGCACCATGCGCCATACCGCATTGATGCGGCCAAAGGCGTCACGCATGGCAACGGTTTTCACGCTGACCGGCACATGGTTGCCAAAGCGGTTCATGTACACCGCTTCGAATTCGTCGCAATAACCGAAACGCAATACCTTGTTGTCCAGATTGAAACGCTCCAGCGCTTCGCTCTCCTGCCCCACCAGCGACCAGAAGTTCTGCTGCTTGAGCTGGTCCAGGTTGTAGCACATCAGGTTGAGGAAGGCCGGGTTGGCATCCATCACCTGCCCGTCCAGCGAACTGATGACAATGCCGTCCAGATTGGACCAGAACAGCTCGCGGTATTTGTTTTCCGAGCGACGCAGCGCATCTTCCACTTCACGGCGGCGCGAAATGTCGGCCTCCAGCGCCAATGTCTTGGCGCGCAGCTCGTCAATCAGGCGCTTGAGTTCGGAGCGGGTCCATTCCAGATGCTTGCCCAGCTTGCCGATCTCATCACGTCTTGCCCAGTAGAACGGCGACTCCAGCTTGAGCTCGGCCAGTTGGGTGGCCTGTTCGGTCAGGCTGTGCATCGGGCGCAGGAAGCGGGAATGCAAAATACTCATTATCAGCAGGATGGACAGCACCAGCTGCGCCACCAGAATCAGCAGGATGTTCTTGACCTGGTTGTGCAGGGCATTGGCCAGATGTTCGGTATCGAATTCCAGCGTCACCTGGCCGATTTCCTCGCCACGGTAAATCACCGGCTTCTGCACGAAAGACACGCCACCCACGCGGCGCTCGCTACGCAAGGCGGACAGGAACACCTGGTTGGACTGGGTATCGGTCACGCGGATGGACACCACCCGGGCATCCTCCATCACCGAGGAAATCAACGGGCTGCCGGCCTGGCGGCTCAGGTTCCACAATGGCTCCTGCATGCCCAGCGCAACAATGTCCAGCAAGCGCTTTTCGTCGGTTTCCAGTTGTGCCGTCAGGTTATCGCGCTGAATGTTGATACTCAGGTAACTGATGATGGACGCGGGAATGAGCAAGCCGAGTACCACGGCGATCAAAAATACCGCGCGCAGCGACAAACTGGAGGTGACAGGGTTTTTATCTTCTTGGGTTGCCATTGGTCTTGATAATCAAAATGCGTTAATGGCGCGGAACATCCGCCGGCAATATTCAAATATTCAATGATGCAAAAAACTAATGATGACAAAGCATGCGGGGAATGCACGCATGATAAGTCAGACCTGATTCCGTTATAAGTGATTTTTTCTGCACAACGACAGTTTCTGCAACGCAGCGAGACAGCCCATGGTCAATTTGCCATGCCCATGGCAGCAGCCTACAATCCAAGCCATTCCGAATTCTGCAGGATTGGCCTGATGTCACACATGCACTATGACACTCTTATTTCAGCACGCTGGATCATTACCGTGGAAAACGATGGCGAGGTTCTGGAAAACCATGCCATTGCCATCAAGGATGGCAGGATAGCCCAGATCCTTCCGATCGCCCAGTGTGGCAGCTTGCAAGCGGATGAAACCATCACGCTGGACAACCATGTGCTGATGCCGGGCCTGATCAACCTGCACGGCCACTCTGCCATGACATTGTTGCGCGGCATGGCCGACGACAAGGCATTGATGGACTGGCTGAACAACCACATCTGGCCGGCAGAAGGCAAACACGTGCGCGATGACTTCGTGTTCGACGGCGCCAGCCTGGCCATGGCGGAAATGATTCGCGGTGGCACCACCACCATCAACGACATGTACTTCTACCATGACGCCATGGCCCGCGCCGGCCTGGCTTCCGGCATGCGAACCTTTGTCGGCTGCTCCATCCTGGAGTTCCCCACCAACTACGGTAGCAACGCCGGCGAATACATCAGCAAGGGCATGGAAGAACGCAAGGCCTTCCTGGGCGAAGAGCTGATTACCTTCACCCTGGCGCCGCACGCACCGTATACCGTGTCCGACAACACATTCCGCCAGGTGGTGGAGCTGGCCGAGCGTGAAGACATGCTGATTCACTGCCACATCCACGAAACCGCCGACGAAGTGGCCGGGAGCGTGACAGAACACCAGCAACGTCCGCTGGCCCGTCTGGCCAAACTGGGCTTGCTCACTCCGCGACTGATTGCCGCACACATGGTGCATCTGGACAGCGCAGAAATTGAAGCCGCCGCCCGTCATGGCATTTCCATTGCCCACAACCCGGCGTCCAACATGAAGCTGGCCTCCGGCATTGCCCCGGTTCCGGCCTTGCTGGCAGCTGGCGTCAATGTTGGCATCGGCACCGATGGCGCGGCGTCCAACAACAAGCTGGACATGCTGTCCGAAACCCGACTGGCCGCCCTGCTGGCCAAGGTGGGAACGCTGGACCCGACCGCAGTGCCGGCCGCCACCGCCATCCGCATGGCCACCCTCAACGGTGCCAAGGCACTGGGCATTGCCGACAAGGTGGGTTCGGTCAAACAGGGCAAGCAGGCCGACCTGATTGCCATCGACCTGTCAGCGCTGGAAACCGCGCCGGCTTTCGACCCGGTATCGCATGTGGTGTATGCCGCCGGCCGCGAACAGGTCAGCCACGTCTGGGTCAAGGGCCGTGCCTTGCTCGCCCAGCGTCAGCTGACCACCCTGGACGAAGCAGATCTCAAGGCGCGCGGTGAAGACTGGCGCAAACGTATTCTGGCGAGGTAAGCAATGAGCAATGTAGACGATCTGGAAATCGACAAATTCAGTCAGCTGGCCCACAAATGGTGGGACAAGGACAGCGAATTCAAGCCGCTGCATGAAATCAACCCGCTGCGACTCGACTATATAGATGACTTTGCCGGCATCAAGGACCTGAAAGTCCTGGACGTGGGCTGTGGCGGCGGCATTCTGGCCGAGAGCATGGCACAGCGCGGCGCGCAGGTGACCGGCATCGACCTCGCCAGGAAGTCCTTGAAAGTGGCCCAGCTGCACAGTCTGGAATCCGGCGTCAGCGTCGAATACCGCTGTGTTGCAGTGGAGGATCTGGCCGACGAAGCGCCCGGCAGTTTTGATGTGGTGACCTGCATGGAAATGCTGGAACACGTGCCGGACCCGGAAAGCGTGGTACGCAGCTGTGCCCGCCTGGTGAAACCGGGTGGCTGGGTGTTTTTTTCCACCCTCAACCGCAATGCCAAGGCTTACCTGCTGGCGGTAGTCGGTGCTGAATACGTGCTCAACATGCTGCCGCGCGGCACGCATGAATATGCGCGTTTCCTCAAGCCGTCCGAGCTGTCGCGCATGGCGCGCAATGCCGGGCTGGAAATCAGCAACGTCAGCGGCATGAGCTACAACCCGCTCACCCGTATCTATGCGCTGGGAGATGACACCCAGGTGAATTACCTGATGGCCACCCGCCGCTCCATCGCGTAATCCGCGCTGTTACAGCAGATTAACGCACCCCTGCCCTGCTTCATGCCGGCAGGGGTTTTCTTTTGCCTGCCGCACAGCACCAGGGACAGAACATAAAAAAAGGCCTTCGCCGCAGCGAAGGCCCCAATCATCCCCCGGTCCAGGACCGGTAAACAACCCGCTAGATTACGAGAACACACATTGCCGCACACACGTGGCACTGCCTGCCCAAGTACGCGTTTGAAAGCCCCATTCCTCGTGTCAGCGATTTTCAAACAAGCGTTCGAATAATAAAACCAAAACAGAAAACTGTACAAGGGATTTCCCTGATGCCGCACCGTACACGCGACAAAATGCAACAGTCGGCATGGCACACTCCGCAGCAAGGCAACAGACCGACTGCCCGACAATTCCACATTCCAATTGCCGAATCAGCCAATATATATGAAAATAATAATATTCGATAATGGAGACACTGATGACGTTCAAGGCGAACGATTCGCTCACCGAGCAAATCGCCCAATACCTCGGTAAAAAAATCATCCAGGGTGAAATGGCACCGGGAGAACGGATTCAGGAATTGCGGATTGCCGCCGAGCTGGAAGTCAGCCGTGGCTCGGTGCGCGAAGCGCTGCTGATCCTGCAACGCCGTCACCTGGTGGAAATCTACCCGCGGCGTGGTGCCATGGTGTCCAGCATTTCCAGCACCGACGTGCGCGACTTTTTCGAACTGTGGTTCATGCTGCTGGACCGTGTGGTGTGCAATCTGGCCAGCAACTGGAAAAACGACGACCTGGCGCGTTTTTTCGAGTTGATGTCCACGCTGGACGAATGCCATCGCAAGGATGACATGCCAGCCTACTTCGATTGCGGCGTGGAATTCTTGCGCGCGCTGTACGACTTCTCCAGCAACCGCTACATGAGCGCCACCTTGCAGGACCTGCTGCCGCTCACCCAGCGCTGCCTGTATGCCATCCTGCGTGCCGGTCGTTCGCAGATGGATCGTACCCAGCAGTTCCTGGATGACCTGCTCAAGACCATCATTGCCCGCGACACCACCCGCCTGCGCATCATGGTGGCGGAATTCGGCCAGGACTACAGCAAGCTGGCCCAGCAATCGGCAGAAGCGCTGGCTGGTAGCACTTCCTGAACACTGCTCAACTTGTAAATAACAAAGGCCGCTCACCGAGCGGCCTTTTGTTTGGCATGGCTACCATTCAGCCCGGCTTGCGCTGATAGTCGACAAAGGCATACTGCAGCCCCTTGTCGCTGGTGAAACTGCTACGCGCCACTTCCTGCCAGTCAGCCGTGCTCACCTCCGGGAAACAGGCGTCGCCAGCAAAATCGGCATCAATCTCGGTCAGCCGCAGAGCATCTGCCAATGCCATCGCCTGACGATACAAATCAGCACCGCCAATCAGGCAGACTTCCGCCACACCATCAGCCATTTCCAGCGCCTGTTCCAGCGAATGCGCCACCTCCACGCCATCGGCCTGCCAGTCTGACTGGCGGGTGATGACAATATTGCGCCGCCCTGGCAAGGGGCGGCCGATGGAATCGTAGGTTTTACGGCCCATCAGCACCGGCTTGCCCAGGGTCACCGCTTTGAAGTGCTTGAGGTCTTCCGGCAAATGCCAGGGCAAGGTGTTGTTGATGCCGATCACGCCATTGCGCGCCTTGGCCGCCACCAGGGTCAGTACAGGCTTGCTCATACGGCTACCGCTCCCTTGATGTGCGGATGCGGGTCGTAACCTTCCAGCGTGAAATCATCGAAGGTGAAGGCAAACAGGTCGGTCACGGCCGGGTTAATCTTCATCTGCGGCAGCGGACGTGGTTCGCGGCTCAGTTGCAGACGGGTCTGCTCCAGGTGGTTGCTATACAGGTGGGCATCACCCAGCGTATGCACGAAATCACCGGGCTTGAGGCCGCACACCTGCGCCACCATCATGGTGAGCAAGGCATAGGAGGCGATATTGAACGGCACACCCAGGAAAATGTCAGCCGAGCGCTGATACAGCTGGCAGGACAACTTGCCATCCGCCACATAAAACTGGAACAGGCTGTGGCAAGGCGGCAGTGCCATTTCGTCCACCAGCGCCGGGTTCCAGGCCGACACGATCAGACGGCGCGAATCGGGATTGCGCTTGATCATCTCCACCACATTGCTGATCTGGTCGATATGGCGGCCATCCGGCGCCGGCCAGCTGCGCCACTGGTAGCCGTAGACCGGACCCAGGTCGCCGTTTTCATCGGCCCACTCATCCCAGATGGAAACGCCGTTTTCCTTCAGATAACGGATATTGGTGTCGCCGGACAAAAACCACAGCAATTCGTGAATGATGGAACGCAGGTGGCATTTCTTGGTGGTGACCAGCGGAAAACCCTGTTGCAGGTCGAAGCGCATCTGGTAGCCAAACACCGAGCGGGTGCCGGTGCCGGTGCGGTCGGACTTGTCATGGCCATGTTCCAGCACATGGCGCATCAGGTCGAGGTACTGTTTCATGCTGCCATCCATCAAGTTCAATCTGCGGATTGTACCTGAGCTGGCGGTGCACAGCACAGCTCTTCCCAGCGGCAAAGCCAATACCCATACGGCAAAAGGGGCTGGCCTGCCGCCCCCGGCATACGCTACCATCCGCTTTAAAATACAACGTCAGAAAACAGGGGCTCAATGGCAGAAGA
Organism: Aquitalea pelogenes; assembly: GCF_041914625.1. Lineage (NCBI taxonomy): Bacteria > Pseudomonadati > Pseudomonadota > Betaproteobacteria > Neisseriales > Chromobacteriaceae > Aquitalea > Aquitalea pelogenes. Next base: position 40,239 of record NZ_JAYSDA010000008.1, on the reverse strand, counting down.
TTCCGATCTCGAACGGACCGAACCCGCGTCAGCCAAACGGCTGCAAACCGCGCGGGATGATGGCAATGTTCCCCGCTCGCGGGAATTGTCCACCTTCGCCGTCACCATGACCGGAGTCGCCCTGCTGATGACGCTGGGAGGCAAGCTGGGCACGGCCATCATGGTCATGATGAAGCAGCTGCTGATTTTTGATCAGCACACGGTAGCCCAGGCCGAGCCGGCCATCATCCGCTTCAAGGAAGCCATGTTCGGCATGCTGTGGCAGTTGCTGCCCATTTTTGGCGGCCTTGCCATCGTGGCGGTGGCCACGCCCATCCTGATCGGCGGCTGGAACTTCACCCTGGCACCGCTGGAACCCAAGCTGACCAAGCTGAACCCGGCCAGCGGCATCAAGCGCATCTTCTCGCTCAACTCGGCCACCGAAGGCCTGAAAGCCATCCTCAAGAGCATGCTGATCGGCGGTGTGGCCGTGTGGATCATCTGGCGCGAGCGCACCGACATCCTGGGTTTGCTGTCCATGCCGCTGGAAGCAGGCATCCTCAAGATGACCGACATGCTGATCACCACCTTTTTCATCGTCACCGCCGCCATGCTGATGCTGGTGGTGATCGACGTGCCCTTCCAGCTGTGGAACTACCACAAGCAGCTGCGCATGACCAAGGAAGAGATCAAGCAGGAATACAAGGAAATGGAAGGCTCGCCCGAGGTCAAGGGCCGCATTCGCCAGTTGCAGCGCGAAGCCGCACGCAAACGCATGATGCAGGAAATCCCCAAGGCCAACGTGATTGTGACCAACCCGACCCACTACGCGGTGGCACTGAAATACGAGGAAGGCATGCAGGCGCCGGAAATCGTGGCCATGGGCACCCTGAAGCTGGCAGAAAAGATTATCGCCACTGGCAAGGAGCACAAGGTCACGGTGATGCGTTCACCCAGCTTTGCCCGGGCACTGTATTTCCATGGCGAATTGGGACGGGAAATCCCCGCCAGGCTGTATACTGCGGCAGCGCAGATCCTGGCCTATGTCTACCAGTTGAAAGCCTACGAGTACAATGGCGGGCTGGCACCGGTTTTCCCGGACCAGCTGGATGTCCCGGCTGACCTTGACCCGGAAAGCAAACGCCAGCAAGATGCGGCCCCGAAAGCGAGACCATAATTACGGATGGATAATTTCCTCACCCTGTTGAAGCAGTTCAACGTCACCAAGCTGGCCGGCCCTATTCTCATCATCCTCATTTTGTCGATGATGGTATTGCCGTTGCCGCCGGTGCTGCTGGACATGTTCTTTACCTTCAACATTGCGGTGTCGGTGATCGTGCTGCTGGTGGGCATCAATGTCCGCAAGCCGCTGGACTTTTCCTCCTTCCCCTCGGTGCTGCTGGTCACTACCCTGCTGCGCCTGTCGCTGAACGTGGCGTCCAGCCGGGTGATCCTGCTGGAAGGCCACAGCGGCCCGGATGCTGCCGGCAAGGTGATCGAATCCTTTGCCCACTTCCTGATCGGCGACAACGTTGCCATTGGTATCGTCGTCTTTGTCATCATTACCATCATCAACTTCGTGGTGATCACCAAGGGTGCCGGGCGGATTGCCGAAGTGTCGGCCCGCTTCACCCTGGATGCCATGCCCGGCAAGCAGATGGCGATTGACGCCGACCTGAACGCCGGCCTGATCGGCGAAGACGAAGCACGCAAGCGCCGCTCCACCATTGCCGAGGAAGCCAACTTCTTCGGTTCCATGGACGGTGCTTCCAAATTCGTGCGCGGCGATGCCATGGCCGGCATCATGATCATCATCATCAATATTGTCGGCGGCCTGATCGTCGGTGTAGTGCAGCATGATCTGGACGCAGGCACCGCCGCCAAGACTTACACCCTGCTCACCATCGGTGACGGCCTGGTCGCCCAGATTCCGGCGCTGATCATCTCCACCGCCGCCGGTATCGTGGTGTCGCGCGTGGGCACCGACAAGGACATGTCGGAGCAGTTCTTCGGCCAGCTGTTTGCCAAACCGCAGGTGCTGTACATCACCGCGGCGGTCATTGGCATGATCGGCCTGATTCCCAACATGCCGCACTTCTCCTTCCTGCTGATTGCCAGCCTGCTGGGTTTTCTGGGCTGGACCATGGACAAGAAGGAAAAAGCCGCTGCCGTGCAGGCCAGCCAGCAGCAGGCACAGGCGGCTGCCCCGCCCGACCAGCCCATGGCCGAAGTCAGCTGGAACGACGTGCAGCATGTGGATGCACTGGGGCTGGAAGTAGGCTACCGCCTGATTCCGCTGGTAGACCGCACCCAGGACGGCGAATTGCTGCGCCGTATTCGCGGCATCCGCAAGAAAATCGCCCAGGAACTGGGCTTTCTGGTGCCTGCGGTACACATTCGCGACAATCTGGAAATCAAGCCCAACGCCTACCGTATCCTGCTCAAAGGCGTAGAAGTTGGTCAGGGCGAGGCTTATATCGGTCAATACCTGGCCATCAACCCGGGCCGGGTGAATGGCACCATGCCCGGTACCCCCACCACCGACCCGGCCTTCGGCCTGCCCGCGGTATGGATTGATGCCGCCCGGCGCGAGGAAGCCCAGCAAATGGGCTACACCGTGGTGGACTCCAGCACCGTGGTGGCCACGCATATTTCCAACCTGCTGCAAACCCACGCAGCAGAACTGCTGGGCCGCGAGGAAGTCCAGGCGCTGATCGACCACCAGGCCAAGGAGTCGCCCAAGTTGGTGGAAGACCTGGTGCCCAAGATTGTTCCCATCGGCATTTTGCAGAAGGTATTGCAGCAGCTGCTTACCGATGGCATTCACATCCGCGACTTCCGCACCATTCTGGAAACGCTGGCCGACCATATCAGCACCACCCAGGATGTGGACGACCTGACCTCGGCGGTGCGCACTGCGCTGGCACGGGTGATCGTGCAGCAACTGTTCCCCGGCGAAACCGAATTGCCCTTGATGACGCTGGACCCGGCGCTGGAAAACGTACTGTCGCAGGCGGTCAATTCCAAAACCGGTGGCGGGCTGGAACCCGGACTGGCGGAAAACCTGCTCTCCAGTGCAGCACAACAGGCCGAGCAGGTGGAAATTCAAGGTTACAATCCGGTATTGCTTACGCCACCGGGTTTACGTCCCTTGTTGGCACGATTCTTGAGAAGAGCACTCCCACAACTGCGTGTGATCTCGCATAATGAAGTACCTGACAATAAATCCATTCGTATAATTGCGGTAATTGGGGGAAGCAAGGGCTGATAAACAATGGTGGTAAAAAAATTCTTCGGAAAAACCACACGTGATGCACTCAGACAGGTCCGCGAGGAACTGGGTGCCGACGCCCTCATCTTGTCCAATCGCCCGACAATGGGGGGCGGCGTAGAGATCATGGCCGTGGCGGATGCAGACGTCGCCAACCTGGCCACCAATCTGTCCACCCCCGGCAGCAAGCACCCGGCCCGCAATGCGCCGGCGGTAAGCCGTCCGGTTGCGCCACCGGCACCAGCTGCCGGTGCGACCAACCGCGCCATTGCCCGTACCTATGCCATGCCGGTGGAGCCGCTGGAAAGCCCGGCCCCACCGCGCATCGACACTCCACCGCCGCGCCCGCAGCAACGTATCGAGCCTTCGCTGGCCGATACCTCGGCTGTCAATTTCAACGTCAGCCCGCAAACGCCGCCTCCGGCACGGCCCACACCGGCCAGCATCGTGCCCGAATCACTGGTGAAGATGCAGACCGTGGCTGCCGGCCCGGCCAGCAATGGCAGCGCCGTACCACCACGCAGCAAGGCGGCGCCAGCCCCGGCCGAAGAAGAGCCGGAAATGATGGCGCAGGAGCTCAAGCAGATCGGCGATGAAATCAAGTTGCTGCGCAGCCTGTTGCAAAGCCAGCTGGCCAGCTTTGCCTGGTCGGACATGGAGGGCAAGACCCCCAACCGCATCGAGCTGTTCAAGCATCTGCTGGCCATGGGCTTCTCTGCCAACCTCATCCGCCAGCTGATTGAAAAAATGCCGGCCCAGTATGAAGGTGACATCGCCATCAAATGGGCACGCTCGGCGCTGATGCACAATCTGAAATGCGCCGATGCCAATCACGACATCATGGACAAGGGTGGCGTGTATGCTCTGGTAGGCCCCACCGGCGTGGGCAAGACCACCACGGTGGCCAAGCTGGCCGCGCATGCCACCATGCGCTTCGGTGCACAGCATGTGGCGCTGATCACCACCGACAGCTACCGGATTGGCGCGCAGGACCAACTGCGTATCTACGGCAAGATTCTCGGCATTCCGGTGTTCTCCATCCAGAACGAAGGTGACCTGCAGCTGACCCTGGCCGACCTGTCCAACCGCCACCTGGTATTCATCGACACCGTCGGCATGAGCCAGCGTGATGCGCGCGTGACCGGCCAGATCGAGATGTTCCGTGGCGCAGGCCGCCAGGTGGAACGCCTGCTACTGCTGGCTGCCAATGCCGACGGCCACACGCTGGAAGACGTGGTGCGCCACTACCGTGGCAACGGCCTGGCCGGCTGCATCCTGTCCAAGATCGACGAAGCCGTGAGCATGGGGCCCAGCATGGATGTCATCATCCGCAACCGCCTCAAGCTGTTTTACATCACCAATGGCCAGCGCGTGCCGGAAGACCTGCACTCGGCCAATGCCGCCTTCCTGGTAGACCGTGCCTTGCGCGCGCCGCAGCCCGGCTCACCGTTCAGCCTGCAGGGTGATGAACTGCCCATCATGAACTCCGCACAGGCCAGCTGGTTATGAATGGTGCCATGCACGACCAGGCCGCCAGCCTGCGCCGTCTGACTGCCCAGTCCGGCCGCGCGCCCAGCTACGCCTTCATCGGTTCGGACAAGGCCGGTGCCAGCACACTGGTGACCGAGTTGTCACTGGGCCTGGCTTATGCCGGCCATCGCCCGCTGGTGGTGGACTGCAGCCTGGGTCAGGTGCAGGCGCGCCGTCTGGGCACACCCACCACCGCCACGTTGGAAAGCCAGATGGTGAGCGTGGGCGGGCTGGATGAAATGATGACCACCTCGCGCCAGGGCATCCAGTTGATCAACCTGTATGCCCGCCCGGAAGAACGCGCACTGTTTTCTGCCCAGCTATGGCTGAGACTGGGCAGCGAGTTTGCCGCCCTGGAACGCGACAGCAGCGTGCTGATGATAGACGTGCCTGTTACCGCTACCGATCCTGTCCCGGCCAGCGTGGCGGACAATCTGGTGCTGGTACTCAGCCCGGCGGCCGACTCCATGACCACCGCCTACGCCAACATCAAGCGTCTTTCCAGTGGTTTTGGCCGCCAGCGCTTCAATGTGCTGGTCAATCGCGCCCGCCATCTGGAAGAAGCGCGTGACCTGTTCAACCGCCTTGCAGCCGTCACCAGCGAATTTCTCAGCGTCTCGCTGCGCTGGGTCGGTTTTGTGCCGGCCGACAACGCCGTGCGCCGCAGCCAGGCATTGCGCCGGCCACTGATGGAAGCTTTTCCCGACAGCGAGGCCGCCGCAGCCTTTGCCCAGCTGGCGGCCGTGTTGCCACAATGGGATAGCCCGGAAACAGAGCGTCACGATACCGGTTTCATGGACATGCTGATTGCCACTTCGCGCGACTGGGCCGAAGCCGATGGAGCCAAACGACGATGACATTGCCGTCCTTGCGCCGCAAAGGCTATGCCGCGGCTGTTACCACCCCGGAAATCGACGTGCAGCAACACCTGCCGCTGGTGAAAAAACTGGCGGGCATGCTGATGGCGCGCCTGCCGGCTTCCGTTGAAATGGACGATCTGGTGCAAGTGGGCATCATCGGCCTGATTGATGCCGCGCGGCAATTCGACCCGCTGCAAGGCGTGCAGTTTGAAACCTTTGCCAGCCAGCGCATCCGTGGTGCCATGCTGGACGAACTGCGCCGCGAAGACTGGCTGCCGCGTCAGGCCCGCCGTCAGGCACGACAGATTGAAGACAGCATCAACAAACTGGAACAGCAACTGGGCCGCGCGCCGCTGGAATCGGAAATTGCCGAAGCCTTGGGTGTGGAACTGGATGATTACCAAAGCATGCTGGGCGACTGCAAAGGCCTGAGCCTGGTGCACTTTGAAGACTTTTCCGATGGCGAAGGCGAAACCCTGAACGACGCCATTGCCAACATCGAAGACAGCAATGCGCCCAATCCCTTGCAGGTGCTGGCCGACGGGGATTTCCGCCAGGCACTGGTGGATGCCATCAAGACCCTGCCGGAACGGGATCAGCTGGTGATGGCGCTGTATTACGAGCAAGAGCTGAACCTGAAGGAAATCGGTGCGGTGCTGGAGGTGTCTGAATCCCGCGTCTGCCAGCTGCACACCCAGGCGATCGCCCGTATCCGGGCCAAAATGAAGGAATGGCTGTAATGCAGACGCGGACACTTGACACCGATTCTCGCTTTCTGAAAGGAAAGCGAGGTTCCCTTTCAGGGAAAGGGTGGGGGGATTGGGAATAGATGGAAAGGCTGCGGAATCAAGCAGTTAGTCAGAAGGCCCGGCTTTGCCGGGGCCAGTACAATCGCACCAAATAACTTTGTCAGCAGCCTGAAATGGCTGTAAAGCCATCTGCTTGCACAGACAACGATAACGGAATCAAGCGTGGACAAGATCAGCATCATTGCCATTGTCATGGGCCTGACGGCCATCATCGCCGGCCAGGCACTGGAAGGGGGCAATATCGGCTCCCTGCTGCAACTGACGGCCTTCATGATCGTGATTGGCGGCACCATGAGCGCCGTCATGCTGCAAAGCACCCCGCGCCAGTTTGTCGCCGGCATCCGCATGCTCAAGTGGATTTTCCAGCCGCCGCCGCAAGACAATGAAAAACTGATCCGCGAAGTGGTGAACTGGAGCCAGACTGCCCGCCGTGGCGGCCTGCTGTCACTGGAAGGCTATGTCGCCCAGCAAAAGGATCCCTTCACCAAGAAAGCCCTGCAAATGGTAGTGGACGGAGCCGAACCGGAAGTACTGCGCGGCGTGATGGAAGTGGAAATCGGCATGTTCGAACACGCCCGCAAGCAAGCGGCAAGAGTGTGGGAATCCGCTGGCGGCTACTCGCCCACCATGGGTATTCTGGGCGCGGTGCTGGGCCTGATTCACGTGATGGAAAACCTGTCCGACCCTTCCAAACTGGGTGCCGGCATTGCCGTGGCCTTTGTCGCCACCGTGTATGGCGTAGGCTCGGCCAACCTGTTTTTCCTGCCAGTGGCCAACAAGCTCAAGCACCTGGTGGCAGCGGAAATCGCCATGAAGGAAATGGTGGTGGAAGGCCTGGTGGCCATCGCCAATGGCGAAAACCCACGCATCATCGAAAGCCGCTTGCGCGGCTTCCAGGCCATGCACGAATAAGCCAGCCCGCGTCTAGGACAACAAACGCAAGCTGCTGTTGGGATTGGGCTTTTTCAGATAGGCATCCAGCAGCTTGTAGGTATCGATGTCAAAGCACGGACTGCCCTGCAAGCTGCTCTCCCCAGCCGGGCGCGAGCCCAGATAGCACCATTGATCGAACACATGCTCAATGGCACTGCCGGTCACTTCATCGGTTTCCACTACCGCCAGCGGGCCGGGAAACTCCCACGCCTTGATCCGCAAGCGCGTCAAGGCCTGCAACAAGCGCATATTGTGTGAGGGCGCGGCTTCGCGCCCGACACAGGCTCCCCGGCAGCGCCCGCCTTTCAACGCCACACAGCCCGCGCCCTTGCGCGTGGTCACCGTTTCCACCCCCAGTACCGACTGGCACAGGGCATGACCATTGGCAATGTCAGCCAGCGCCTTGCGCGCTTCTTTCGGGCTGCGGAACAAGCCATACAAATCGGCGGTACGGCTGAAATCCAGCTGCTCGGCCATGACTATCATCGGCCGCAGGAATTCGCCTTGCGCATGATCCAGCTGGATGGAGCACACCTCGCTGGCCAGACGGCTGCGGTGGTTGTAAAACGGCTTGAGCTGCCGCATGAGCTGCTGTTCCAGCAAGGCCGCGCCCAGATCCCCTATCGTCTCCTGACAGCTGATGCGCGTTACCGTGCGGCCAATCACCGGCTGCTTGCCGTATTTGCCATCCTGCGCCAGTTGCGACACCACCTTGGCGCGCACATTGCTGGCACGTCCCACGTACAAGGCCTGGTCGGCCTCGCCCCACAGGGTATAGACCCCCGGCAGGTCGGGCAGGTCATCCACCAATGCGGCATCCACGCCGGGCGGCAGCTCGGGCTGGGCCAATACATGCTGGATGGCTTCCTTTACTGACGCCTCGCCCAGCTCGGCACAGGCTGCCTGCAGGAACAGCAACAAGGCTTCGGCATCCGCCATTGCCCGGTGCCGGTCTGGCAGTTGCAGGCCATGCCGCTGAATGATGCTGTCCAGATTGTGCTTGAAGTGTTGGGGATAAAGACGCCGCGACAACTTGACCGTGCACAGCGTGGCGCTTTGCAAGCGCAGCCCGACACGGCGGAACTCGTTGCGCAAGAAGCCATAGTCAAAACGGACGTTATGCGCCAGCAACAAACGCCCTTGCAGCATGGGCAGCAAATCGGCGGCAATGGTACTGAACGGCGCGGCAGCTTCCACCATGGCATTGCTGATGCCGGTCATGTTTTCGATGAAGGGCGGAATCGGCTGCAAGGGATTGACCAGGGTCTGATAACGCTGCTGCCGCTCGCCATCCAGCAGGATCAGGCCGATTTCGGTAATGCGGTCGCGGCCGATATGGCCACCGGTGGTTTCAAGGTCGACAATCGCCCAGGGAATATCAAACAGCATGCAATCTCGTCGGAATAATCATCAAAGCGCGGACAGCCGGTATCAGCCGGCTGCAACATGGCGGGTAAGCGCGCCATCTTAACACCGCCCCACGGCCTGCCGATGCAACCATCGTGGTTTTGCTGTGTTGCCTGCAACAGTGTCGCCAAGCCGCCCGATCAGTCCGGAAAAAAAATTGCTGCAAAAGTGTTGACACTAAAAAACCGTATCGGTATAGTTCGCCCTCTCGAAAGACAAAACGTCTTGCGAGACAGTGCACCCGTAGCTCAGTTGGATAGAGTATTTGGCTACGAACCAAAGGGTCGGGCGTTCGAATCGCTCCGGGTGCACCAAAGTCCCTATAGTTTAGCGGTTAGAACACCGCCCTTTCACGGCGGTAGCCGGGGTTCGATTCCCCGTGGGGACGCCACTTTGCACCCGTAGCTCAGTTGGATAGAGTATTTGGCTACGAACCAAAGGGTCGGGCGTTCGAATCGCTCCGGGTGCACCAAAGTCCCTATAGTTTAGCGGTTAGAACACCGCCCTTTCACGGCGGTAGCCGGGGTTCGATTCCCCGTGGGGACGCCAGGATTCAGAAATCAGCCCAGTCGCAAGACTGGGCTTTTTTCATTTCCGGCCACCAAAGCCACTTTGCTGCATTCCATCAGTCAACAAAAATGCCACCCGCAGGTGGCATCTTCAACACATGTCCTGATCAGGCATCAAACCCGGTAACTGCTGACCGTCATCACCTTGGCTGTCAGTTTCATCAAGCCCTTCACCGGTGCCGGCAAGCGGGCCGCACCATATTCGTGCGCCATGTCGGCATGGCGCAGTTCGTCATCCCGCATCTGACTGACAATGGCACGGCTCTTGGCATCCGCTGCCGGCAAGGCAGTCAGGTGGCTATCCAGGTGCGCGCCAACCTGGTGTTCGGTTTCTTCCAGAAAACCCAGATTCCACTTGTCACCCAGCAAGCCTGCCGTCACACCAATAGCCAGCGAGCCGGTGTACCACAGCGGGCCTAACAGACTGGGCTGACCACCCAGCTCGCGAATGCGCTGCTCGGTCCAGGCCAGGTGTTCCACTTCTTCAAATGCGGCATGCTGCAAGGCTTCGCGCGCGGCCGGATTGCGTGCAGTCAGGGCCTGCCCCTGATACAGCGCCTGTGCGCACACTTCGCCACAGTGGTTTACCCGCATCAGGCCGATGGCATGACGCTTTTCCTCGGCGCTGAGTTCGGCCTCATCCAGCCCGGCATCCGGCCGTGGACGCTGGCTTTGCGCCGGCGCAAACAGGGTGCGCAAACCCTTGTCAAATTCGGTAATCAGCGTGTCAAACATAGTGTTCCCGATTGGTGCACAAATCCGTCAAAGATTATACCTGTGCACCGCACAACACGGCAGCTGCTGATATAATCCTGCAAGAAATTCCGTGTAAACAACCACCATTAACAAAGGATTCTGCCTGATGAACCTGGAACTCATCGGCCCGGGCAAAGACATGCCGGGCGACTTTAACGTCGTGATCGAAATCTCCGCCAACGCTGCGCCGATCAAATACGAATTCGACAAAGAGTGGAACACCCTGGTGGTTGACCGTTTCATGGGCACCTCCATGATGTACCCGGCCAACTACGGCTTCGTGCCGCAAACCCTGGCTGGCGATGGCGACCCGGTTGACGTGCTGGTGGTTACCCCCTTCCCGCTGCCGCCGGGCGTGGTGATCCGCTGTCGCGCACTGGGTCTGATCAAGATGGAAGACGACGGCGGCATCGATGCCAAGCTGGTTGCCGTACCGGTGGAAAAGCTGTGCCCGATGTACAAGTCCATCCAGAAGCTGGAAGACCTGCCGGAACTGCTGCGTGCCCAGATGGTGCACTTCTTCGAGCACTACAAGGATCTGGAAAAAGGCAAATGGGTCAAGATCCACGGTTGGGGCACGCTGGAAGATGCCAAGACCGAACTGGTGGAAGGCATTGAACGCTTCGGCAAGTAATTGCTTCACACGGCCTGCACTGCAGGCTTGTGTCCGCCACGGACAAAAAAACGCCAGTGCATGCACTGGCGTTTTTGTTTGCCTGACCGGATCAATGATTACGGTAGTCTGCCGGATTGGCGGCAATAGCCTTGCCAGCATACTCATCAGCAGCCTTGCGCTGGGCATCGCTTTGGCTCATTTGTTGTTCATAACGCTTGAGGACATCCTTGTCCGGACGGCTGCGTACATCGCTGTCGGCCATGGCAACGGCGACCAGAGCATTGGAAACAACAACAGCCAGCATCAATTTTTTCAACATGATTCACTCCATTCATTAAGCATGAATGCAAGCATTAACAGCCACGCGTCATAAAAAAATATTCAATTTTTTTGATGACAATTCGCCATGAATACGTAGAATTACTTTGCTAGTATTGGCTTATTTACTTGCATCGGGTTGGTGAAGTGAATATTAAACGCGATAAATTCCCATTCATAGCGAAATGATCTGAACAGTTCATTCAATAATTTTGAACATGAAATTATCCCTTGATGCTCTGCTGGTTCTGGATGCCATCGACCGTAACGGCAGCTTTGCCGCAGCTGCGGACGAATTGCACCGCGTCACCTCTGCGGTGAGCTATGTCATCCAGAAACTGGAACAGGACCTTGATATCACGTTGTTCGACCGCAGCGGTCACCGCGCCCGGCTTACCCCGGCGGGTGAGCTGCTGCTGCGCGACGGACGCTACCTGCTGGATGCCGCACGCAGTGTCGAACACCGGCTGCAGCAACAGGCGGCAGGCTGGGAAAGCGAGCTGGTCATCACCATTGGCGACCTCATTCCGTTCGAACAGCTCATTCCGCTGATCCAGCGCTTTGACGAATTGGGCAGCGGCACCCAGCTGCGCTTTAACCGCGAAGTATTTGGCGGCATCTGGGATGCGCTGTATGACGCGCGTGCCGATCTGGTACTGGGAGCGCCGGGACATCCACCGGCCGGGGATTACTTCTTCCGTGAAATCGGCTCCATCGACTTTGCGTTTCTGGTCAGCCCGAATCACCCGCTGGCCTGCGCGGCGGAACCACTGGCGGCCCATACCCTGCGCCAGCACCGCATCATTTCGCTGGGAGACACCTCGCGCCGCCTGCCCACCCGCACAGCTGGGATTCTGGATGGCCAGGACGTCCTCACCGTCCACACCCTGGATGCCAAACTGGCCTTGATGGTGGCAGGGCTCGGAATCGGCTATTTGCCACGCATGCTTGCCACGCCTTATCTGCAAAGTGGCCAACTTGTGGAAAAATCACTGAAGGAAAAACGTAGTTGCACCAAAATGTTCTATGCCTGGAAAGAAGAATGTCCAGGCAAGGCACTTGGCTGGTTTATCAACAATCTTGGTCTTGCCGTTCAGAACAGGCAATTGCTCATTTAAGGCTCACCCATGTTTCAGCCTCACGGCACCTCACCTCAACTGCACTGGACCTGCCAGCGATTGCTGGCAGCCGGTTTGCCGTGCCAGGTGCCGGAGGAAAGCCCGCTGTGGCTGCCACCTGACTGGGAGGGCTATCTTGCGGAAAATTGCTGGCTGGATCTGGCAACAGACGACAGTCAGGCACTGGCGGCACGCAGCGAACACTGCCGCCAGCATGGCAAGCAACTGGTGGAAATTTGTGCCAGCTGGCAGCCACAAGGCGAAGTACTGGGCTTCATGCTGTTGTGCGGCAGCAGCGCACCACTCTCTCCTGCTGCCGTGCAGTGGCTGGATCATTGCGCTCCGCTGGCCGGGGCCTGGCTACACTGCGGCCCCTCTGGCAGTGCGCGCTACACCCATCATGTAATGCAAGCCTTGCAACACGCCTGGCAACTGGCATGGCAGCAATCTCCTCCGACAGCAAACCCGCAACTGCTCGATTGGGAAGCACTGATGCAGCAGCAATGGCAAATCGCTGACAAACTGTTGCAGCTTTCGCAGGCTTATCTGCGCAGCCACGGCATTGCGCCAGATACCGCTGACAGCGCCTCAGTGCGCCAACGCTTTGCCCTGCCACACGCCAGCCAGACGCACTTTGCCGCCAATCTGGCCCTGCTGATTGTGCTGGCCATGCAGCAACGCGACACCTTGCATGACATCTTGCAGCAGGTGTTTGCTGTCTTGCAGCCCAAACAGCCACCCAAAGCGGACTGAGCAAACAAAAAAACCCGCCAGATGGCGGGTTTTCAGGCTGCAGACAAAGTATTGGTACATTTGTGCTGGACCCGGCAAAGCCGGGCCTTCCGATTAAGCACTATATTCCGCAGCCTTCCCATCCAATCCCTATCCCCCCGCCCTTACCTTGTAAGGGAGCCTCGCTTTCCTTTCTGAAAGCGAGAGAGGGGTTTTAATCTGATAAAAAAACCCGCCAGATGGCGGGTTTTTATCGTTCAGCCAAGCTGGATCAGGCAGCAGGTGTAGCAGCAGCCGGCTTTTTGCGGCTTACTGCAGCAGCGGTAGCCTTGGCTTGCTTGCTGGCAGCTTCCACGCTGGCTTCAGCAATTTCAGCGCTTACTTTCTTGGCGGTCTTGGACACGCTTTCAAAAGCGGCGTTGGAGCTGGTGACCAGGGTCTTCAGTGCAGAAACTGCAACATCGGAACCTGCCGGTGCGTTTTTGGACAGGCGATCCAGATTGGTCAGCAACAGCTTGTTCTGTTCTGCCAGTTGCTCTTCCACAAAAGTGGTCAGTTCGCCCTGGGTGGCAACGGCAACATCGTACACTTCACGTGCCACGCTGAATGCCTGGTCCAGGCTGGGTTGTGCCAGACTGGTTTGCAGTTCGGCAAATGCCTTCGGGTCCTTCACTTCGGTCAATGCCTTGAAATGCTTGGCATTGCTGTCCAGCAGCTTGCGGGTCAGTTCCAGCTGCAGGCTGGCGAAGCGTTCGGCACCGGCCAGAACGATGGAGGACAGGCGAACGGCTTTGTCAAATTGCGCCTGGCCGAGAGCAGAGAATTCTTGGGTATTGGTAAACATGGCTACTCCTGGAAATGTCGATATACAACTCAGCTTTACAGTCACAACAACCGTTTCGCCGCCGATGCTGCACAGCAGCAAACGTAATTTAACCAAAGCAGCGTATGCGGTCAAGAAAATGTTGCAGCGCACAATCAGCTAAACAGCTATTTTGTATGTGTTTTTACAACAGCAACATTCCAAAAGCATTACAGTTGCAAGACTATTTCCTGGCGCTGGCGTCAACGATTTTTTTTGCAGCGCAAAATGCAGACCCCTCACCGCATGCAGATTGATTCAGCGCCATTGAAAGGGGCAGTGCAAGCCAGTAAACTCGCTCCATAGAAGAAATCTATTTATATAAAGCCTACCCATGAGCTCTGCGGCCAACGCCTTTGACATCAAATCTGCCAGCCTCGATCTGCTGGCCCTGATTCTCCACACGGACAATCTGGAAGAACTCACCACCGCCCTGGATGCCCGCTTCGGTCCGGCCGGTGATGCACCGGCCGAAGCCTTTTTGCTGGATGTGGAAGGCCTGCCGCAAGCTGCCGACACCGAATACGGCCGGCTGCTGCCCATGCTCAGCCGTCATGGCATCCGCGTGGTTGCCCTGCGTCATCCGGAAACATCCATGGCGGAAGTGGCCAGCCGCTACGGCCTGGCTTATGTGCGTGGCGTAACGCCGGCCCGCTCCACCCAAAGCAGCAGCGAAAGCCAGAACAAACCGGCAGAAGCCGCCGCCGTGGTGGCACCGCCGCCCGGCACCATGATCGTGGACCGGCCGGTACGTGCCGGCCAGCAGATTTACGCCCGTGGCTGCGATCTGGTGGTACTGGCCATGGTGAGCGCCGGTGCCGAAGTGATTGCTGATGGCAACATCCATGTCTACGCCCCGCTGCGTGGCCGTGCGCTGGCTGGTGCACGGGGCAATACCGCCGCACGCATTTTTGTACGCAGCATGGAAGCCGAACTGGTTTCCATTGCCGGCGTCTATCGCACTATCGAACAGGCCTTGCCGGAGAGCATCAAGGGCAAGCCGACCCAGATTCAACTTGAGAACGAGCGCCTGGTCATGACCGCGCTTGGCGAATAATTCACATCAAAGGATTTACCGTGGCAAAAATCATCGTCGTGACTTCCGGCAAAGGTGGTGTCGGCAAAACCACCACCAGTGCCAGCTTTGCCTCCGGCCTGGCCCTGCGCGGCCACAAGACCGTGGTGATCGACTTTGACGTCGGCCTGCGCAACCTGGACCTGATCATGGGTTGCGAACGCCGCGTGGTATACGACCTGATCAATGTGGTGAATGGCGAAGCCTCGCTGAACCAGGCCCTGATCAAGGACAAGAACTGCGACAACCTGTACATCATTCCGGCCTCGCAAACCCGCGACAAGGATGCCCTGTCGCAGGAAGGCGTGGAAAAAGTACTGAAGGATCTGGCCGACAGCGGCTTTGAGTACATTGTGTGCGACTCCCCGGCCGGTATTGAAAAAGGCGCATTGATGGCGCTCTACTTTGCCGATGAAGCGCTGATCGTCACCAACCCGGAAGTCTCTTCGGTACGCGACTCCGACCGTATCCTGGGCATTCTGGCCTCCAAATCGCGCCGCGCCGAACAAGGTGGCGAGCCGGTGAAAGAGCACCTGCTGATTACCCGCTACTCCCCTGCCCGCGTGGACAAGGGCGAAATGCTGTCGGTGGATGACGTGAAGGAAATCCTGCGCGTGCCGCTGATCGGCGTGATTCCGGAATCGCAAACCGTACTGCAAGCCTCCAACTCCGGTACCCCTGCCATTCATCTGAAGGGCAGCGACGTAGCCGAAGCCTATTCTGACGTGATTGCACGTTTCCTGGGCGAAGATCGCCCCATGCGCTTCCTTGATGCACCCAAAGTGAGTTTGCTCAAGCGCCTGTTCGGAGGTTAAACCATGTCTCTTATCGACATCCTGTTCGGCAAACGACAGAAAACCGCTGCCATTGCCAGAGAGCGTCTGCAGATCATCCTGGCGCATGAGCGCAATGGCCGCAGCGCACCGGACTATCTGCCAGCACTGCAGCGCGAGCTGATGGAGGTGATCTCCAAGTACGTGTCGGTCAATCTGGACGATATCAAGGTACAGGTGGAGCGCCAGGACGACTTCGAAGTACTGGAAGTGAATATCGTACTGCCGGAGCATCAACGCTAAACCATGACGCTGACCGAACTCCGCTACATCGTGGCCGTGGCGCGCGAGCGCCATTTTGGTCGCGCCGCACAAAGCTGCTTTGTCAGCCAGCCCACTTTGTCCATCGCCATCAAGAAGCTGGAAGACGAACTGGGCATCACCCTGTTCGAGCGTGGTGGCCAGGAAGTGGCGGTGACGGAAATTGGTGAACGCATCATCGAGCAGTCACAGCGCGTGCTGGAGGAAGCCGAAACCGTCAAGCGACTGGCCGGCGAACACCAGAACGAGCTGGTGGGGCCGCTCAAGCTGGGTGTGATCTTCACCATCAGCCCCTACTTGCTGCCACGGCTGATTCCGGCGCTGCGCATTCTGGCACCGGACATGCCGCTGATCCTGGAAGAGAACTACACCGCGCGTCTGGCAGAAATGCTCAAGCGCGGTGAAGTGGACGCCATCATCGTGGCCGACCCGTTCGAAGAAGCCGGTACGGTGGCCTGGCCGCTGTATGACGAGCCCTTTGTCGTGGCCACGCCCAAGGGTCATCCCTGGGAAAAGCAGGACTGCGTCAATGCCAGCCAGCTGACCGACGAAAGCGTGCTGCTGCTGACCCAGGGCAACTGCTTCCGCGATCAGGTGTTGCAGGCATGCAGCGAACTGGCCAGCAAGCAGAACCACCACTCGGGCCTGGCCAGCACCTTGCAAGGCAGCTCGCTCAACACCATCCGCCACATGGTGGCCAGCGGCATGGGGGTGACGGTGATGCCATCCACCTCCATCGGCCCCGGCGATGACAGCCTGTTGTCGGTAGTCCCCTTCGAGGCTCCGGCACCCGAGCGCCGGGTCCTGCTGGTAACCCGCAAGCAGTTCTTCCGTAAAAAGGCGGTGGAAACCCTGCAACATGCCGTGTTCCGTTCCGGCCTTGCCGGGGTGACCATGCTGGAAGGCGCAGGGCCTATCGGCAGCTGAAACCAGCCAACTGCAGCAAGAAAAAAGCCGCTCTTCTTGAGCGGCTTTTTGTTGGCCAATACCGAAGGGACTCAGTCTTGTGCAGCACGTACCAAGGCAGCCAGTCGCGCAATGCCCTCTTCAATCCGTTCCGGTGCTGCGTGGCTGAAATTGAGCCGCAAATGTCCAATGCCATCTTCCGGATCGGGGTAGAACGGCTCACCCGGCATGAAGGCGACATTACACTTAGCCAGCGCCACTTTCAGCAGCTCGCGGGTATCTTGCGGCCGCTTCAGCGTCAGCCAGAAGAACAGCCCACCCTTGGGAACCTGCCAGTCTGCCAGATCGGCAAAATGCTTTTCCAGCGCAAGCTGCATGGCATCGCGGCCAACGCGGTAGGTATCGCGCAAGGATTGCAGGTGAGCCGGGAAATCCGGGCTGGCCAGTTGCTGGGCAATGAACCACTGACCGGGACGATTGCTGTGCAGGTCGGTGGATTGCTTGAGCTTGACCAGATGCGGGTAGAGTTCCGGCGAAGCAATCAGATAACCTTCGCGCAAGCCCGGTGCCAGGGTCTTGGAGAAGGAACCGGCATAAATCCACGGCGTGTTCTTCAGGTGGCTCACCAGCGGTGCCGGTGCTTCGCCATCGTAGGACAGTGCGCGGTACGGATCATCCTCGTAAACCGGCAGGCCATGGCTGTCGATCACCTCGGCCAGTGCACGGCGGTTTTCCTCGCTGTAACAGGCACCGGACGGGTTCTGGAAGCTGGGAATCAGATAGGTCAGCCGCGGCTTGGCCGTACGCAGGGCTTGATCCAGCTTGTCCGGCGACAGCTGGCCGTTTTCCTGTGCCACGGCGGTGATTTTGGCACCAAACAGCTTGAATGACTGCAAGGCGGCCAGATAGGTGGGGCCTTCGGTCACCAGCGGTGTACCCGGATCGATGAACAGCTTGGACGCAAGGTCGATGGCCTGTTGCGAGCCGGACAGCACCAGCACCTGCTGGGCAGTACAGTCCAGCCCCATCTTGCGCGCCTGGGCAGCAATCAGCTCACGCAGTTCCGGTTCACCCTCGGTCGTGCCATATTGCGCCAGTGACTGCGGCATGCCGGTAAAGTCCAGCTTGGGCAGACAGCTGGCTGCCGGCAGGCCGCCGGCAAAGGAAATGACTTCAGGGCGCTGTGCCGCGGCCAGAATTTCGCGGATCAGCGAACCCATCAGTCGTTCGATACGTTCTGAAAACATGGTAATCTCCCTGATTGTCACATCAGTATGTCAACCATATCGCCGTGGCCGAGGGTGGTAAGCCTACGGAAGCGGAGCTCCTGTAGCAGTGTTGTTGTTGGGCTGCTACCGCCATATGGTTTACTGCTGTGCCAATCCAACGAACAATAAACGTCAATTTTTTTGACCTAATTTACCCCTAGGCGGGGAAGTCGTCAACATGCCTGACACTGATAGCTCGATTGACCTGCGCGCGGCGATGGAAGTGTTCTTCCATGCCTACAAGGCGTTTACCGCCAAGCCGGATGAAATACTGGCCCGCCGTGGCCTGGCCCGCGTTCATCACCGCATCCTGTTCTTTGTGGCCCGCTATCCCGGCCTGTCGGTCAAGGACCTGCTGGGTGCGCTGGATGTCACCAAGCAGGCCATCAACATGCCCTTGCGCCAGCTGGTGGAAATGGGGCTGATTGCCAGCGTGGCGGCCAGCCACGACAAACGGGTGAAGCAACTGTCGCTCACCAGCGAAGGCCGCAAGCTGGAAGAAGCCCTGCACAAGGAGCAAGCCCGCCTGCTCAGCCAGGCTTTCAGCCGCATTGGCGACACCGCCACCCGCGACTGGATGGCGGTCAACAGCCAGCTGGCTGGCCGTCAGGAGCCAGACGAAGGCAAGCACTAGGGACAATACGCAGCCCCGGACGCAAAAAAGCCCGTGCAAACTGCACGGGCTTTTGCTTGTGACCAAACCTGGTGGGTTCAGCTGATTTTCTCGTAGCGCACTTCCAGGATCTCGATATCCTCGTCGCCATCCGGCCCGCGAAACAGCACGGTGTCGCCTTCGCGCGCCTTGATCAGTGTGCGGGCAATCGGTGAAATCCAGCTGATATGGCCACGCGACAGATCGATTTCATCCACTCCGACAATACGCAGCAATTGCTCGCTGCCATCGCCGCGCTCAATCAGCACGGTGGCGGAGAAAAACACCTGATCTGTCGCCTCACGGGCTTCCGGGTCCACCACTTCGGCCAGCTCCAGCCGCTTGGTCAAAAAGCGGATGCGGCGGTCGATTTCGCGCAAGCGGCGCTTGCCGTACAGATAGTCGCCGTTTTCCGAGCGATCGCCATTGCTGGCAGCCCAGTTGACGATCTGCACCACTTCCGGCCTTTCCTTGTTGACCAGCTGGTACAGCTCGTCCTTCAGCCGCAACCAGCCACCGGGGGTGATGTAGTTCTTGCTGGACGCGGGCAGCCGCTGTTCGGCTGGCAGATCGTCTTCTGCTTCGTCGTTTTCTCGGGTAAATGCCTTGCTCATGCGAATCTTCCAGCCTTGGGTTGCAGTCCGCTTGCGTGAAAGCGGTACGGCGGGTTCATCAAGCCATTATTTGTGCGGCGGCAACAGCCATTCCTGGCAATACATCAGCAGGTTTTTCGGCCGCAGTTTCAACTGCTGCAACTGCTGATAGTCCAGCCACAGCAAATGATACTGGTTGTCCTCGGTCATGCGTGCCAGTTCCGGCCCGCCCAGGCGCAGCGTGCCACGAAACTTGCTGGCCAGGAAGACGTGCTCGATGCGTCCCTTGTGTTCCAGTACATCCAGCTGCTCGGCCAGCCAGACATTCAGCCCGGTTTCCTCGCGCGTCTCTCGCACCGCGGCCATGGCCGGGGTTTCGCCAGACTTGATGGTGCCGCCGGGCAGGACATAGTATTCCTTGCCATTCTTGATGCGCTGCATCATCAACAGCCGGCCATCCTGGATGATGACCACCGAGGCACGCGGACCGCGCTTGCCAGCCAGCAAGCGGGCAGCCGCCCCAGGCAGGGTTGCCTGCTGCCTGCCTTGATGCGACACGTCGTCAGAATGCAAAACGGGTGACCGCAAGGCAGCCACCCATTTGCCTGCACGCGTCGCCAGTGCCGTCAGCGACGGCCAATGGCGGCGGCTCACTCGCCCTTGCTGCCGCGGGTTTTCTTGCGGCCGGTCATGGTGAGGTCAGACCATTTCATCACCGCAGCCACTTCGGCTTCGTTCAGTTCGTAGAACTGACCGCGCTTCAGGCGCGGGGGCAGGCCCAGGTTGCCAAAGCGGACGCGGATCAGACGGCTGACAGTGAGGCCGAAGTGTTCGAACATGCGACGCACTTCGCGGTTACGCCCTTCCTTGATCACCACGTTGTACCACTGGTTGGCGCCTTCTTCGGCACCACCGCGCTGGAATACGCGCTGGAAGGCAGCCGGGCCGTCTTCCAGCTCGACACCGGCGGTCATTTCCTTGGCGATTTCCGGGGTCAGCTCGCCCAGCACGCGCACCGCGTATTCACGCTCCACTTCGAAGCTGGGGTGCATCATGCGGTTGGCCAGTTCACCGCTGGTGGTGATCAGCAACAGGCCGGAAGTGTTGACGTCAAGACGGCCGATGGCCACCCAGCGGCTGCTCTTGGCCTGTGGCAGGCGGTCGAACACGCTGACACGGCCTTCCGGGTCGTCACGCGAAACGATTTCGCCTTCCTGCTTGTGGTACATGATGACGCGCGGCAGACGGTCAGCCCATTTGAGCTTGATCACGTCGCCCTTGGCGGTGACGCGGTCTTCCGGGCCGACACGGTCGCCCAGATTGGCTTTTTTGCCATTGACCATCACCAAGCCGGCTTCAATCCACTCTTCCATCTCGCGACGGGAGCCAACACCGGATGCCGACAGCGCCTTTTGCAGACGTACCGGTTCAATCTGTTCCTTGTCGAGGCGTACCTCGCGCAGCCGCTTGGACTTTTCTTTCACGTCCTGACTCGGGCTGCGCAGACGCAACTTTTTTGCCTTGATCACCAGCGACTTGCCTTCTGCACGCGGTTTGCCCGCGGCGGGAGCACGACGCTGTTCGCGCGGGCTTTGTTCACCATCGGCCACCGGCATGGCGGCATTCTTGTTGCCAAAGCGGCGCTCGTGTTGCAGGGCTTCGCCACCTTCAGCTTGCAGGCGCTCGGCCTTTTCCTGACGACGGGCAGCCTGTTGCTGGCGATTGTTTTCCGACTGGTTGCGCTTGCCGGTGCCTGCGGGCTTGGCCTGTACTTCGCCACGGCGGTTCACGGTTTCCTTGCGGCGGTTGCTGGCCGGTTTTTTCGGCTCGGCCACATTACCGTTGGGTTCGCCGTTTTCATCACGCGGCAGGCCACGGGCCTGGCGTTGCAGTTCCATTTGTGCCAGTTCGGCACGGCTCATCTTGAACAGCGGTGCGCTTTCGTGCGGGGCGGCACCGGCTTGCGGCTGCATCAGGTTGCCATAGGCATCGCGCGGTGCCGGGCGGCGACCTTGCGGCTTGCCACCGGCTTCTTGCGGGTTGCGCGGTTTGCCAAAGCCTCCCGGCTTGCCACGGCCTTGCTGCTGCGGGGCATTGCCACGTGCGGCGTCAGGCTGACGGCGCTGGCTGGTGCTTTCGCGGCCCTTTACACGCGCCACCGGCTGGCGGGCGTTGTTTTGTCCTTTGGTAGACATAAATCATGCTCTTTCAGTACGAGCGCACGGGCTACTCTGCCAGTGGCTCCAGATTGTCCGCCTCATCGTCGAGGGGGAGAGTGTCTTCGGCGTCTTCGCTGCCGATCTCTTGTGGCTGGGCATCGGGTATGACCAGTGTTCCCAAGTCTGCCAACGGTGGCAGATCCCTTAGCGAAACAAAGCCAAGATCATCCAGAAACTTGCGGGTGGTGGCATACAGCCCCGGCCGGCCGGGCACGTCCTTGTGCCCGATTACTTCAATCCAACCCCGCTCCAGCAGGGTTTGCATCACACTGGTGGATACCGACACGCCACGGATGGATTCGATATCACCACGGGTAACAGGTTGTTTGTAGGCGATAATCGCCAGGGTTTCCATCACGGCACGCGAATAACGCGGCGGTTTTTCCGGGTTCAGCCGTGACAGGTAGGGGGTGAATTCGGCCCGGGCGCGAAAGCGCCAGCCACTGGCCAGTTTCACCAGTTCCACACCGCGGCCACGCCAGTCAGCCTGGATGTCTTCCAGGATGTCGTTGAGCAGGGCTGCCTTGATGTCTTCGGTAAACAGCTTTTTGAGCTGGGATACCGACAAGGGTTCCGTCGCGGTCAACAATGCCGTTTCCAGCACGATCTTGAGATAGTTTAAGTCGGTGATGGTGGTCATCGGACCTGATATCGCCCGGCCCGGCTTGCGGGGTACGGGAGCGAAATACATTGCGCGGGGGAAGGCGCGGATTTTACATGAAATCCACGCGAGCGACACTGTCTATTCGTCCGCGACTGTGCTGTATGCAACAGTGGGCGGCATCAGTTGATGGCGATGCGCACATAGATGGGCTGATAGGCGGCGTCCTGGCTGACCTTGATCAGCCCTTCCTTCACCAGTTCCAGCACCGCGATGAAGTTGACCACCAGATGGGCCACGCCCTTGTCGACTTCGAACAGTTCCTCGAACGGCACGTATTCGCGCCCTGTCAGGTAGCGCAGAATCCAGCTCATCTGCTCGCGCACCGACAGCTCGTCCTTTTCCACCTTGTGGCTGCGCTTGTGCCTGGCGCGGGACAGGATGGCCAGCCAGGCCTGGCGCAGATCCACCGCAGCGACATCCGGTAGCCGCGCTTCTGCCCCCTGCTCGATCAATACCGCCAGCCAGGCAAAGTCGCGGTCGGCCTGCGGCAGCTTGTCCAGCTCCAGCGCGGCCAGCTTCATCTGTTCGTAGTCCAGCAGGCGGCGCACCAGTTCGGCACGCGGGTCGTCCGGTTCGCCTTCTTCATCCAGCGGCGGGCGTGGCAGCAACAGGCGCGACTTGATTTCTATCAGCAGCGCCGCCATCAGCAGGTATTCCGCCGCCAGCTCCAGCCGCTCGGCGCGCATGGCATCCACATAGCCCATGTACTGGCGGGTGATGTCGGCCATGGGGATATTCAGCACATCGAGGTTTTGCTTGCGGATGAGGTAGAGCAGCAAGTCCAGCGGGCCTTCGAAGCTTTCCAGAATCACCTGCAAGGCATCGGGCGGGATGAACAGGTCTTGTGGCACTTCCAGCACCGGCTGGCCAAACACATGGGCAATAGGCAGGCCGGCCGGCAATTCCGGCGCAGTCAGGGCAAAGTTGTCGGGCGAGGTCGGGGTACTCATGCGGCAGAGTTTACGCCAAGCGGGTGGGTTTTGACCCATTCCAGAAACAGCCGCGCCGGGCCGGACAGACTGACCTTGCGGTGATAGGCCAGCATGATAGTGCGCGAGGGTTCGTGCTCGGCCAGCGGCAGACGGCACAGCGTGCTGCTGATCATCACTTCCGGCAGCGCTGTCCAGCCCAGCCCCGCTTCCACCAGCATACGCAGGGCTTCCAGATAATTGGACGGCTCACGCACATCCAGCGGGGTGGCCTGTTGCTGGAACAGGTTTTCAATCAGCCGGCGGCAGCGGGTATTGCTGCCGGGCAATAGCGCGGGATAGCGTGCCAGGTCCTGCAGGGTGAGGGAGTCCAGCAGTGCCAGCGGGTGCTGCCCGGCCACGGCAAAGCACAGTCTTTCCTCCAGCACCGCCACATAGTCCAGCGCCTGCTCATGCAAAGGCGGTTCGGACATGAAGCCCAGTTCCAGCTCGCCCTGACACAGCAGCTTGTGGGTTTCGGCCGAGGTCTTGAAATCCACGGTGAGATCAATGCCGGGATACTGCCGCACAAAATCGGCCAGCACGGGCTTGAGGTAATACAGACCGATGTGCTGGGTGGTAGCCAGATGCAGCTTGCCCACCTGGGCCGGTTGCAGGCTGCGCAGCAGCTGGCTGGCCTGCTCGGCCTCGGCCAGAATGCGCAGCGCATGCGGCAGGAAGGCGCGCCCGGCTTCGGTCAGTACGGTGCGCCGGCCGATGCGGTCGAACAATTCCACCCGCAGGCCATCCTCCAGGCTGCGGATGCGCTTGGACAGACCGGGCTGGGTGAGGTGCAGGCAGTCGGCAGCGCGGGAAAACGAGGCTTCACGTGCGGCGGTGACAAAGGCCTTGAGGGCGGCTAGGTGAAAATCCATTCCAAATCATTATGGAAATGTCAAACAAATCCAACTTTTTGTTTGATCTTGATCTGGCTACTATACCAGCACCCTCCACACTCCGCCCCGAATTCATCACATGGGAAATCAGAATCTGCCCTGGATTCAGCCGCTGTCGCTGAACCGCCCGGCACAACCGCAGCTGGCTCGCGCCGTGGTCATGGTGCGCCCGGTCGACTTTGCCTTTAACGAACAGACCGGTGCCGACAATGTGTTCCAGCACCGGCTGAACCTGCCTGCCGCCGCCGTCACCGCCCAGGCCATGGCCGAGTTCGACACCATGACCCGCCGTCTGCAAGACCACGGCCTGCGGGTGATGGTGCTGGAAAAGAGCCCGGACGGCATTCCCACCCCGGATGCGGTATTTCCCAACAACTGGTTTACTACCAGCGCCGATGGCAGCTTGCACATCTACCCCATGCACACGCCCAACCGCCGGCAGGAAAGGCGGGTGGAAGAACTGGCGCGGCTGTTGCTGCAACATGATTACCAGATCAACCAGATCAGCTGGGTGGGCCATCCGTGGGAAGAAGAGCTGATTCTGGAAGGCACCGGCGTGATGATTTTCGACCATGCCCGCCGCCGGGTGTATGCCGCCCGCTCGCAGCGCTGCCATCCGCTGGCGCTGTACCGTTACGCCCGCTTGCGTGGTCTGGACGATGTGCAGTTGTTCGACACCGCCGACAGCCACGGCGTCCCCATCTACCACAGCAATGTGATGATGTCGGTGGGACAGGATATCGCCGTGATCTGCGCCGACAGCCTGTATCAACCGGAACAACGCCAACGGGTGCTGGCCGCGCTGGAATCCACCCACGAGGTGATCCACATCAGTCATGAACAAGTGGAACAGCACTTTTGCGGCAATATCCTGCAACTGGCGGCACAGGACGGCACCCCGCTCCTGGCCATGTCGCAACGCGCCTGGAATGGCTTCACCCCGCAACAGCAACGGGTACTGGAGCGTCACGGCCAGCCGGTGGTCAACCCCATCCCCACCATTGAAGCAGTCGGTGGCGGCAGTTGCCGCTGCATGCTGGCGGAGGTGTTTTTGCCTCGACTGGAGCACTAAGCAGCCAACAAAGCAAAATGCCACCTCCATGCCTCTTTGGCTCGCGCCAGACAATGTGGCTGCGTGGTATGGCGGGGCTGCCCGCCAGCAGGCAAGGGGGCTGCCTCGCCAGCCCCCTTGCAACCCCAGGCGACCTCGACGGCCCGCGTATTTCCGCCTGCCCGACCACGGCCAAGGCGCCACCGAACTCGCGGCGCGCTATCGTCACGCCGCTCAGACATGCGGTGGCTTAAAACCTTGCCCGTGGCCATTCAGTCGGCGCGTGCCAACGAGGGATCGGGCATATCGGTTCGAATCTCCACCTCCCTGCCACTCACCACCATATACGCACTCCGCGCTCCCCCAAATTTCTCGTAGTGAAAAAGCCGCATGAAACAGAATATGGCTATCAGTCTGGGGTAATCACCGCCCCCGGAAAATGAAAAAGCCGGAACTTCCGTTCCGGCCTTGTACTGCAAGCGCTGCCCAGGCTGAAGCTTTAGAAACCCAGCCCCATCGCAGCGCGCACGTCACCCATGGTTTCCTTGGCTACCTTCTCGGCGCGGCGGCAGCCTTCGAACACGATTTCCTTTACCCGGTCCGGATGGGTCAGGTATTGCTCGGCACGTTCGAACATCGGTTGCTGTTCGCGCAGCACGCCGTCAATCACCGGCTGCTTGCATTCCAGACAGCCGATGCCGGCGCTGGTACAGCCTTTTTTCACCCATTCGCGGGTGTCGTTGTCGCTGTACACCTGATGCAGCTGCCATACCGGGCATTTTTCCGGATTACCAGCATCAGTGCGGCGCACGCGGGCCGGGTCGGTCGGCATGGCCTTCACCTTCTTGCTCACCAGCTCCGGCGATTCGCGCATGGTGATGGTGTTGCCGTAGGACTTGGACATCTTCTGGCCATCCAGGCCCGGCATGCGCGAGGCGGCGGTCAGCTTGGCTTCCGGCTCCGGCAGGATGGTCTTGCCCTTGTTTTCCAGCCAACCGGCCAGACGTTCGCGGTCGGCCACGCCCAGGTTCTGGCTGGCGGCCAGAATCTCGCGCGCAGCTTGCAGGGCTTCGGCATTGCCGTCTTGCAGATAGGCAGTGCGCTGCTGCATGAACTGCTTGCCCTGCTTGCCGATTTTCTTGGCAGCGGCCTGGGCCAGTTCATCGAAATTGGGTTCGCGGCCAAACAGGTTGTTGAAGCGGCGGGCCACTTCGCGGGTCAGTTCGATATGCGGTACCTGGTCTTCGCCCACCGGCACCAGCCCGGCCTTGTACACCAGGATGTCAGCCGCCTGCAGCAGCGGGTAGCCGAGGAAGCCGTAGGTGCCCAGGTCCTTGGTGGACAGTTTTTCGATCTGGTCCTTGTAGGTGGGAACCCGTTCCAGCCAGGACAGCGGAGTCACCATGGACAGTGCCAGATGCAGCTCGGCATGCTGCGGCACCTTGGACTGGATGAACACCGTGGCTTTTTCCGGGTCGACACCAGCGGCCAGCCAGTCGATCACCATGTCCCAGATGCTCTTTTCGATGATGGCCACGTCGTCGTAATTGGTGGTGAGCGCATGCCAGTCGGCCACCATGAAGTAACAGTCGTGGCTGGATTGCAGCTCTACCCAGTTCTTGATGACGCCGTGGTAATGACCCAGGTGCAGGCTGCCCGTGGGGCGCATGCCGGAAAGGATGCGATTGGCAAACATGGTGTGATTTCCAGATGGTCCGGGAATGACAAAGCCTGTGCCGGGCTGCGCATGCTGCTGCGCGGACGGTACAGGCTGTGTCGGCCACCGGGCAAGGCGGCCTCCCGCAAGTTAGAGAAACAGACTGAGCAGATGATACACCAGCTTGCTCAAGGGATTGAGCAGCGGCATCAGTGCGCCGGTAAACAGCAGCGCAATGAGGATCCACATGCCATAGGGCTCCAGCCGGGAATACTTGTAGGCCATGCCGGGTGGCAGCAGGCTTTCCACGATGCGGCCGCCATCCAGCGGCAGCAAGGGCAGCAGGTTGAGCACCATCAGCATCACGTTGATATTGATGCCGGCCTTGCTCATCAGCGCCAGCGGCTCGGTATAGCTGTTATCCATGACGATGGCCAGCTTGAACAGCAGCACCCAGATCACCGCCATGACAAAGTTGGAAAGCGGCCCGGCGGCAGCCACCCAGCGCATGCCCACGCGTGGATTGCGCAGCGCGCCGAAATTCACCGGCACCGGCTTGGCCCAGCCAAACAGCACGCCACCCATCATCAGCGACAACAGCGGCAGCAGCACCGTGCCCACCGGGTCGATGTGCTTGAGCGGGTTCAGCGTCATGCGGCCCAGCATATAGGCCGTGGCATCGCCAAAACGTTTGGCCGCATAAGCATGCGCTGCTTCGTGCAGGGTAATGGCCAGCAAAACTGGCAAGGCATAAATGCTGATCTGCTGGATCAGTTGAGAGGTATCGCCCATGGCTTCTTTTTCAAATGAAAACGTTGACCCCCACTAGATGGGGGCAGGCACGGATGGTTCCAGTGCGGGTTTTACAGACCGAAGATGGCCGCGTCGCCCTTGCCCTGGCGCAGCAGTTCCACGCCATCGGTCATGTCAATCACCGTGGTGGGTTCGGTGCCGCACCAGCCACCGTCAATCACCGCATCCACCACGTGCTCCAGCCGCTCGCGGATTTCATACGGGTCGGTCAGTGCTTCCTCGTCGCCCGGCAACAGCAAGGTACAGGACAGGATGGGCTCGCCCAGCTCTTCCAGCAGCGCCAGTGCCACCTTGTGGTCCGGCACCCGCAGGCCGATGGTGGCGCGCTTGGGATGCAGGGTGCGGCGCGGCACTTCCTTGGTGGCCTGCAGGATGAAGGTGTAGCTGCCGGGCGTGGCGGCCTTGAGCTGGCGGAACTGGCTGTTGTCGACGCGGGCGTAGTTGGCCAGCTCGGACAGGTTGTGACACACCAGCGTCAGGTGGTGTTTGAGTTCGATCTGACGGATGGCCAGAATGCGCTCCATCGCCTTCTTGTCGCCCAGCATGCAGCCCAGCGCGTAACAAGAGTCGGTGGGATACACCACCACCCCGCCATTACGCAGGATGTTGGCGGCTTCCCGGATCAGCCGCTGTTGCGGATTGTCCGGGTGAATCATGAAAAACTGTGCCATGTGTGTGCTTTAGTGTTGGTTTATGCCGCGCGCGGGGCGCGGATGATGCGTTCCTGCAGTGCCTGCCATACCGGCTGGCAGATGGGCGGCAGGTCATCAGTACGGCCCACGTCGCGGCCACCTTCGCCCGGGGCATGGAAATCGCTGCCGGCACTGGACAACAGGCCGTAACGCTGGGCAATCAGCGCAAACTTGTGCATGTCGTCCAGGCTGTGGCTGCCGCTGGCCACTTCGATGCCCTGGCCACCAGCGTCCTTGAAGTCCAGAATCAACCGCTCGATCAGGGTGCGGCCCATATCGTAACGGCCGGGATGGGCAATCACCGCCATACCGCCGGAAGCAACAATCCAGCCGACGGCATCGGCCAGCCGCGCCCATTCATGCGGCACATAACCCGGCTTGCCCGGCGTCAGGTATTTGCGGAACACCGTGCGCACGTCCTTGACCTCGCCGCTGTTCACCAGAAAGCGGGCAAAGTGGGTACGGCCCACCATTTCCGGGTTTTCACACACCGCCATCGCGCCCTCGAAAGCGCCATGAATACCGATGCGGGCCAGCGAGTCGGACATTTCCTGTGCACGTTGCACCCGGCCATCGCGGATGGACTGCAAGCCCGCCTTGAGTGCCGCATGTTCCGGGTCTATCCCCAGCCCGACAATATGCACGGTGTGCTTGCCATTCCAGGTGACGGACACTTCCACGCCATTGAGGAAATCCACACCGTGGGCGGCAGCGGCGGCACGCGCATCGGCCAGACCGCGGGTGCAGTCGTGGTCGGTCAGCGCCACCAGCGTGGCTTCACGCTCTGCCGCGCGGGCAATCACTTCAGCCGGCGGCAGGGCGCCGTCCGAGGCATGTGAATGAAAATGCAGGTCAATGCTGGCCATGGCTTATTGTCCGTCCTTGTTGTGCCGCGCCTGCCAGGCGGCCAGTCGGCTGCGGTAGTCGCGCAGCTCGGCATAATAGGTGTCGAGGATGCAGGGGTCACAACCACTGCCGCAACACATGTCGTCGGTGACTTCAAACGGCGGCTGCGGCATCGGGTCGTCATCCGGCGGCAGTTCGGCCTCGCTCATCAGGCTGCGACAACCGTGATGGTGAAACCGTCGCCGCTCACCACCTGACCGGGGCGGATCTTGCAGGTCTTGCGCAGCTCCTGCACGCCATCCACCGCCACATTGCCCTCGGCAATGAAATGTTTGGCTTCGCCACCGGAAGCACACACGCTGCAGGTTTTCAGCAAATCGCACAGCGCAATGTAGTCATTACGCAAGGCAAAGGTTTCCTTCATTTTTACACATCCATTCTGGACAGGCTTGTGCACCGCTTGTGGACAAGGCCTGCAACTGTTTGAGCGAAAAGCAAAATCCGTCACTGCCCGTTTTTTAGGCAGTTGCCACCGGTTTTCCACCCGGCGGCGGGACAGGCCTGTGAGCGGCCTGTGGAAAAACAGGACAAGCCATTGAATGCCAAAGGCTTTGTGCCGACTGACTATTTTTTAGGCAACCCATCAAGCCATTGTGGCAGTTGCCGGATGGCATGCCAGGCCTGCTGCAGACGTTGCTGTTCACTGCCGTGCAGCAAGACCGGAACAATGCCCGCCGCCGCCAGCTCGGCCTGATACAAGCCCAGCAGCCAGTCGCGCTCTGCGGGATGGCTGCGCAGCGGATCGGGCTGCCAGGGTATGTCTGCCGCCGTCAGCAGGGTCAGCTCATAGTCGTGCGGGCGGTAATGCTGCAACAAGGCGGGCGATACCTGCCCGAATGCCACTTCCGCCCATATCTTGCAGGTCAGCACCGTGGTATCGCAGATCAGCCAGTCGTGCTGCCGGGCCGCCACCTCCTCCGCTTGCAACTGCCCGTGGGCAATGGCTTCGATGTCGGACATCGCCACCTGGTAGGGGCGATTGGCGTAGTAGTCACGTGCATATTCCGTCACATGGACGGCGCGCATGCCTTGCGTCTGCATGCTGGCGGCCAGCTGGGCCGACAAGGTGCTCTTGCCGCAGGACTCCGGTCCGACCACGGCGATTCGGTGAATGATGCTCACGGCAAACCTGCTGCCAAAGAGTGTAATTATACGTCGGCTTGCCCCGCTGCCAGTAGTCTTGCCGACGTTTTGTGCCGGACAAAGCGCTTTTCTCACCATTGGCGGGGACAGCCCTGTGCGCGAGCTGTGGAAAACACCGGCAAGTGGCTGATACCACAATGGCTTTTTGCCATTGCCTGTTTTTTAGGCAATCTTTTGATCACCAGCAGTTGTTCACTTGCAGGCGGCCATGCCTCCGGATTTCCCGTCTGGCCGGCATTTTTACACACCAGCCGGGGAAAGCCTTGTGCACGGTCTGTGGGCAAATTGGCTAAGTACATGATCCGGCTGTCCTTTTCCACACTGCCTGTTTTTTAGGCAATCCACGCAACTGCCGGCTAGTACCACCATTTAACTGTCCTGCCATGGCCCCGTATGGGCAAAAAACCAGCGCAATGCAGGCCAAACAAGGGTTTTACACACCACGCGGGGACAGGCTTGTGCATCGCCTGTGGGCAAGTGGGGCAAGTGCATGAATCCGCGACATTTTTTGTTGATTGCTTATTTTTTAGGCAAAACCACTTCTGGTGGATGAGGCTGGTCCGGCGCAGCGGCACAAGCGGCGTGGCTGCTGTTTTTACACAAGCAGCGGGGACAGGCTTGTGTGTGGTCTGTGGACAAGGCAGCTAAGTCACTGAGATTGAAACGACTTTGCAACACTGCCTGTTTTTTGAGCAATAGCCGTAGTTTTCCACGCCAGCCGTGTACCGCCATGTGGAGGGGATGTGGATAAATGCGGCAAATCATTGAAGATACAGGAAAATTCAACACCGCTTATTTTTTAGTCAACTCCCACACTACTGCAGCAATAAAAAAGGCGTGCCACTGGCACGCCTTGCATGGCTGAGCAATATGCGCTGTTAGCTGCTCTCGCCCACCAGCACCGTGGACAATTGCTGGCGCAGGGCATCACCACGCAGGCCTTGCGACAGCAACACCAGCAGCTTGGCCGTAGCCGCCTCCGGCGTGAGGTCGGCACCGGCAATGGCACCGGCACGGGCCAGCGGCTGGCTGACGGCATAAGCACCTACTTCCACCGCGCCATGCACCACCTGGCTGATATTCAGGACTGCACCACCACGGGCAGTAAGCGCCGCCACACCATCCAGCAGTACCGGGTCGGCCGGGGTATTGCCATTGCCATAGCTCATCAGCACCGCAGCATCCAGATCACCCTCCCGCATGGCCTGCCCGGCCAGCGTGCTGGTATAGCCCGGCGTCAGGAAGAAAGTTGCCAGCTTGAGCGAAACATCCAGCGCCACCGGCTGGAAAGGCTGGCTGGCACGCAGCCAGTGCTGGCGCTGCCAGTGGGCCTGAATGCCAAAGCTGGCCAAGGCCGGGGCATTGGGGCTGTCAAAACCGGCAAAGCTGGCGGCATCCAGCTTGCGGGCACGGCAGCCACGCAGCAGCAGGCGGTTGAAGGCGATGCACACTTCGTGCAAATCCGGCTGGCTGGCGGCTTCCAGCGCATCGGCCAGATTGCTCCAGCCATCCGAACGCGGATGGACCAGCGGCAGTTGCGCACCGGTGACAATCACCGGCTTGGCCAGGCCTTGCAGGGCAAAGGCCAGCACGCTGGCGGTGTAGGCCATGGTGTCGGTGCCATGCACCACCACAAAGCCGTCGTAGGCGGCGTAGCGCGTGGCCAGATCGTCAATCAGTTGCTGCCACTGGGCCGGGACAATGGCGGAGGAGTCGATCAGTTGCGGGTATTCCACCACGTCAAAGTCCAGTGCCGGGGTACGGAAACGCTCCAGCAGGCGCGGCAACAGGCCGGGAACGGGGGCGAGGCCCTCCGGGGTGTGGTCCATGCCGATGGTGCCACCGGTATAGAGGATGAGCAGACGGGTCATGGTTGCATCCTTGGTCAACATCAAACAGCCGGCATGGTAGCGCAAAACCCGGTGGGCTGCGGCATCGCTGCAATGACAAAGCCCCCGCAACAGCATGGCTGTGACGGAGGCTGGCAGGCAGTAAACAGCTTAGCGCAGTGCCTGGCGAATGGCGTCATCCACCGCATGCTGGGCCATGCCGATCTGGCCAATGATGAAGTGCTGCAAACCACGCAGATAGGGGTCGTCCTCTTCATGGCTGGCATCCTGCCTGGCCTTGTCCAGCAGACGCAGGGCCTGGTGGAAACGGTCGTCCGGGCGGTATTCGGCATCCGGCGGCAGGCGCTGGAAGGGGTTCTTGCCATCATCGATGGCCGCATCGTGCATGGCATGCAGAGCCTGGTTGATGGCGTCCACTGCACGGTGTTCGCCCTGCTCTACCTGCGGTTGATCCGGGCGGGCCAGCAGATCACGCGCCAGACGCAGATCGGTCATGGCATGCATGTAATAAGGGTGCTCATCCGGGTGCCAGTGGTGCTGCTCGAAACGCCAGGGCATGCCTTCATGCCAGTCCTGGCGCATGTCCGGGTGCCAGCCATTATCGTGCCAGTCGTCAGCCTGTGCCGCCGAAGCAGCCAGCAGGGCCGAACCGGCCAGCAGCAGGGTTGCCAGTGTTTTTTTCAAGGTAGACATAGTGATCTCCCAGGGTTGCAAGCGGTTTTATTGTTGTTGCAGTAAGTCAGGAAAAACGGTGGGCTCAGAACCGAGAACAAAACCTCGCAGAGCACCCGGGCCAAGGCGCGTCGCCGTAGACAGTACATGGAGTACGACAAGGCGGCGCAACGCTGGAGCGGGGGTTTTGTTATCAGGTCTTAGCGCAAGGCGTCGGCAATGGCCTGCTGGGTGGCGCGGTGTGCATCATCGATATGATGCAGGATGCGGCCTTGCAGATCGCGCACCCAGGGGTCGTCCTCGCGATGGCTGGCATCACGACGCGCCTGTTCCAGCAATTGCAGGGCCTGATGGAATCGATCAGTCGGGTTCAGGCGCGCATCCGGAGCTGGAATCTGCCAGGGGTTCTTGCCATCCTGAATGGAGGCCTGGCTCATTTCCTTCAGCGCGGCGTCAATGGCACCGACAGCCCAGCGCTCATCATCCTGTACCGGCTGTACATCCTGCCGTGCCAGCAAGGCGCGGGCCTGACGCAAATCGCTCATCGCATGACCGTAATAAGGATGCTCGGCCGGGTTCCAGCGCACCGCGACAGGGGCCTGGACCGTGACCGGCACCGGCTTGTAGACGACCTGAGTACGAGTCGGAGTCACGACACAAGCAGTCAGGCTGCTGACAGAAGCGGCCAGCAACAGCCAGCCGGCCAGACGATGGACTCGGGTTTTCATCAGGATTCTCCAGTGTTGTTATCGTGCTTGCAGCATGCACCGCACACCGGCTAGCGTCTGTTGCCCTGCTGTATCACTTGGTAAGCGTTTGTAAGAAAACTGTGTGCAATTGTTAATTCATGCCTTTTTCGCGCTGCAAACCAGCCATTCAGGCCAATGGCATGGCGGTATGGCGCTGCACACGGCTCAGGCCTGCGGCTGGCTGTCCACCGTCACGCGGATGGCATCGTGCCGCCAGTATTCGATATCGCAGTCGATGATGCGCTGCTGCTGGTCGTAATTGATGCGGGCAATGCGCAAGATGGGCGAGCCATCGGCCAGCATCAGCGCCTGCGCCACCGCACCACGCGCCGCCGTGGGGGTAATGTCAAAGCGGGAGCGGCTGTAATGGAGGCCGTAATGCTGCTGGTAGAGTTCGGTGAGGGATTGCGACAAATCCTCGCGCATGATGCCGGGAAAGCATTCCGGCTTCAGGTAATGCTCGACATACAGCACTACCCGGCCATCCAGGCTGCGCTGGCGGCAGATTTGCAACACCCGCGCCAGCGCGGGCAATTGCAGGCGCTGGCTGATTTCCGGTGCCGCCACCATGCTGCGCGATGACAGCACGCGGGTATCCACCCGCCGTTGCTGCTGTTGCACCATCTGCTGGAAATGGCCACGGTATTGCGGGTTGTACTCCAGCCGCGGCGGGGCCACAAACCAGCCGCGCCGCTCTTCGCGGTAAATGCAGCCTTCCGCCTCCAGCGCCAGCAAGGCGTCCTTCAGGGTGATGCGAGTGGTATCAAACAGCTGCGACAAAGTGCGTTCTGCCGGTAATTTGCTGCCCGGTGGCAGCAGGCCACCAGCCATCTGCGCCAGCAAGGACTGTCGTATTTGGGCCACCTGAGTCTGATTATTTTCTGTTGCCATGATCTGGACTAGTCCACGTTGATTGCGCTACCGCTTAGTGTTTAGCAGAGCTGTATGACAGCCGCACGACAGCATGTCGGATTATGGCCAGAACAGGTCGGCCCTGAGACTTCATGCAACTGACACGCAACTGAAACTTGCCGCACATCATCTCGTCATCTGCACTGCCTAAGATCGCCCTGCTCAATTGACCTAGTCCAAAGGATCGTCCCAATGAACAAGAAGCTGATGGCCGCAGTTGTTTTGTCCGCACTGAGTGTTGGTGCTTCCGCTGTGCATGCACAGGATCTGAACAGCCTGATCAAGGCGGCAAAGCAGGAAGGTGAACTCACCACCATCGCCCTGCCGCATGACTGGTGTGGTTATGGCGACCTGCTGGCCGGCTTCAAGGCCAAGTACGGCATCAAGGTAAACGAACTGAACCCGGATGCCGGCTCCGGTGACGAGGTCGAGGCCATCAAGGCCAACAAGGGCAACAAGGGCCCGCAAGCGCCGGACGTGATCGACGTTGGCCTGTCCTTTGGCCCGCAAGCCAAGGAAGCCGGCCTGATCCAGCCGTACAAGGTATCCACCTGGAACAGCATTCCGGCCGAAGTGAAAGACAAGGACGGCTACTGGTACGGCGACTACTACGGCGTGCTGGCTTTCGAAGTGAACACCGACATCATCAAGAAGGTACCGGCTGACTGGGCCGACCTCCTGAAGCCGGAATACAAGAATGCCGTGGCGCTGGCCGGTGACCCGCGCACTGCCAACCAGGCCATCATGGGCGTGTACGCTGCCGGCCTGTCGCAAGCAGGCGGCAACCCGGCCAAGGCTGCCGACGCTGGCCTGAAGTTCTTCTCGCAACTGAACAAGAATGGCAACTTCGTGCCGGTAATCGGCAAGGCTGCCTCGCTGGCCCAGGGCACCACCCCCATCATCGTGCGCTGGGACTACAACGCCCTGGCCGACCGCGACACCCTGAAGGGCAACCCGAAAGTGGCCGTGGTGGTACCGAAGACCGGCGTGGTGGCCGGCGTGTACGTACAGGCCATCAGCGCCTACGCCCCGCACCCGAACGCCGCCAAGCTGTGGATGGAATACCTGTACTCCGACGAAGGCCAACTGGGCTGGCTGAAGGGCTACTGCCACCCCAGCCGCTTCAACGACCTGGCTGCACGCAAGAAAGTCCCGGCCGACCTGCTGTCCAAGCTGCCGGCCGCAGCCAACTACAAGAAGGCCGTGTTCCCCACGCTGGAACAGCAGGAGGTCTACAAGGCCACCATCACCAAGCAGTGGGACAGCGTAGTGGGCAGCAACGTCAAGTAAGCCTGCACTGCTGATCTGCCTTGCCGTCATGGCCGCTGCGGCGGCCATGACGTTTACCCCATCCTGTCACCGGGACAGACCCGACCTGCCCACCAGGCAGCACAACAGCACGGCAGACTCCCTGCCCATGCCGGGCTTCCCCATTTTTTACGAGGCTGCACCACGGATGCCCACTTCACCCGATTCCGTCACACACTGCCCGCCCGAGGCCGGACAGGCTCGCAAGAGACTGGCACCGTCTGCCCTGAACTGGCTGGGCGTGGTGCCGTTTTTCCTGTTTGCCCTGCTGTTTCTCATCCTGCCCACCGCCACGCTGATGATAGGCGCGTTCCAGGATGCCAACGGCCATTTCACCCTGGGCAATATTGCCAAACTGTTTGACGACAGCATTCTGTCGGCCTACTGGATCAGCTTTGAAGTCAGCGCGGCGTCCGCACTGGGTGGCAGCCTGATCGGTCTGTTGCTGGCGCTGGCGGCCATTCAGGGCGGCCTGCCCGCCTGGATTCGCCCCACGCTGATGACCTTCTCCGGCGTGGCGTCCAACTTTGCCGGTATTCCGCTGTCGTTTGCCTTTTTGTCCACGCTGGGCCGCATGGGTCTGGTGACGGTACTGCTGCGCAACTATGCCGACTTCGACCTTTACAGCACCGGCTTTTCCATTCTCAGCTTCATCGGCCTGACGCTGACTTATCTGTACTTCCAGATTCCGCTGATGGTGCTGATTGTCACCCCGGCCATTGACGGCCTGCGTGCCGAATGGCGCGAAGCCTGCGAAAGCCTGGGCGGCAGCAGCGTCGCCTACTGGTGGCATATTGCCCTGCCCATTCTGTGGCCCAGCATTCTGGGCTCCACCCTGCTGCTGTTCGCCAACGCCTTTGGCGCGGTAGCCACTGCATACGCACTGACCGGCAGCTCGCTCAATATCGTGCCCATCCTGCTGTACGCGCAGATTCGCGGCGATGTGCTGCACGACCAGAACCTGGGCTATGCACTGGCACTGGGCATGATTGTGGTGACCGGCCTGTCCAATGCCGGCTATATCTGGCTGCGCAGCCGCGCCGAAAGGGGGCGTGAATGAAATCGACATCGCGACTGGGCGCCTGGGTGGCCATTGCCATCGGCACCATTTACTTTTTGCTACCGCTGATTGCCACTTTCGAGTTCAGCCTGAAAATGAACCGCGACGGCTACAGCTTTGAAGCCTACAAGGTGGTGCTGTCCGACCCCGGCTTTCAGGCCACATTCGGCTACTCCACGCTGATGGCGGTGCTTACCATCATCGTCGGCATTCTGCTGGTGGTGCCGACGGCCTACTGGATTCAGCTGAAGCTGCCACGCCTGCGTCCGCTGGTGGAGTTCATCACCCTGCTGCCGCTGGTGATTCCGGCCATTGTCATCGTGTTCGGCTACCTCAAGCTGTACAACAGCAGCGCCTGGCTGCCCTTGACCGGCAATGACCGCGCCACCGACTTTTTGCTGATGTGCAGCTACGTCACGCTGGCCCTGCCCTATCTGTACCGCTCGATCGACGCCGGCCTGCGCGCCATTGATGTACGCACCCTGACCGAAGCGGCCGAGAGCCTGGGTGCCAGCTGGCCCAGCATCCTGCTGCAGGTGATTTTCCCGAATGTGAAGTCGGCCATCCTGTCCGGGGCGTTTCTCACCTTTGCGGTGGTGATTGGCGAATTCACTATGGCCAGCCTGCTGGGCCGCCCGGCCTTTGGCCCTTACCTGCAACTGATCGGTGCCAACCGCGCTTACGAGCCTTCGGCACTGGCCATCATCGCCTTCCTGGTGACCTGGGCCTCGATGGGGCTGATCCAGGTATTCGCCCGCAATGCCCGCCCGGCCCGCAAGACGGCCTGAGCCCAGACAGAATCCAAGGAAAACCACATGGCTTACCTCACCATCAATAATCTGCACAAACGCTTTGACGACCATGTCGTGGTTCACGACTTCAACATGAGCATCGAACAGGGCGAATTCGTCACCTTCCTCGGCCCGTCCGGCTGCGGCAAAACCACCGTGCTGCGCATGATTGCCGGTTTTGAAACCCCCACCTCCGGCCACATCCGCGTGGGTGGCGAGGACATCACCCACCAGTCACCGCAAAAGCGCGGCATCGGCATGGTGTTCCAGAGCTATGCGCTGTTTCCCAATATGAACGTGACGCAGAACATCGGCTTTGGCCTGAAAATGCGCAAGTGCGATGGCGCGGAGATTGCCCGCAAGGTGGCGGAAGTCATCAAGCTGGTGGAGCTCTCCGGCAAGGAAAACCACTATCCGCACGAACTGTCCGGCGGCCAGCGTCAGCGGGTGGCACTGGCGCGCGCGCTGGTGGTGGAGCCGCGCATCCTGCTGCTGGACGAACCGCTGTCGGCACTGGATGCCCGCATCCGCAAGAACCTGCGCGAGCAGATCCGCGACATCCAGCGCCGTCTGGGCCTGACCACCATTTTCGTCACCCACGATCAGGAAGAAGCGCTCACCATGTCCGACCGCATCTTCGTGATGAACCAGGGCCGGGTGGAGCAGGAAGGCCGCGCCGAAATGGTGTACACCGAACCGGCCACCGAATTCGTGGCCCGCTTCATGGGCAATTACAATTTGCTGGGCGCGGCAGAGACACAGCGCCTGCTGGGCTTGAACATCAACGGCCACATGGCCATCCGCCCGGAATCCATCCACGTGCTGGATGCACACAGCCAGCAGGCTGACACGCTGGCCGGCACCATCCGCCAGCACCAGTTGCTGGGCAATATCATTCGTTACCAGATTGAAAGCGCGGGCGTCACCCTGCAAGTGGACCGGCTGAACCGCACCGCCAGCGACCTGATGCCGGCTGGCACCGAAGTGCGCCTGCAAATCAGCCGCGACGACATGCGCGAGGTGCGTTGATGCTGGCCATTTTCGATCTGGACGACACCCTCACCGATGGCGACAGCTCCAGCCTGTGGCTGCAATTCATGGTGCAACATGGTCTGGCCCCCGCCGACATGCTGCCGCGCGAGGCCGAGCTGATGGCGGCCTACCGCCGTGGCGAATTGCGCATGGAGGACTATATGGACTTCACCCTGCAACCGATGCAGGGGCGCAGCGTGGAGGAAGTGGCCGAGTGGGTGGAGCGTTTCATTGCCGACATCATCGCCCCCATCGTGTTCGATCAGGCACGCGACACGCTGGCACGCTACAAGGCCGAGGGACGCACCCTGCTGGTGATCTCCGCCACCGGCGAACATCTGGTGGGGCCGATCTCGCGCTTTCTGGGGGCGGATGATTTCCTGGCCATCCAGCTGGCCACCGAGGCGGGTTGCTACACCGGCCACACGCATGGCGTGATGACTTATCAGCAAGGCAAGGTGATCCGCCTGCAACAATGGCTGCAACAACATGGCCAGAGCCTGGCCGGCAGCCACGGTTACAGCGACTCCATCAACGATGTGCCGTTGCTGCAGGCGGTGGATGTGGCTTACACGGTGAATGCCGACCCCAAGCTTGCCGCCGTGGCGGCACAGCAGGGCTGGCACCAACTGAACTGGTAAATGGTCAACGGTAATGCTGCAGCATGCGCTCGAATGCGCCTTGCTGCTGCAACTGCCCCAATGCCCGGTTCAGCGCGGTGAGGCTGATCGGGCTGCGGGCAGACAGGGCACAGCGCATGCGGTAGCTGCTGATCACCAGATGCGGCTGCATGGGCGGCAGTTGCAGGCCATGCGCCAGCTGGTAATCGAGATACAGCCGGTTGCTGATGACGTGCTGCACGCGACCGGCCGCCAGCTTGCGCAGGCTGTCTTCCAGACTATGCGCGTCATCCCGCACAAAACCATCACCCAGCGCGGCCTGCAATTCCGGGTAGGCAAAGCCCAGTACCGTTCCCACCGGTTGCCCGGCCAGCGCCGTCAGCTGCTTGCGCGGTGCAGCTGCCCGGCTGCTGAGCAGCAAGTCCTGGTTTTGCATGAAGGGCTGGCTCCAGCGCAAATCCTTGCCCGGCATCCATTCAGGCAATGTCAGGCACACCACATCCCCTTGTCCTGCTTCCAGCGCGGGAAGCAGCCGCTTGCGTGGCATGACGCGAAAACTGGCAGCACGCTGCAAGCGGGCAGCCAGCGCGAGGCCGATATCGCGGTGCAGGCCATCCTGCAGTGTGTCATCTACAATATTTGCCTGCGGCATTCTGGTACTGTCATCCACCAGTACCCGCAGTTCTCCTGCCGTGGCACAACATGCCGCCCCGGTCAGCAGCATGCCGACCAGGCAGTTTCGTGGCTGAGCCATCTTTATGTTTCCCCGCTACTTACCCGTCTGTAAGTACAGGGGAGAACCGCCCTTGCTGTCAATGGAATCCACCGCGCTCCATGCACTTTTCGTAGCGCCCATCCACCCGTCTGGCAAACCATTCCGTCGTCAGC